>CAZSFQ010000012.1:0-48705 GCA_964606165.1 uncultured Mageeibacillus sp.
GATCGAACTCTTCTTTTGCTACGAAAGATTTATTGTGCTACCTCCCAAAGACGGGATCATGTGACGCAGCTGACCGGCCCCCGGGAAGGCTGGGTCCTGATCCGCCTTGAAGACGGCCGGTCGGGCTATGTTCCCGAGTCGCTGCTTCTGTCGCCGGAAGAAGGCGATTAGCTATTTTACAAAAAGACAGGCCTGTTGTATCATGATTTCTGGTTTCCGGCGTATGCGGGTGTAGTTTAGTGGTAGAACATCAGCCTTCCAAGCTGATCGTGAGAGTTCGATTCTCTTCACCCGCTCCACATGGCCGGAAACCTGCGCGGGCATATAGCTCAGCTGGATAGAGCAACAGCCTTCTAAGCTGTGGGTCGCAGGTTCGAGTCCTGCTATGCTCACCAGATCACAACCATCTGCCGGGTTTTGGCCGGAACCCGCAGATGGTTTTTCATTGAGAATAAGGCGCTTGACGCTTATTTCATTCCGTGTGAGAATCGACCATAGAAGGGAGCCGACATGAGCCAGGCCTATGACAATACAAGCATTTCCCAGTTGAAAGGGCCTGACCGCGTCAGGCTGCGCCCCGGTGTTATCTTCGGGTCAGATGATCTGAGAGGATGCCAGCAATCCTTTTTTGAGATTCTTTCCAACTCCATTGATGAGGCGCGCGAAGGGCACGGCCGGGTTATTACGGTCAAGCGCTTCCCCGATCATTCGATTGAGGTGACGGACCGGGGCAGGGGGATTCCGCTCGACTTCAATCCGGTCGAAAACCGTTACAACTGGGAACTTGTATACTGCGAGCTTTACGCGGGCGGAAAGTACAAGACCAATCTGGGGGAAAACTATGAATACAGCCTGGGCCTCAACGGCCTGGGTGCCTGCGCGACCCAGTACGCCTCCAAATGGTTTGACGTGGCGGTCACACGTGACGGGTTTCTCTATGAGCTGCATTTCGAGAAGGGCCATAACATCGGCGGCCTGCAAAAGACGGCTGTCAAAACAAGCATGACGGGTACGATCCAGCGCTGGATGCCCGACGACGAAATCTTTACCGAGATCGCCATCCCCGCCGACTATTTCCATTCGACGCTCAAGCAGCAGGCTGTCATCAACAAGGGCGTCACCTTTGAGTTCATAGATGAACTCGAAAAAACGAAAACCCTGTTTGAGTATCCCGACGGAATCCGTGGACTGGTCAGGGAAATGAACGTCGACGGGACGACGGAGCCCGTATTCTTTTCCGGAGAGGGCAGCGGCCGGGACCGGGAGGACAGGCAGGACTACACCGTCAAATGTGACGTCGCCTTTGCATTCAACAACCAGGTGCGGGAAATCCGCTATTACCATAATTCCTCCTGGCTTGAATATGGCGGCTCACCCGACCGGGCGGTCCGGTCGGCCTTTGTTTCCGCCTTTGATAACTTCCTCAAAGGCGAGGGCAAGTACAAGGCCGGCGAGTCAAAGATCAGCTTCGGTGACATTGAGGAGAGCCTCCTCTTGCTGACAAGCTCTTTTTCGACAGTGACAAGTTATGAGAACCAGACCAAGCGTTCCATCAACAACCGCTTCATCCAGCGTTTCATGACCGACCTGATCCGGTCAAAGCTCGATATCTGGTTTATCGAGCGCCGCGAAGAGGCCCTGAGGGCGGCCGATCAGGTGCTGCTCAACCGCAGGAGCCGGGAGAAGGCGGAGAAAACCCGGCTGGCCGTCAAGCGCGACCTCATGCAGCAGATCGACGTATCCAACCGGGTCAAGATGTTTGTCGACTGCCGGACGCCGGATGTCACCCGCCGCGAACTCTACATCGTGGAGGGCAATTCGGCTCTCGGCTCAGTCAAAATGGCGCGGGACGCCGAGTTCCAGGCCGTAATCCCGGTGAGAGGCAAGATCCTCAACTGCCTGAAGGCTGATTACAACGCCATCTTTAAAAATGACATCATCATGGACCTGATCAAGATTCTGGGCTGCGGGGTTGATATTCCCAAGAAATTCAGCAAGGATATCCCGCCCTTTGATCTGAGCCGGCTGCGCTGGAACAAGGTGATCATCTGCACCGACGCCGACGTGGACGGCTTTCAGATCCGGACTTTGATTTTGGCCATGTTTTACCGCCTGACGCCTGAATTGATCCGTCAGAACAGGATCTTCATCGCCGAGTCGCCCCTTTACGAGATCAGCCACCGGACCAAGCGTTTGGAGAGCACTTACTTCGCCTATTCCGATCAGGAAAAGAACGAGATCCTTGCAACCATCGGCGACGGCGCCGTCCATATCCAGCGCTCAAAAGGGCTGGGGGAAAATGAGCCGGGCATGATGTGGAATACGACCATGAATCCGGATACGCGGCGGCTGATCGCGGTTCTGCCTGAAGAAGAGGAGACCATGCGCGACACCTTTGATCTCCTGCTGGGTGATGACATCCCGGGAAGGCGCCGGCATATTGAGGAAAACGGCCATCTTTACATGGAGATGCTCGATGTGGGTTGATCATCCGGCCGCTCATCAAATGAATTGCAAGAAGAGGGAGAAGAGGAAGCCGGATGGCAAAGGCAATCGAAAAGAAAATATCCGACACACTATTTGAAAATTACATGCCCTACGCCATGAGTGTCATCGTGTCGCGGGCCATTCCGGAGATTGACGGCTTCAAGCCGGCGCACCGCAAACTGCTCTACACCATGTACAAGATGAATCTGCTGGGCGGGGCGCGGGCCAAGTCGGCCGATGTGGTCGGCCAGACCATGAAGCTGAACCCCCACGGCGACCAGGCCATTTATGAAACCCTGGTGCGGCTGACGCGTGGCAACGGCTCTTTGCTTCACCCCTGGATTGATTCCAAGGGGAATTTTGGCAGCGTGTCGTCGCGCGATATGCAGTACGCCGCTTCGCGCTATACGGAAGTCAGGCTCGATCCGTCCTGTGAGGCCATTCTGACCGGCCTTGAAAAAGACGCGGTCGATTTTGTTGACAATTATTCGGGCACCACCAAGGAACCCCTCCTGCTGCCGGCTGTCTTTCCCACCATCCTGGTCAACAACAACCAGGGGATCGCCGTCGGCATGGCCAGCAATATCTCCTCCTTCAATTTAAAAGAGGTCTGTGAGACGACCATTGCCCTGATCCGCGACCCCGAAGCCGATTTAATGGAAACCCTGCCGGCGCCTGACTTTTCGACCGGCGCCTACCTGATCTACGACCGTGACGAGATGCGGGAGATCTACAAGACGGGCAGGGGATCATTCCAGCTCAGGTCAACCGCCGATGTCAACCGCAAGGAGAACCGGATTGAATTCCGTGAAATTCCCTACACGACGACAATCGAAACCATCATCGATGATATCGCCGACGGCATCAAGAAGGGCAGGCTGCGCGACATAGTCTCGGTCCGCGATGAGACGGACCTGAACGGCCTTTGTATCTCCGTCGATTACAAGCCTTCAGCAGACCCGGATATTGTCCTGCATCAGCTGTTCGTTTCGACTTCTTTGCAAAATCCCTTCTCCTGCAATTTCAATGTCCTGATTGGCAACAAGCCGCGCCTGCTTGGCGTACGCGAGCTCCTTTTGGAGTGGGTGGAGTGGCGGGGAGACTGCATCCGCCGAGAGGCCGCCTTCGAGGCCGCAAAAAAACGCGATACCCTCCACCTCCTGCGGGGCCTGGAAAAAATCCTCCTGGACATTGACAAGGCGATCGCGGTGATCCGGCTGACAGAGACGGAAAAGGAGGTAGTCCCGCGTCTTATGGCGGCCTTCTCCATCGATGAGAAGCAGGCGGATCACGTCGCAGAGATCAGGCTGCGTCACTTGAACCGTGAATACATCCTCAAGCGCGTCAAAGACATTGAGGCACTGGAAAATGAAATCAGCGAGCTGGACCGCCTGGTCAAAAGCCGGGCCAGGGTTCGTGAGAAGATCGTACGCCAGCTCAAGGACGCGGCCAAACGCTATGGCCAGGAGCGGAAGACGCGGCTGATCGCCCCTGAGGAAATCGAGATTCCGGAAGAAGAGGAGTTGATTCCTTCCTACAATACCCGCATTTTCCTGACCGGGGAAGGCTACTTCAAAAAATTGCCCGCCACTTCACTGAGGGGGAATTTCGAGATCAGGGTCAAGGAGGGTGACCGGCTCATTCAGGAACTTGACTCGAGCAACCATGCCGAGATCCTTTTCTTTACCGACCAGGCCCAGGTCTACAAGATGATGGCCTGGGAGATCGAGGACCACCGTCCGTCGCTCCTGGGCGAATACACCCCCAACCTGCTCGAGCTCGACCCGGGCGAGCGGGTCGTTTTCATCCATTCAGCGACCGAACCTTTCACTGGCGAGTTCCTGCTGTTTTTCAAGAACGGCAAGGGAGTCAGGATTGACGCCTTCCACTACGAAACCAAGCAAAGGCGAAAAAAACTGATCAGGGCCTATGACGATTCGTCGCCCCTGGTCGGCATGGCCCACCTGCCTGAAGGCAGTGACCTGTCTTTTGCCATCCGCTCAAAGAAGAACAAACTGCTCTATTTCAAGGCGTCTCAAATCGTTAAAAAAGTGACGCGTACGGCCCAGGGGGCGACGGTTCTTCGCTCGAAAAATGATTATCTGGTCGCACTCTACGAAGAAAAAGACTTGTCCTTCATCCGGGACCTCGACTACTATCGCATCCAAAAGACGCCGACAGCGGGAAGGTACATCCGCGAAGACACCATCGAAGACAGACAGCTTGTCCTCGAAGCGCCGGAATAACAAGAATGAACACGCCGCTTCTGGAAAGAACCGGGAAAAAGCGCCTCCCCCCTAAGGCAATCCTATGGACAGCCGCCGCGCTTGCGCTGGCCCTGGCCCTTGGCCTGGCGCTTGCCGCCCTGCTGAAAACGCGGCTTCCCTACGGGGCGGATCAATACCATCAGGCACTGGAAACGGAAGACGACGACCGGGTTCTGGAAATCTATCATGCCCTGCGGTCGAAACGGGCCAGCTTTCCAGACATGAAGCAGACCGACCGGATCAAGGCCCTCGACCTGGAAGCGGCCGCCCTTATCAAGGAGATCGAGCAGGACGCGGGTCAAAAGAGCAGCCGCCTCATGGCTTCCATTCTGGAGGGCACCTGGCTTACGGACGGGGACATCGAATGGATGGAGCGCTTTGCCCCTGTCGCCGGACGTCAGATGACCGCGACTGCCGCGGATGCGGTTGAAAGCTACTTGACCGGCGGGATTGAGGACGATAAATTTCTCCACTTCGCCGGTCAGATGACGCGGATACCCCACCTGGCCCGTGATTTCACGCCCCTGCAAGAAGAGTTTGAAACAGTCAGCCAGGTCAGAAAAATGCTGGCTCAAGCGGATGAGGCTTTGGCGCAAGCCGCTTATTACGACGAGATCAAGACGGTTCGAAAAATAATGGATGGCACGGATCTGTCCGGCCTGACCTCCCTCTCCGACTATCTTGCCCAGCGGCTCGACCGCGCCTGGCAGGACTATTTTGGCGAACAGATTCTGCTGATCCGCCAGGAAATGGCCCTGCAAAGAACCTACGACGCCTCGCTTAGGATTGAGCGCCTCCTGGACTATTTCCCCCAGGATCCGGAACTCCTGGCATTCCAAGCCGTCTGCTCGGAGAAGAACCCGGAACCGGTCGTGACCTGGTGGGATCCGGTGGAACATCTGGCGGTCAGGCCCCTGATCGCTGATGCCGGCCGTGCCTTCGACGGTGATCTCTATCAGGCTGCCGCGGACCAGAGTTTGCTGTTGATCAGCGAATTCGCCGGGATACTGGAGCAGCTTTATGAAGGCGGCTATGTCCTGGTCGACAGCCGTTCCTTTGTCACCGGGGAGGGCGGCTTGCGAGGCATTCCCTGCCCCAGGGGCAAGAAGCCGCTGGTTATCGTGCTGGAGGACTTCTACTGCTCGCTGCCCCGGGCCGAAAGCGGCCTGGCCTGGCGGCTGGACCTGAATGAAAAGGGACAGGTGGAAGGTGTCCTGCTTCACCGGGACGGCAGCGAGGAATCGGACAGAAGCTATTCTGCCATCGGGATCCTGGAAGACTTCATCGAGGGCCACCCGGACTTTTCATTCAACGGCGCCACGGGGGTGATTGCCCTGGTCGGCCAGTATGGAATATTCGGCTATCCTGTAGCGGATGTCCAGGATCTGGCCTTGCGAAGAGACGCGGCCGGTATGGGGGCGGATATCCCTGAATTGCCGCCAACCGACTTTACCGCCAACCGCCAAAAGGTGGAGGCCATTGTGACAGCGCTGATCTCGCGCAACTGGAGTATGGCGAGCGGCACTTATAGCCGACTGTCCCTTCCCTTCGTATCCATGGAAGAAATAGAAAAAGATTTGGCCATGACTGCCATGTGGGTAGAACCCTTTGCGGGCGAACTGACCGCACTTTACTGCCCCTTCGGTGACCATATCGAGGGCAATCCTCAAAAGACCAAACTGTATACCGGGGCCGGCTACAAACTCCAAAGCGGCTACGGGACATGGGCGTACTGGCATGGAGGGGACGGCTACGTCTATGTGTCCCGGACCCAGCTTTCGGGCACAGCCCTGAGACAAGCCTCCTCCGTGAACCTGAAACGCTTTTTTGATCCGGCCAAGGTCCTGGACAAGAGATCCCGGCCATAGGAAAGGCGGATTCCCGGATCCGCCTTTCTTCAAACATTCATTTGCTGGAGCCTCAGGGCTCTCTTCGTATTCTCCTGATCACTGGAACCATGGACAGAAGTGAAAGAAGGATGAAGGCAGCCCCTGCAGCAAGGGGGAAAATCTTAATTCCGGTAGCCGGTATGAGGTCAATGCCGGGATCGGCAGGACCGGAAGGTGATGCCGCCGCCTTGTAGTTGTCGGCCAGCAGGATCACTGTCAGTCCTTGTCCGATGTTTCCGGATTTCTCGTTGGCTTCTCTTCCATCAAAGCGGGTGGAATAACCTGTGACAAGGGCTTGCCTGACGGTATAACCAGTTCCGGCAGGCAAGCCGGATGCCGCCATGCTCTGCCCGTGTTTCAGTTGGAAGTGAGCCTGTCCCATGAGAAAATCCATGTCGCCGTATTTTCCATTCAATGCCGGGTCATCCAGGGTGACAATGAAATCGAAAGGCTGGCTTTCATCGGCTCCGCCGCCGCTGACGGTCATTGACACGGTCAAGCTGCCAACCGGCAATTTTTCCCATTGGGCGTAAAGAACCTGGCTTTGATCCATGGGGAGGGATTGGCCGGGGCTGTAATCAGCGCCCTTCCCGTCAGCCTCCGTATTCCAGCCGGTAAAGCGGTATCCTTGACGGGTAAAAGTGTTGGCAGCGGCAGCTGCCTGATCCTGGGGCAGATAGGCATGGGGGTCGTAAAGGGAAGGCCCCCCTTCGAAATTGGCGTCATAAAGGAGCAAAAGTCCGTGCCAGAGAGCCTTGAGCGACCCATGCTGCGGTACTTCGACTGCATCCCAGTGCAGGGTTTCCGGTTCCCGGGGGAAACGGTCACCGGCTATGGTTTCAAAGCGCGAGTCTCCTCCATCCTCAAACCAGCCGAAAAAGGGGATGATGACACCGTCGGGCGCAGGCGCGCCGGGAATCAATTCCGCCGTGATCACGGGGAGTGCCTCGCCGATTAATTCTTCCATTTCTTCGAAAAGCGGCTCATCCGTCTTGAAATCTGTCCCGTAAGCCCGGCCTGGCATACGGTTCATCAGTGTCAGGTGAAGGGTGCGGATCTCAAAATCATCGGCCCTCTCATAAGCCAGGTTGTCGCAGATGGTACCAGCCAGGAAGAATCCTGAAATAGTGGGCCCGATTCCACCGCCCTCCCTGGCCGCGTTGAGCGAAATTTCGCCCCCGGTCATTTTGAAGACCTTGGCTTCCGCCGCGTAAATGCCTCCGGCGATGCCGCCCCCGCTGTCCTCTGCGAAATTGCGGGTAATGGCCCCTCCTTCCATGACAAAGGCTGAATGGCTAGTCCAGACACCGCCACCGGACCCCCCTGCGTAATTATTGGAAATTTCTCCACCCTCCATGGTGAAACAGATATGGATCTCTCCCAGCCAGTTCTCATCGGTCACCGCCTGGTAACCCCATCCCAGGGAGACGCCGCCTCCGTGGCCGTCAGCTTCGGTCGAATTATTGGAAATCTTGCCGCCAAATAAATTGAATACTGCGTATATGAAAACGCGGTAGTGAGCCGGATTGTAATGGGTCTGGTAGCTGGCCGTTTCAACGAAGACTCCTCCGCCGGCTCCTTCCGAAGAATTCGCTTGGGAAAAACTGGCTTCATTGCAGGTGATTTCCCCTCCATACATGTTGAAGACATTCCAGTAGGGGACGTAGATGTCGTGAAGGTGTAAAGGGTGACTGTCATCGTAAATTTTCTCCCCGTGGGGTTCGGGGTTCATGACGCCACCGCCTCTCACCGCCCTGTTACCCGTGATAGAAGTTCCCTCATAAAGGTTGAGCGTGCCGCGGTTGCAGATGCCGCCGCCATCTTCAGACCCGGTTCCGTCGTTGTAGTTGTCGCGGATGGTTGTGTCCCTCAGATGAAGTGTAGTGTTCTCGCCAACAAAGAGGGCCGGTTCCTGAGCCTGAATCTTCATGCCGTCCACCACGATCCCATCCAGGGTCATTGAGATCGGATCCTCATCTTCGAACATTTCGAGGGACAGGAGAACGCTGGTGTAATCCGGGGAACGGTAAAGGCGCGCCTCGCTTAAAGAGGTGATGGTGCAGTCGTAATGGACCAAAATGACTTCATTGACCTCAATATCGGCACCAAGCAAAATGATCGGGTACCGGTGATCCAGCGCCTCATGTAATTCGGTTTCTGTCGACACAACAATCTCCTGTGACAGGACAGGAACCGCTGGCAAAAGAGAGAAAAGGGCCAGGATCAGGAAGAGAGCCAGGAAAACGCCCGGAACCCTTTTTCGAACAAACAGTATTTTCATCACGTGCCTCCTTGAATTGCCGCACAGCGCGGCGTGCCCCACACAGACCACGCACAGACTTAAGCTGAGAAAAGCCGGGTGACCTGATCGGGGCCTTGATTCAATTTAGCACTTGGTATTACTAATAGGGTTTCAATGGTATATACAAATGGTTACCATTGCATTTCAAATAGTTATTCTTTGATCAGGCTTGAGTAGTTGTCGCGCAGGGCCTGCCAGCGGGCCTTTCCGCCGCAGCGGATCAGGATCCATTCGATCGGCCGCTTCAGGCGGACAGTAAAAATTTCCTTATTCGAGCGTTTGTCAGTCAGGATGACAGGGATGCCGGCCCGTCTGGCCGACCAGACGTCGGTCAACAGCTGATCACCGATCATGATGGCGTGTTCCGGAAGGCATCCGCGGCTTTCCAGTTCCCGGCAGATAGCCCTGGCGTCCGGTTTTTTTGCCCTGGCGATGAATTCAAGCTGCAGGGAACCGGCGTAGGCGCGGGCGCGTTCCGTGCGGGCGTTGGAAACGATGACGGGGACCAGGCCGGCGTCCTGGATTTTTTTGATGATTGCGGCCGCCTCAGGGTCACACACATGGCTTCCATGGCAGGCGAGCGTATTGTCGATATCCACCAGGGCGATGCGAAAGCCGGATGAAGCAAGCTGGCCGTAATCGATGGCCTGGGGGGAGCTGACGATCAGATCGGGGAAGAAGAGAGCCCGGACACGGCGGGACAGGGAAAAGCCATCCCGGCCGTCTTCTTTGTCCCGATTTTTTACTTGATCCTTGCTTGTCATTCTTCCCGTCGCTTCCATTCGCTGTGCTTGTTTGACACCGACATCTTACGATACTCTATCACGCGCCTTCCCTCAACCGCTAGAGGCTTTGCTTGCGGCAGCTTCTTGTTTCCCGTAAAATGGCTTCATGGCAAGCAGTCGGCAACAAGCTGGAGGTAAAGATGATAAGCGCGGGTGATTTTCGCAACGGAACGGGATTTGTGCTGGACGGGCAGCCCTGTCAGGTCATTGAGTTTCAACATGTCAAACCGGGCAAGGGCTCCGCTTTTGTCCGCGTCAAATTCAAGAACCTGCAGACGGGGAGCGTGGTGCAAAGAAGCTTCAATCCCTCCGACAAGTATGAGCCGGTCCAGCTGGAGAACAGGGACATGGCCTATATTTACCAGGATGGCGATCTTTTCTATTTTATGGATCAGTCAAGCTATGATCAGATCCCCATCGGGCGCGACAAACTGGAACACGCCCTGCCCTTCCTCAAGGAGGGTATGACCGTTCGCGTCGTCTCATGGGAGGGTCAAATCCTGGAAGTCGATATGCCCAATACGGTCGAGCTGGAGATCGTTGAGTGCGAACCCGCCGTGCGCGGTGATACAGCGCAAAGCGCGACCAAGAGCGCGACACTGGAAACGGGTGCTGTCATCCGTGTGCCGCTCTTTGTCAACCAGAATGAAATCGTGCGCATCGACACCCGTACAGGGGAGTACATGGAGCGCGCCTGAATATGGACAGCGACAGCCGCCAGTTCTCCATAAAAGGTGAGCGAACCATGTCGCAGGGCTTCATTGCCCAGTACGCGGCAGAAGCGGCGCTTCATACGCCGGGTGTCAGTGGCTTGAATACGGGGATCGCTTCGGGATTGAAGGAAGCCATCGGCCTGGTGCCGGAGGGGCGCGGTGTCCGCGTTTCCTTTCGCGGCGGTGAATCGGATGATGTTGTGATCACCGTCTACCTGGATGTCCTCTACGGCCATGTGATGCCCGAAATAGCCTGGTCAGTCCAGGAGCGGGTCAAGCGGGATGTCGAGCGGTTCACAGGCTTGAATGTTGACGCTGTCAATGTTCACGTTGTCCGGGTAACGGAGGAGGTTGAGCCGCAGGGGGGTCCCTCCCCCGAAGCGGAGCAGGAGGAATATCTATGAGCCGTTGGGCCAGGACCATCTTAATCGTATTCTCATTTCTTTTGTCGGTAATTTTCCTGATTGGTCTCCTCATGATCATCAGCACCGATATTCTGACCGGAATGATCACCCTTACACTCGATGCGGCTCAGAAGCAGCCGGCCAGGACCATCACCCTCGTGACAGGACTTGTCGGCTTCCTTGTCTCCGTCATCGCCCTGATTGTTTCTGTCATGGCGGGACGTCTTCGAAAAACAAGGATCCGTTCCAATGAGATCGGCCACATTGAAATCGGTGTCGAGGCCATCGAAAATATCGCCCTCAACGCGGCCAAGATCTCCCAGTCGGGTGTCAAGACCGCCAAGGCGCGGGTCTCACCGGCCAAGGGCGGCAAACTGGCTGTGCGGATGATCATCCAGGCCTTCTCCGATGTCGAGATTCCCATGATGATGGCCCGCGTTCAGGAGCGTGTCAAAAAGGATATTGAGAAATACACGGGCATCGAGGTGGACAGTGTTGAAGTCCGTGTCAGCCGGGTGGAAACAGTCGCGCCGCGGGTGGAGCGGTAGACCATGCAGAGACCTGATCAAAGCGGAAAACCGAACCGGGGCGAACGCACTCCTTTGTCTTCAGGTGTCATGGGCGCCCTGATTATGTTCGTTTTCGCTCTTTTGTGGCTTGTCTTCGGCTTCTGGAAACTTCTGTTCATCATGGTCCTGACCCTGGTGGGATATTTTGTCGGCTTCCGCTACTTTCGTGATCGTGACGCCATCCGGAAACTGATCGACCGGATCCTTCCGCCGGGCATGTTCCGTTAGGAAGGAAAGCGGGTATGAGCCGGCACACAGCGCGGGAAAAGGCCTTAAAATTCCTCTACCAGCTTGAGATCAGGCGGGGCAGCCGGGAAGATCAGCAGGAGGGCTTCTTTCAGCTTGAGCCCCTGAGTGACGTGACGGACCGGGCCTATTTTGACCGGCTGATCAAGGGGGTAGGCGACCATCGTGCCGCCATCGATTCCATCATCGCCAGCTACCTGCGCGGCTGGACCATGGACCGCCAGCTACTGATCGACCTTTCGATTTTGAGACTTGCAGTTTTCGAACTCCTCTTTGATACAGAGGTTCCCGCGGAAATAGCCATATCGGAAGCTGTAATTTTTGCCAACGAATACGGAACCGATCAATCACGGTCCTTTATTAACGCGGTATTGGGAAGCATCGAAAAAAATGAGCGGCAGCTTGCCGAAACGGTTGATGGGACGGGGGATGACTAGCTCATGGAAGGCGTGTTCACAGTAACAGGGCTGAACCAGGCAGTCAATGACCGCCTGTCCAGTGACCCCGAGCTGGCAAAGGTAAGAGTGCGGGGCGAAATATCGGGGGCGAAAAAATATCCCTCCGGTCATGTCTATTTCACTTTAAAAGACGAATACGCGTCCGTGTCCTGTGTGCTCTTCCGGCAGGCGGCGGGAAATGCTCCCGCCGACATCCGTGACGGCATGCAGGCACTCCTTCTCGCACGGACAAACCTGTACGACAAAAACGGACGCTTTCAGCTCATCGTCGACGGGATCCAGGAAGAGGGTGTCGGCGATCTTTACCGCCGTTTCCTCGAATTGAAGGAGCGGCTGGCCCGCCAAGGCCTTTTCGATGAGAAGAATAAAAAAGCCATCCCCTTCATCCCGCGGCGGATTATCGCCATCACGTCGGAAGCGGGGGCAGTGATCCGCGACATCATCCATGTCCTGCGCCGGCGCTTTCCCGGAGTCCGCCTGCTGCTGATTCCCGTCCCCGTCCAGGGGCCGGGGGCCGAGCGGGAGATCGCGGCGGCCATTGAGATCGCCAATCTTCTCGCTCTTGGTGATCTGATCATCCTTGGCAGGGGCGGCGGGTCCCAGGAAGACCTGCAGCCTTTCAATGAGGAGATGACTGCCCGGGCGATTTCCTCCTCCGCCATCCCGGTCATCTCTGCTGTCGGCCACGAGACCGACTATACCATCGCTGACTTTGCGGCCGATCTTCGGGCACCGACACCATCGGCTGCGGCAGAGCTCGCGGTGCCGGTCAAGGAAGATATCCTGCTGAAAATGGATCAGCTGACTTCATCCATGGAGCAGACCCTGACAGCCCGGATTGACTCCCAGCTGAAGCGGGTCACCGGCTTGTCAACGCGGCCCGTGCTGATGCATCCGGCGGCCATAATAGACCGGCACCGCGACAGGGTGGAGCTGCTTGGTCACCGCCTGCTTTTCGCCTGGGACAGGCTGGAAAACAAGGAACAAGGCCGTATCAGGGATCTTTCGGCCGGGGTCCGGACGGCATCGGATAAGAATATGGACCGGCAGGTCTTCCGCGCCGCCCAGGCGGCCAAGGCGCTCGAGGCCTTGTCACCGCTTGCCGTCCTTTCACGCGGTTATAGCCTGGTGATGGACGAAAGGGGTCATGCGGTGACAGAAGGGTCGCGTCTTGACAAGGGCGACCAGGTCGATCTGGTTTTCAAGGATGGCCAGGTAGGCTGTGAGGTTGTACGGCCTCTTGCTTGAAATGGACCGAAAGGGATGAGAGAGCAGAGAAAATGGAAAAAGAAAACAATCAAGCGGACAGAGAGATGACCTACGAGGAGGCAATCCACCGGCTGGAGGAAATCGTGACATTGCTGGAGCGGGGGGAATCCTCACTCGACGATTCCATGGCCCTGTTTCGGGAAGGGGTTGCCTTATCGTCTTTTTGCACCGAAAAACTGCGCGGCATGAAAGAAGAAATGGTCAAGCTTGTCGACGCGGAAGGAACCCTCGTTCCGATTGGCGAGCGTGAATGACAGGACCATTCGTGAAGGGCACAGGCCCGCAAGAGTTCTTGCCCGATCAGCTGGAAGACTTCCTCGAAAGTGAATTAATCCCTGCTGTGTCCGGTTCCTATCCTGTGTGGGAAGCGGCGCGTTACAGCCTGCTGGCCGGCGGGAAGCGGTTCAGGCCGCGTCTTCTTTTTGCGGCGGCCTCCCTTTTGGGCCCGCCTGCCAGGGAAGCTTTGCCCTTTGCCGCGGCCCTTGAGATGGTTCACACTTACTCACTGATCCATGATGACCTTCCTTCCATGGACAATGACGATTACCGGCGGGGACGGCCTGCCTGCCACATTGTTTATGGTGAAGCGGCCGCCATCCTGGCCGGCGATCTTCTCCTGAACAGGTCCTACGAGCTCATGATACGGGTTGCCGGGAAAAACCCGCGTCCCGGCGTCTTGCGGGCCATGCGGGTGCTGGGGGAGGCAGCCGGCGGGGATGGCATGATACTGGGTCAGGACAGGGATCTTGCCATGGAGAAGATGCCCGGTGAAGGCGTAGGCATTTCGGACGTACTTTGGATGTCGGAGCTTAAAACCTCCCGGCTGATCCGCGCCGCCCTGCTTATGGGCGGCTGTCTGGCCGATGCGGGGGACAGGGTAATGGAGCAGCTGGCCCTTGCCGGTACAGCGGCGGGTATTGCTTTTCAAATCAAAGATGATATCCTTGATTGCGTCTCAAACCGTGATACACTTGGCAAGACGCCCAAAAAGGACCAGTTGGCGGGCAAAAAAACTTTTGTCGCCATGGCCGGCCTGGAGGGGGCGGCGGCCCTTCTTGGCCGGAAGGTCTCGGAAGTCGAGGGCGCGCTTAAGGAGCTTAAGTCAATGGCTTGTGATACCGCTCCCCTTGAGGGTCTGATGCCTGCCTTGCTTGAAAGGAAGAACTAGCTTGACGGAATACCCGGTTCTGCATTCGCTAAAGGGAACTGCTGATCTGCAGGCATTAACGGCTGAGCAAAAAACCGAGTTGGCGGAAGAGCTTCGCTCCCTTATTATTGAAACCGTTTCAAAGAACGGCGGTCATCTGGCGCCTAACCTGGGTGTGATTGAATTAACCATCGCCCTCCTGTCAACCGGACGCTACCCCCAGGATTCAATCGTTTTTGATGTAGGCCACCAAAGCTATGCCTGGAAAATTCTGACCGACCGGCGCGATACCTTTCAAACCATCCGATTGAAAGGCGGTTTGTCGGGCTTTCCCAAAAGGAAGGAAAGTGTCTATGATTCCTTTAATACAGGGCACAGCAGCACCTCAATTTCCGCGGCCCTGGGGCTGGCTCGCGCCAAACGCGCCAAGGGGAACCTGAGCAAGACCATTGCCCTGATCGGTGACGGTTCGCTTGGCGGCGGCATGGCCTTCGAGGCCCTGTCAGACGCTGGCCAAAGCGGCGAAAACCTGCTTATTGTCCTCAACGATAACCAGATGTGCATCGATGAGGCGGTGGGCGGCATAGCCCGGCATCTGGAGTCATTGCGTACCAACCTGCGCTACATCATGCTGAAGACGGCGTGGGAAAGGCGCCTGTCCAGGATCCCGCTTCTCGGCCAGCCCCTGATCCGTATGATAGCGCGAACAAAACGCCGCTGGCGTTCTTGGGGGCGGGAGTCGGGCGTTCTTTTCGAGCAGATCGGATTCCGCTATTACGGGCCCGTTGACGGCCACAACATCGCCGACATGGAGCGGCATCTCCGCGCCTTGCGGCTGGTCCGCGGCCCTGTGCTGCTTCACGTGGTAACGGTCAAGGGAAAGGGATACTGTTACGCGGAAGACGAGCCCGAGAATTTCCATGGTGTAGCGCCCTTTGACACCGGCAATGGCCAGCTGCCCGTGAATGGAGACACTGATAAGACTTTCTCCCAGTGCTTTGGGGACACTCTGGTCGAGTTGGCCCGGGATGATCTTGAGATCGTGGCGGTGACAGCAGCCATGGCTCAGGGGACGGGCCTGATCCCCTTCAGCCGTGCCTTTCCTGAAAGGTTTTTTGACGTTGGAATCGCGGAACAGCACGCCTTGACCATGGCGGCCGGCATGGCTGCCGGAGGTTTGCGGCCCTACGTCGCGATTTACAGCACCTTCCTGCAGCGGGCAGTCGATCAGCTGATCCATGATATTTGTCTGCAAAATCTTCCCGTTGTCCTGGCGGTTGACCGGGCGGGCCTTGTCGGGGGAGACGGAGAAACTCATCAGGGGCTCTATGACCTGTCCATGGCACTGCCCCTGCCCAATCTGACGGTACTGGCCCCCGCTTCAGCCTCCGATCTGCGGGCAGCCCTGGTGTGCGCGCGCAGACATGACGGACCTGTCCTCATACGCTACCCTCACGATCTGGCAGGCAATCGGGATTATTTCAAAGCAGCTGCCGGGACGGACGAGCTTAAACTTTCCGATTTGCAGGTCCTGAGGCGGATTACCGAGGGGAGCGACCTGACCGTGGTCGCGCTCGGAACGACCATCAGGCAGGCGGAACAAGCTGTCTTGAAACTGACGGCCGGTGACAGGGGATATTCAATTGAGCTCTTTTCCTGTCTTTCCGCTTCTCCGTTTGATTATGAAAGTATGCTAGAATCTATACATAGGACCGGCCGCCTGCTTTTGCTCGAAGAGGGCATTGAGAATGGCGGTTTTGGCGCTCATGTGGCAGCGAAGATATCTTGCGAAATGTCGGGTATAGTGATGAATTATGCAGGAGTGAGTATGCTGACCAGCCTGCAGGGAAGACGCGCTGAGCTGATGAAGCAGGCTTCGCTTGAAGCCAAAGGCATTGAGGAGAAGATGCGGCAGCTGCTTGAAGAAAGGTGAAAGACGTGCGGATCGCCCTTTATCCTAATCGAGACAGAGATCCGGGCTTCGGGGTGACGCGCCGGCTGATCTCCACCATCTTGAAATTCGGCTCGGCGGCGGTGATTGAGCCGGCCATCGTTCCGGATCTTATTGAGGAAGGCCTGGTCCGTGACTCCTATGCCAGCTGTGACCTGATGATATGCCTGGGAGGGGACGGCACTTTCCTGTCAGCTGCCCACCATGAGAGTTCCAGAAACTTGGCTAAAACCGGCGTCAACCTTGGAAGCGTCGGTTTTTTACAGGAAATTGATCCTGACCGGATGGATGAGGCTGTCGCCCGGCTGGTTGAAGGTGATTACGAAATTGAAGACCGGTCTCTGCTGGAGTCTTCCTGTTTTGACACGGGCGGCCACAAGGTATTGAATGATGAGGCTCTCAATGATGTGGTGATCGCGCGTGGAAGCCGCGCGAAATCCATCGTCACGGCCCTTGAGGTTGACGGTGTCCGCGTCCAGGATATCCCCGGCGACGGTGTCATCGTGTCAACACCGACCGGCTCGACAGCCTACTCCCTGTCAGCGGGCGGCCCCATTGTCCACCCTACAGCGGACGTCATCCTGGTCACACCCATCTGCCCTCACACCACGCAGAACCGCTCTTATGTCATTGGGGCCGGCGCCAGGATTGTCTTGCGCCTGATCTCCAACCAGGATGGAGCCTTCCTGACGGTTGACGGCCGGGGAGGTTATGAATTGACGACGGGTTCGCGCGTCAATATCAAGACGTCTGAAAGAAAAGTGAAATACATCAGACTTTGGGGAGATTCATTTTTCAAGACTCTTCCCGCAAAGATTCAGCAAAGGGGGCTAAGCCGATGAAAAAAGCGCCAAAAAAGCAACGTCAGTCGCGGATTCTGCAGCTTGTAGGCGAGCGCAACATTGAAACCCAGTCCGACTTGGTCGACGCGCTGCGGACAATCGGAATGGATGTGACACAGGCGACCGTTTCGAGGGACATCAAGGAGCTCGGAATCGTAAAAGTCATGACAGGGGAGGGAACTCAGAAATATGTGGCCTTAACCCACAGCGGTGAAGCGGCTTCGGGCCGCATGAGGCGGGTTTTCTCCGACGCTGTTATTTCAATCAACAGCGCGGATTCCCTGGTCGTCATCAAAACGCTTCCCGGAATGGCACAGGGAGCGGCTTCTGCGCTTGACTCCATGTATCTTGAGGAGACCCTCGGATCACTCGCCGGCGATGACACGATTTTTATCGCGACATACAGTGAGGAATCAGCAGTCAAATTGCAGAGGAAGCTGAACGAGATCGCCAAGATCAGCTTTCGGGAAGACGAAAGAAGATAAGCCGCAAGACATGATTCATCGCGTAGAGATTGATAATTTTGCGTTGGTGGAACATGCGGAGCTTGACCTTGGTCCGGGTCTGACAGTTCTGTCAGGCGAGACAGGTGCAGGAAAATCCATGGTCATCGATGCCCTGGATTTCGCATCGGGAGGCAGGGGTGACCGCGCCATGCTGCGGACCGGAGCCGAAGAAGCATCTGTTACCATCCTTCTTGACCAGTCAGGCGAAGAGGCAGACAGGGAATGGGTGATTGGCAGGACGCTCCGTGACAGCGGGCGAAGCTATGCCAAGATCAACGGCCAGCTGGTGACAGCGGGTGACTTGCGTGAGCGCATGGAGCCGCTTTTGGCCATTCACAGCCAAAATGACCAACAGACCATCTTCCGCGAATCGGTCCATAAAAGCTTGCTCGACGCCTATGCCGGCGATCCGGTTGCCCGGTCACTCGAAGTGTGGATGTCCATGAGGCAGGAGATGACAGCCATCGAAAAACGCCTGGGTGAATTGTTTCTCGATCCTGAAACCCGTTCCAGAAGGCGGGATATTCTTTCCTTTCAAACCGAAGAGATTCAAAAGGCGGGTCCGGTCGCGGGCGAGGAGGAAGAGCTCTTAAAAAAGATCAAAACCTTGTCAGCCGTCCGGGAGATCGCGCAACTTCTTGGCCGTGCAATCATGGAGATGACGGGAACTGAGGGGGAATCGGCTGCCGACCGGCTGGGCCGGGCTATTACGGATTTGAATGCCGCCAGCCGCTACAGCACGCGGGTCCAGGAATTGCGTGACCGTGCCGTGGAGCTGAAGACCGAATTGACCGAACTGGCTTATGACCTGGATCGTACCGCCGGCCGCCTGGAAGACAATCCCGAGGAGTTGGAAGAGTCCAACAGCCGGCTGCAAGTCCTGCGCCGCCTTCAGGAAAAGTACGGAGCGACCCTGGATGAGGTCATCGCCTATGGAGAAAAGGCCGCCCTCGAACTGGAACGCCTTGACGCGACCGAAGAAGAGCTGGCCCGGCTCTCGGCCGATAAGGATCAGCTCCTGGGGCAAATGCGGTCGCAGTCCTCGGCCTTGTTTGGACTGCGGCAGGATGCCGGCGGCCGCCTTGAGAAGGAAATCAACCGTGAGCTTGCCGATCTCGATATGAAAAACGCGCGCTTCGCTGTCGATATAGAAAAAAAATCTCTTGATCCGGGGGATCTGCCGGCTGATCCGCACCATATCCGCTTCACCATCGCACCCAATCCAGGTGAGCCATCCATGCCGCTTGTCTCCATTGTGTCCGGCGGGGAGGCTTCCCGGGTTTTACTGGCTGTTAAGACAGTCCTCGCGGGACTGGACGATATCGCGACCATTATATTTGATGAAATTGACACGGGGATCAGCGGGAGTACAACGACCCGCATCGCCGGCAAACTGAAATCGATCTCCAGGACGGCCCAGGTGATCTGCGTCACCCATAACGCGCAGATCGCGGCTTCCGCGGACTGTCAGCTCCTGATCGGAAAGAGGGTCGAAGACGGTAGGACCCGCACGACAGTCAAGCGCATCGAAGGCCCTGAGCGAGTGTCAGAAATCGCCCGCCTTCTCTCGGGCCGGCCGGATGACGCCAAGTCGCGGTCGCTGGCCCAGGACCTGCTCGATCGGGGAAGACAGATCTAAGAGGGGAGAGGCCCTTGGGGCCTGAAGAAAATGGAAGAATCAAAGCCGCTTCATTATGTCGAGATAAGTGGAGAAGACCTTAGTCCGGAAAAGGTGGCTGATGTCGCTTACGGCCGCTCGGGCGTGTCAATCGCGGCCGGGGCCCGGGAAAAAATGGAATCCTCCTTTTCCCTGGTCAAAACAATTCTGGCTTCAGGGAAGCCGACCTATGGCATCTCCACAGGCTTCGGTGACCTGAGCCGGGTGACCATCTCTGAAAATCAGAATTATGAACTGCAGCGCAACCTGATCCGGAGCCACGCAGCCGGTGTCGGCCAGCCTTTTTCCAGGGAAGTCGTTCGGGCCATGATGCTGTTGCGCCTCAATGCCCTTTGTGTTGGCTACTCGGGTATCAATCCTGAGATTGCCGACCTGCTCGCTTCTTTTATAAATCTTGGCATCACCCCCGTCATACCCGAGCAGGGCTCGCTCGGCGCTTCAGGCGATCTGGCCAACCTGGCCCACATGTCCCTGGTCCTGATCGGGGAAGGGCAGGCGGAGATTGACGGAGCAAGAGTGAGCGGCCAGGATGCCCTGGCGCGGCGCGGACTCAAACCGGTCCGGCTTTTTGGCAAAGACGGGCTCGCCTTGATCAACGGGACCTCAGGGATGCTGGCACTCGGAGTGCTCACCCTTTTAAAAGCGGAAAACTGCCTGCATGCGGCCAATGCCGCTGCCGCGCTTACCTTTGAAGCACTTCGGGGTTTTCGTGACGCATACCAGCCGCAAATTCATCTCCTTCGCAAACAGCCGGGGCAGATAGCGGTCGCTTCTGCACTTCTGTCCATGCTGGAGGGATCCCAGTACGCCGACAGCCGGACCGAGGATGTTCAGGATGCCTACACACTCCGCTGCGCCCCCCAGGTGCATGGAGCCTCGCATGACGCCCTCGGATACGTGCGCGAGGTCTTCAGCCGCGAAATAAACGCGGTGACCGACAACCCCCTGGTTTTCAGTGAGACGGGCCGTGTCATTTCCGGCGGGAATTTTCATGGACAGCCCTTGGCGCTGGCCCTTGATTTTCTGGCCATCGCCGTCTCGGAACTGGCCAATATCAGCGAAAGACGTACGGAGCGGATGGTAAACCCCCAGCTGTCAAACGGCCTGCCTGCCTTTTTGTGCTGCCAGGGCGGTGTCCAGTCAGGCTTCATGATTCCACAGTATGTCGCCGCGTCGCTGGTTTCGGAAAATAAGATCCTGGCCCATCCAGCCAGTGTCGATTCCATTCCCTCTTCCGCAAACAAGGAGGATCACGTCAGCATGGGCGCGGCCGCGGCCAGAAAGGCGGCTCAGGTGGTGATCAATAGCAGCCGGGTCATTGCCATCGAATTAATCTGTGCCGCCCAGGCCATCGACCTGCTCGATCAGCGGGAGCTTGGCGCGGGTACCGGCAGAATTTACCGGCAGATAAGGCAGCGGGTTTTTAAGCTGACGGAAGACAGGCCCTTGTCGGATGACATCGAGGTCATCTCCCGCCTGGTTATCTCGGGCGGCCTGCAGGAGTAAGGCCTTCATATTTCTCATGTTATAGTGGAAAAGCATGAAAGATAAAGTCAAGGGAGGTTATTGAAGTGGAATTTAAGCACTTGAAGATTACAGATTACCTGGAGCGCGCTGCCTCGGCGAGCGCAACCCCTGGAGGCGGCAGCGTGTCCGCCCTGATCGCCGCGCTCGGTTCGGCGCTTGGACAGATGGTTTACAATCTGACCGTCACCAAGAAATCCTACCAGGCCAATGATGAGACGACCAAGGCGGCTGTCCAATCCGATTGGCGGGCGATTGAAAGCCTCCAACGTGATTTTACGGAGCTGATCGACCGCGATATACAAGCCTTCAACGTATTTATGGACGCGCTTGCCCTTCCCAAGGAAACAGATCAGGAAAAGGCGGCAAGAAAGCAAGCCCTCGCCGACGCCTCTGTCGTCGCCATGGAAGTGCCGCTCACCACCGCGGGCAAATCGCTGGAGCTTTTAAAACACCTGGGATCCATCGCCCGCTATGGACATAAAACCTGTATTTCGGACGCCGGCGTCGCGGCGCTTTGCGCCCATGCCGCCCTTCAGGCCTCGGTTATGAATGTGCGCATTAATCTTACGGGAATTGAGGACCGGGAACTCCGCGAAGGGACGGAGAAAAGCTGCGCCGCCTACATCAGGGAGTCAGGGGTTTTGACCCCGGAGATCCTGGACATCGTCTACGCTCAGATTTAGTTTGACCGCAGGCCTGGCTTTTCCTTTTCAGTGCCGGATCTGTTTCATCCGTTTCAGCCTGGGACCTTATTTGACATGTCAACTGCCGTGAATTTAGTATCAATACGGTCCTGTATGGTCCGGGAGACGGTATGAAGTCCTTACCTGAAAAGGAGAGCCCGGCATGAAAAAGATCACCACATTTGCCCCTTATCGCCGCTACCTGATACTTGCCTTTCTGATCATGAGCTTACTGGTCGCTGCCTGTTCGAAAACGGGACCAGAATCCGGCGAGACCGAAAAGGCCAGCTTGGTTCTGACCAGTGAGGAGCTGGCCCGCTACGACGGCCTGGAGGGCAGAAGAGCTTACATCGCCGTTGACGGCATCGTCTACGATGTAACAGACATCCGGCAATGGAAAGACGGTCTCCATATGGGGAGATTCCAGGCAGGGAAAGATTACAGCGAAGAAATCCGAAGTGAATCGCCCCACGGGACGGGCATGCTCTCCCGGGCGGTGGAGGTGGGAAGGCTGGAAGACTGAGAATTCCCGCGGTCAAAGACAGGAGGCTGGTTTATGCGTGATAGTGGAAATCTTTTTGGATGGTTGATCAGCCTGGGCTTTTTGCTGACCCTCCTCAATTATCTGGTCAAGCTTATATACAGGAAATTCGTGGCCTCCAAGCCGCGGGAATCGAAATTTCGCGGGGTCTACGTCAAGTTTCAAAGATTTATCGTTTCCAATCACCGGTATTTTGCTTTCTTAACCGGCCTGTTCTTGCTGGCCCATGTGATCATCCAGCTGCTCTATCGCTGGTTATCCTGGACCGGCCTCATCGCCGCCCTTTTGATGGTGGCCAATCTGCTGATTGGAAGCTATGGGCATTACATCAAAAAGAAAAGGCCCTCGGCCTGGCTTGTCATCCACCGCGCGGCCGGCCTGCTTCTGCTGGCGGCCATCATGGCCCACGTCCTGACGGGTGGCCGCTGACTTCAGATTCCCGGTCAGATCCGGCAAGCCGCGGTTTAAAACCGGATGTGACGAAACATCCGGTTTTTCATTGACATTCGACCCCGCGGCACATAAACTGATGAGTAGAATAAACGATCGGAATCGGTGAATGCCGGTCCCGCTCATTGATTATTATCGTGATTAATCGTTTTCGAAACTTGATAATTGAATAATTGGAGGTGATTACCATCGAATGGTTATACGTGATTACCGGTTTACTTGCGGGCGCCATGGCCGCCTGGGCCTTGACGGCGTTCTTCTATCATAAAGGGTACAGCAAGAGGAGCCGTGAACTGCTTGCGGTCAAGCAGAAGACAGAAGAAGAAGCACTTGCCACAGTCGGTGAGGCGATCAAGGAAGGAGAAGACAGGAAGAGGGAGATTCTCTTATCTGTCAAGGAAGAAGTCCACAAGGCAAAGATTGAACTTGAACGCGATGTGCGGGAACGGCGTCACGAACTGACACGGGAACGCCAGCGGATTGATCAGAAAGAAACGGTTCTCGACCGGCGGGCACAGAGCCTGGAGGACAGGGAACAGAATTACAAGGATAAAGAAGCGGAACTTCAGACAAAAGAATATGAATTAGCGGAGATTGACGCGCGAAAGCGCGCCGAGCTCGAACGCATTGCGGGAATGACGGTACAGGACGCCAGGGATATTGTGCTCGAGGCGGCCGGGACAGAGTACCGCTATGATCTTTCCCTGTTATACAAGCGCCTGGAAGATGAAACAAAAGCGACTGCCGCCGCGAAAGCGCAGGAGATTGTCGTCGGCACCATCCAGCGCTACGCCAGTGATTATGTCTCCGAGGCGACCGTATCTGTTGTCTCCCTTCCCAATGAGGAAATGAAAGGCAGGATCATCGGCCGCGAGGGCCGCAACATCCGGACCATTGAGCAGCTGACAGGCGTCGATCTCATCATAGATGACACGCCGGAAGCCGTCATTTTGTCGAGTTTCGATCCCATCAGGCGGGAGATCGCCAGGCTCAGCATAGAGAAGCTTGTCCAGGACGGGCGCATCCACCCGACACGCATTGAGGAGATGGTGCGCAAGGCGACCAAGGAAGTGGAAAATTCGATCCGCGAAGCGGGAGAGCAGGTTGTCTTCGACACCAATGTATCAGGAATCCCGACCGAGATCGTTCACATGCTGGGCCGGCTTAAATACAGGACGAGCTACGGCCAAAACGTCCTCCAGCACGCGGTCGAGGTCAGCCGCATCGCCGGCATGCTGGCAGCCGAGCTTGACCTGGACATCAACGCGGCCAAAAAGGCCGGATTGCTGCATGATCTGGGCAAGGCTGTCGATTTTGAAATGGACGGCTCGCACGTGCAGCTGGGAGGAGAGATCGCCCGGCGCTACAAGCTTGACCCTGTCACCATCAACAGCATCGAGTCCCACCACGGCGATGTCGAACCGCAAACGCTCATTGCCAGTCTGGTCTCCGCGGCAGACGCCATTTCGGCCGCCCGGCCGGGGGCCAGACGTGAGAATATTGAAAATTACATCAAGCGGATCGAAAAATTGGAGGAGATCGCCCAGTCCATCCCCGGCGTGGAAAAGACTTACGCCGTTCAGGCAGGCAGGGAGATCCGGGTGATCGTAGAACCGGATTCAGTAACAGATGAAGAGATGCCCTTGCTGGTTCATGAGATCTGCAAAAAAATTGAAGAGGAATTGAACTTCCCCGGTCAAATCAAGGTCAATATGATCCGGGAGAGCCGCTACAGCGATTTTGCCAAATAGGGGGGCGGCAACAGATCAACCGGGGCAGGGCAGGAAACCGACAGCACAAGCGTCTTGCGGCGTTTGCGCGGTCGGTTTTACTTTTATCAGGCTAGGAAAACACAGCCCTTGTGGTAATCTGAAAGGGATCTTCGCAGGGCTGGGGACGGAAAGAACACTCGGATGAAAAGGTTTGCCGCTGTCATTTTAGGCATTATTGTTATAACAGCCGGGGCCGGCTGTCAGGCGGGAAAGCCGGAATCAGACCCGGAACAGGACGCCGCCGGGACCCGGACCGCCGCGACGCTACCCCTCCCGCCGGCAGAATCACCGGCTGATACCATCCGGGTCGCCATACGGCCCGAAGACGATCTCAACCCCCTCTTTCCCAAACATTACGCGACCTTCTCCCTGCTCCAGCTTGTCTATGAACCGCTTTTCGATGTCTCTTACGATGGCATGCTTGAGGGGGTTCTGGCCAGGTCATGGCGCTGGTCGCCCGACGGCCTGGAGTTTCGGATCGGCCTGGAGGAAGATCATTACTTCCACAACGGACAGGCGGTGACGGCTGAGGACGCCCTCGCCTCACTGGAACAGTACCTTGCGCTCATGGCAGCCGGGGAAGCCGGAAGTGTAACAGCGGGGACCCTGAATTCTTTTTTTCAGTACGGTTCTTATTCCGGTATTGAAAGATGGCGGCTTCAAGCTTATGAAAATATCCTTTCCGCCAGTGTGAGCGAAGAGGGAGAGCTGGCGATCCTCTTGAATGAAAGCGATCCGCTGCTCCCCCGCCTGCTCCTGTTTCCCATCGTACCGGCAAGCGCGGCACAGGCGCGGTCCATGAATCCTCCCGCGGGCAGCGGGGACTGGCAGGTGGAGTCATTTTCGGCTGCCCGCCTGGTTCTCGCCCGCCAGGGTGGTGGAAGCATCCGCCGTATTGAAGGCCTGGTCTATCCCAGCGCGATAGAAGCGGCTTACAGCTTTGATCAAGGGGAGCTCGACCTTCTCCTGATGGATCCCTCCGAAACAGCCCTTTACGCTGACCGCTCCCGCATTCGAAAGCAGCGGCTGGGGGATGGCGGCTTTCTGTCGCTCTTTTTTAACGATCGTCAGGGCGGCGCCCTCACAAACCGCGATGCGCTGCTTTATGTTCTCGGCTCTGATCCTGAGCTTGCCCTGATGGCCGCGCCTTTTGACTATGCGGCCTATCCACTTTTCAGGGGAGATTTCCGTCTTGGCGGCGCTTCCATCCCCCAGATAAGGCCCGATAAAATTCCGGAAGGTTTTGCTTCATCGGACAGCGAGCTCCTGGATGATGAGACGGGAAAACCAGTCACCCCCGACCGGCCATCCTTCAATCTCCTGGTCCCGCAGGGCCTGGTGCCCACCCGCCTGATCGACCGTCTCTCGACTGCCTTTCTAAAGATAAACCGCAAGCTGATTGTCCACTATGTCGAAGCGGCTGACTGGCAGCCGGTGCTGTCACAGGGGCGTTACGACGCGGCGCTCCTGGTCGATGTGGCTCCCTTTTATCCCGACCCCGCCGACTATCTCGACGGTCTCCATGCCCTGGGCCTGACCGGCTTGGCCGGGGAGGGCGCCGCAGGTGATCAGGCGGTTTTGCGGCAGGCGCGGCTGGCCAGCCTTGAACCCGATGACGGGTCAAAAAAATATCTATCGTCCACGGCCTACACGGAAGCCATTTATCGGACGTTTGAATCATTGCCGGTTGCCGGCCTCGCGACGACCGGTACAATGGTCTGGTACAGTGTAGACATCGAGGGAACCATGGCGGGAACATGGCGCAGCCCGTATCACGGGGTGGAGGATTTGCTTTTATGGAGACCATGATCATCATTGTCTTGATCATGATTGATCAGTGGACCAAGGGGCTGGCCGAACGGCTGGTTGGGTCCGGCAAGCCTGTAACGGTCATCGCCGGGTTTTTTGAAATCAGCTGTATCGCCAACAAAGGCGCTGCCTGGAGTCTTTTTTCCAGTCATAACTGGGGCCTGGTCTTTCTGATCATCCTTTCTTCCATCGTCCTTTTTGCCCTTCTTTGGTTCTTGCGGAAGGCAGGGGACCTTCGGGCCAAAGCTGTCCTCATCCTCCTGATCGCAGGGAGCGCGGGCAATCTGATTGACCGGCTGAGGGCAGGGGCGGTGACTGATTTTCTTTCCTTTACCTTCGGAACCTATGCCTTCCCCACCTTCAACCTGGCCGACGCCATGATTACGGTCGGGACCGGACTTTTAATTTTGTTCTCATTGATGGACCGTCATTTTCTTTCCATACAGTTTGGCACCGGCCAGACGGCCCTGCAGGAGGAGAAGAAAGAAGAAGAGTGAAGATTGAGAAGCGGATGGTCGGCCAAAGTGAATCGGGGACGAGGCTGGACAAATGGCTGGCTTCCTTCTTTCCTGTTCTTTCGCGTGAGTCCTGGAAGCGCGGTATTGCCGGAAACTTGGTTCTTTTGAACGGAAACCCGGCGGTTCCGTCCAGGATCCTTGTTGCCGGCGACGTGGTCGAGGTCAAGATTCCAGTGGAAAGCGCGTATAAAGGGCCGGAAGCTGAATCGATTCCGATTCAGATCCTCTACGAGGACGATTGGCTGGCAGTCATCGACAAGCCGGCCGGACTGGTTGTGCACCCGGCCTATGGACATGAGGGCGGAACCCTGGTCAATGCTCTGTTGGGGAGCTTCCCAGGCCAGCTATCGGACCTGGCGGGAACTGACCGGCCCGGTATTGTTCACCGCCTCGACAAAGAGACCTCGGGCGCCATACTGATCGCGCGTGACAACCGCACCCACCGGATGCTTTCGGATCTTTTCCGGACGGGGAAGATCGGCAGGTATTACGATGCGGTCGTGCGCGGCCTTCCACAGGCATCAAGGGGGCTGATTGAAGCTCCCATCGCCAGAGGAGAGGTCAACCGCAAGAAAATGGAAATCCGGGAGTCCGGCAAGGAGGCCAGGACTGAGTTTGAGCTCCTGTCCGGCAGCAAGGAGCACGCGCACCTGCGCTGCCGCCTGCTGACCGGGCGAACCCACCAGATTCGGGTACACCTGGCCTATATCGGCCACCCGGTAATCGGTGACACTTTGTATGGCGGCCGCAGGAGGCCGGGGGATCCTCCCCACCAACTGCTCCATGCCTCGGAGCTGTCCTTCACCCATCCGGTGACAAGGGAAGCGCTGATCTGCAGGAGCCCGCTGCCTGACCGCTTTGACCCCTATATCGGCGGAGAGGAAAGAATTAAGCTATGAATCGCCGCATCCGGATGATCGCTGTATTGATGGCAGTCCTGGCTGGAATTTTCTCGGGATTCCTGATCCGTCAGCTGATGGAGACGGGGAAAGGAGAGGATCAGGAGGCGGCGGCAATCCGCCAGGCCAAGGAGGTCCTGACCCAGGAAGAGGAGCGGCTTGCCCTTTTGCAGTCGCAAAATACAGAACTTGAACAGCGCAAGAAGGAATTGCTGCGGAGGCTTGAAGAGTATGAAGACGTAAGCGGCATCCTTACCGAAATGAGGGAAAATGCTTTTTTATCCGCCATGACGGATGTGGAAGGGAGCGGCATCGTCCTGACCCTGGATGACAAGCTGGATTATGATCCCCTGACCGATCCGATTGAGGCGGTCATTCATGACAGCACCGTCAACTATATCCTCAATATATTGTGGACAGCCGGGGCCCGCGCCATCGCCTTCAACGGCGTCCGGTTGACAGCTGTTTCGGAGATCAGCTGCGTCGGCCCGACTATTCTCTGTTATGGAATCAGACAGATGCCTCCCTATGTCTTTGAGGCGATCGGGCCGGAGGAATCCATGAAAACCGCCCTTGAAACAGATTCTTATCTTGTCCACCTGATTCAAGCCAAGATCGGAATCAGGCGGACAATAACTACGGCGGACCATCTGCTCCTTCCTTCATTTTCAAAGACCCACGATTTTCTTCCTTACATCGGCCTGCTTAGAACACCCTGAAACAATCCTGAGAGGTAGCGCAATGAAAAACAGATGGTTTCAATACATTTCAATCCTGATCGTCTGCGTCCTGGTCGGCCTGGTGATCGCGCTCCTGATGAAAAATCTCAATGTCACCAATTTGGGAGGGAAAAGCCTTCAGGAGCTGCAAAACTCGATCATCGACTACCAGAAGAAAAACGAGGACCTCAACAACCGCAACGCCCGCCTGTACGAATACCTGCGCGAGCTCGAGGCCGAGCTTGCGGGTGGAAGCGGGGAGAGTTACCTCCATATTGTAGATGAGAAGGAGCAATACGCCGTCTTCGCCGGCCTGCGGGCTGCCCAAAACGCCGGTGTTGTCATCACTCTGACCCCGGTGGAGGGCTACCGCATGCAGGACGCTGTCATCAGGCAGCTGGTCAACGAATTGTCCGCGCTCGGAGCCCAAGCCATCGCAATCAATGAAGAAAGAAAAGTCGCGACAACCGAGGTCCGCACCAGCCAGGATCTGATCCTGGTCAACGGCGTCGGTTTCTCACGCGGTTCCTCTTTTGAAATCAAGGCCATTGTCGACCCGGCGAAGATTGACTCCTATGTGGTGCCTTACCTGCTTTCGGTCGCTGACAGCATCAAGAAACAGCTGGGCGATCAATCCGTTACAATCACGGTGCGAAAGGATGAGAATGTCCTGATACCCGCCCTTCGTGAAGACAGGATCGCTTACCAGACCGAACTTCTAAAACCGGCTGAATAGTGGCATTTGAATTGATGATCACTTCCGTAACACGTTATAATGGATTGAAATGACAAACAGCGAACCAATATTTGAAAAACGAATTGAACTGGAAAGCCCCGAGGAAGGCTTCGCACTTCTTGGCTCCTGCAATGGGAACGCATCCCTCTTCGGCCAGGCATTCAATGTCGTCTGTGATTCAACGGCCGAGGGCCTTGTTATCCGGGGGGCTGAAAAATCAAAGGTTGAAGCGGCCGGCCGTATCATGACCCGTCTATACGAACTTTATAAGACGGGGGCCAGCCCGGTCACAGAACAATTGATCCGCTACCTGATCGACGCTTCCGTTCGCGGAACCTGGGGGGAGGCGGAACAGTTTTCTCCCGACCTTATTTGCGTCAATGCCAAAGGACGCCCTATTTTGTCTAAAACGAAAGGTCAGCAGCTTTATGTCGACGCCATCCGCAAGCATGAACTGACTTTTGCGATCGGCCCGGCCGGAACGGGCAAGACTTACCTTGCCGTTGCCATGGCGGTCAAGGCTTTCCGGGCCCACGAAGTCTCGCGGATTATCCTGACACGTCCGGCCATCGAGGCCGGTGAAAATCTCGGGTTTTTGCCAGGGGATCTCCAAAGCAAGGTTGATCCCTACATGCGGCCCCTTTACGATTCACTGAACGATCTGATGGGCTATGACACCTATCAGCGCCATCTGGAGCGGGCCGAGATCGAAATTTCACCCCTGGCTTACATGCGGGGGCGTACGCTGGATGATGCCTTCATCATTCTCGATGAAGCGCAAAACACAACCCGGGAGCAGATGAAAATGTTTTTGACGCGCATCGGATACAATGCCAAGGCTGTCGTAACAGGTGACATCACGCAGATTGACCTTCCGGAAAAAAGAAAAAGCGGCCTGGCGGAGGCCGCCGCCCTGCTTGGCCAGCTTGAGGGAATCAAGAGCGTCCGCTTGACGGAGCGCGACGTCGTCCGCAACCCTCTTGTCCAGCGCATCATCCGTGCTTATGAAAAGGATTCGGCGGGGCAGCGCAAGGGCCGGACGGACAGGAGCTAGATCCATGAAGCATGAACAGCACCGCCTGCGTGTCGCCGTAAATCTTCTCTTCCTTCTGATCTCCATGGTGGTCATCATCGGGACCGTCTATTACGGATCCACGCCCCGGCAGTACGACCTCCAAGCCGGGGATATCAGCCCCTATGACATCACGGCCCCGCGGGATATTGCCGATGAAGCGGAAACGGTCCGGCGGGCGCTTGCCGAAATGTCGCAGGTACCGAATATTATGCTGCGCTCGCAGGAGCGCAGCGAAGAATCGCAGGAACGTGCCCGCAGCCTGATTCTGTTGGTCCGGGAAAAAAGAGATGCGCTTTACCGGGAACCGGTTGTCGAAGTATATCCCTTGCCGGGGGAAGAGGGCCAGCCCGCGGAAACATCAGCAGAAACAGAGGAAACAAGACGAAGACGGCCTGACAGCCACGAGATTGAACTGGCTGTCTCCTCCCTTATATCCGCCAGCGACCAGTCAATCGGCATCGTCATTCCCTCCGGTGACGCGGATCATCTGATACGGATGGAAGAAGACAGGTTCGAGCACTTTTCTGCTCTTCTCTTTGCTGAATCGGGGGCTGTTGTGGCCAAAACGCTCGATTCGGACGGCCTCACGGCCGCCATCGCTGAAAGCGTGGAACGGCTCGCGGCATCCATGGAATTCTATGCTGATGACGCGGCCCTTGTGGGACGGATGATGATACTCCTGATCCAGCCCAATGTCGAGTTTAACCAGGAGGCGACGGAAAAGGCTAAAAACGCCGCCTATGAACGGGTCGTCAACAATCCCGTCATGATCAACCGGGGGGTCAGGATCATCAGCCAGGGGGACGTGATTACGCCTGAACTCAAGGCCATGCTGGATGAGCTCAATCTGACGGTCAGCGCGCGGCTCGATTGGGTCCGCCTTGCCTCCCTCCTGGGGCTTGTTTTCCTGGTCGGCCTCATATCCTTCATCTTTTTTGCCCGCTACTCCAAGGATCTCATCTTCTCGGCCCCCCGCAATATGCTGGCCCTGGTTCTGGCACTCCTGATCCCTCTTTTCATGTCCGCTTATCTGGCGCGTGACTACCCGCTTGCTCCTCCCGTTTATTTTGCTGCCGTTGTGATAACCGCTTACTTCGGCCTGAGGACTTCGATTTTCCTGTGCGCCATGCTGACCATTCTTGTCATGCCCATGACGGCATTCAACCCTTCATTTCCCATCGTCGCCCTGCTGGGTAGCACATTGGCTGCCCTGCTGACCAAAGGGACCGGCAGGCATGACAATTACGCCCGGATGATCCTTGCCACCTCTTTCGTCAACGCGGCGGCGGCGATTACCATCGGCCTGCTACAAAAAGATTCCTGGAGCATGATCACATCCTTTTCATTGCAGGCGACGATCTCCGGAGCCTTGTCGGTCATTATCGGGATCGGCATCATGCCGCTTTTCGAGTTGATCTTCAATACGGTTTCACCCTTGAGGCTGATCGAGTTGTCGCAACCTGGCCATCCCCTGATGAAGCGCCTTTTTGTTGAAGCGCCCGGAACTTCACAGCACAGCATGATGGTGGCCAATCTCGCCGACAAGGCGGCCGAGGCAATCGGAGCCAGTCCCATGATCGCCCGTGTCGGCGCCTATTTCCACGATGTCGGGAAATTGGAAGCACCGCTCATGTTTACCGAGAACCAGACGGGAGACAACCCGCACGACCGGCTGACACCACTCGAAAGCGCCCGCATCATCACCCGTCACCCGGAAGACAGCCTGCTTCTGGGGCGCAAGTACCGGCTGCCCCAGCCGCTCCTGCGCATCGCCAATGAGCATCATGGGACAACCCTGCTCCAGTATTTCTGGAATAAGGCCGTGGCGGAAGCCGGGGCCCGGGGCGAGGAACCACCCCCCATGGATGCCTTCCGGTACCGGACGCCGCTTCCGGGGACGCGTGAATCTGCCATCGTCATGCTGGCGGATTCGGTTGAGGCGGCCATGAGGTCGGAAAAGATCCATACCCTCGACGAGGCGGAAGTCCTGATTAACCAGGTGGCAAGGGACAAGATTGACCAGGACCAGCTCAAACACTCCGGCTTGTCCTTCGCCGATATCGAAACCATCATCCAGTCTTTTCTTCAAATTTACGCCGGGCATTTCCATGAGCGCGTTCCCTACAGAAGACCACCCGTCCGGCCCCCGGCCTCAGCTGAAGCCGAGTCCCCGCGCGGCCAGTAAGTCCGGGGGAATCAATGATTGACATAAATCACAGCAACCGCCAGCGCCGCTTCACACTCGGCAGGACCGCGCCCATTGTCAGGGAGGCGGCCTTCCAGGTTCTTTACGCCTCCTCCTTCGCCAGGGAACTGATGGCTGAGGGGATCGGGATCAGCCTGGACTGGACCCTGGTCGGCCCCCGCTCCATGAGGAAGCTCAACCGTGAGCAAAGGGGAGTCGACCACGAAACGGACATTCTTTCTTTTCCCGCCCGGTCGATGAAAAAGGGCCGGCCTTCAAGCCCGGTCGAAGCCTGGGAGTACATGGATACTGGCAAGGGGAGGAGGACCCTCTTCCTGGGCGACCTGGTCATCTCTCCTTCCAAAGTCGCGGCGCAGGCCCAGGAATATGGGCACTCTTTCGAGCACGAGCTCACTTTTCTGGTCATTCACGGCCTGCTTCATCTGCTGGGCTATGGCCACGACACGGAAGAAGAAGAGGGCGAAATGAATGCCTTGCAGGACAGCTTCATGTACGGCCTGGAAGAAATCCCCTGCGGCTTTGTGGCAATCGCGGGGCGGCCCAATGTCGGCAAATCGACCCTGCTGAATGAACTGTCCCGGCGTACCCTGGCCATTACAACCAACAAACCGCAAACGACCCGCCACGCCATCCGGAGTGTGCTGACAAGCCAGAGTTACCAGCTGGCCCTCCTGGATACGCCCGGTCTTCATCAGCCAAAAAACGCGCTCGGCAAAGCCATGATGAAGGCGGCGTCATCAGCGATCGGCCAGGCCGATGTACTGGCTGTCATGATAGACGCTTCATGGAGCCCCTTTGCGGGTCACCTGGAACGCCGGGTCATCGAACAGGCCCAGCGGGAAAATATTCCGGTTGTCCTGGTCATCAACAAGATTGACAGCGCACCGAAAGAGAATATACTGCCGATCATCAAAGCCTACGACGATCTTTTCAAACTGGATTCCTACGTGCCGGTGTCGGCGCTCAATCGTGACGGCATTGATCAGCTGGTCGACGAACTGGTCCGCCTCCTGCCTGTCAGGCGGCGGCTTTTCGACCCGGGGAACGAAACCGACCAAACGGAAAGGATGCTGGCGGCTGAATTGATCCGCCGCGAGATCCTTCTGCAGACGGGCCAGGAAGTCCCTTACGGTGTCACTGTTTTGATTGAGCGGTTTGAAGAGCATGAGGATCAGGAGGGGCGCACGGTGTCCATCGACGCCCTGGTCTACTGCGCGAAAAAGACGCACAAGCAAATGATCATCGGGAAGGGCGGCGAAAAGATCAAGGCCATTGGCGTGGCCTCACGTCAGGCAATCGGGCAGCTTCTTGACGCTGCGGTCCACCTGTCCTTGTTTGTCAAGGTTAAACCGGGCTGGCAGGACCGGCCTTCCGATCTGATGGATGCCGGCCTGATCACAAAGGATTGATCCATGAACCGGGTCGTGACAAAGGCTTTTGTCATGAATTCTTTTCCGTGGAAAGACCGCCACCGTCTTCTCCACCTTTTAACTCCCGATCTCGGCCTTATCACCGCCATGGCGCCTGCCAGCGAGAGCCTGCGCAGCAGGCTGCGGGCTGTGACCCAATTGTTCTGCTGCGCGGAATACACTCTCACATGCAAACAATCGCGCTATTCCGTACAGGACGGCTCGGTGATTGAATCCTTCGTCTCCATTTCCCGGGATCTGGACCGCCTGGCGGCAGCCTCGCACGCGGCCGAAGTCTTCTCCGATGTCGCGAGGAACGATGAACCGCAAAGAAGTCTGTATGAGCTTTGGGGCTTTACCCTCCAGGAGATTGCGTCGGCGGAGGACCCTGTCTTTATCGCGCGGATGGGGACACTCCGTCTGATGGAGCTGATTGGCTTTTCACCCCGTCTCGACAGCTGCCTCATCTGCGGCAGCGAGCCGGAAGTCCCCCTGCAGTTCAGCTTTCGTGAGGGCGGCCCGCTTTGCAGCAAGGATCTGGCAGCCGCGGGCGGCGAGACCCTGATGCCCCTGACAGCCGGTGCGGTCTCTCTTTTGCGCCACATGGCAAGCGCGCCTCTTAACAGGCTCTACCGCTTCCAGGCCTCGCCTGCCGTCCGCGGGCAAGCTGCCTGTTTCGCCGACAGATGGGTTGAGGAGAAGATGGAGAAAGGCTACAGGCGGCTTGCCCTTTTGGATCAATGCCCGGATTTTATTTTGCCGGCGGACGGGACAGGCCGGGAGAAAGAAAGCCATGACGATCTTTCGCGGCCTCTTTGACGCAACCGGCCCTGTTATGACAGGATCAGGCCCGGCCGCCTTTAGTCGAAATCCTGCCAAAAGGTCCGGACAAGGTCCAGACACTCTTCCCGGTCGTCGATGTGAAGCGCGTTCCAGTCGTCTGGGATGAGCTGGCGGTAATCTGTCCTGCCATAGCGGTCGTCGATCAGAAGAACAATCCCGAAATCATCCTGGCTCCGGATCAGCCTGCCCATGGCCTGGGTTACCCGGTTGAATCCCGGCCACATGTAAGCGTATTCAAAACCCTTGCCGCTTTTCGCGTCGTAATACTGGCTCAGAATCTCGCGTTCGGGTGACAAGGCGGGGATGCCGGTTCCGATGACCATGACGCCTGTCAGTTCCTCCCCGACCAGATCGATCCCCTCATTGAACAAGGAGCCGAGTACGGTCAGGCCGACCAGGGGTTTTTCACCTTCTTCCATTTGGAAATAGGCGAGGAATTTTTCTTTTTGCTGCTCGGTCATCCTGGAGGGCTGGATGACGAAATCGATGCGGTCGTCCTTGATTTCCGACAGGGAACGCACCAGCTGGCGCTGGTAGGCAAAAGAAGGGGAGAAGACCAGGTAATGGCCCTTCCTCAAGAGAGCCGTATCGCGGACAAGGCGGGCGATGTCCGCCATGGTCCGGGCCCGGTCGGCATAGCGGACGGAGTGGGCCTCGTAACAGATCAGGAGGCGGCGTTCCTTGGGAAAGGGTGAAGGCAGGCTGATCACCTCGGGCTTTTCGACAGCCGAGCGGGCGTCAAGCAGGCTGAGGTAGTAAGGTAGGGGGGACAAGGTGGCGGAGAAGAATACCACGGGTGACCGGTCCCGGTAGATGTCTGTAAGATGAGGTGAGGCATCCAGGGCCAGCAGGGTGATGTCGAGGTCTTCCCCTCCCGAAGGCCGCCAGGTCGTGATGTAGCTGTCCGTGTAATAACGTTCAGCCACTCTCAAGAAGAACATCAGGTCAAAATAGGGGACCATGATAGCCCTGCGGCCGGAAAACTCAGGGTAATCCGTCAGGTAGCGGGTCAGTAAAGAGGCCGCGGATGAGACTTCCTCAAGCAGGCGGGGGGGGGTTACACGGGTCGCGAGGAAGTTTTCGCGAAGAACCGGCTGACAGGATTCAAGCTCTTTGATCTTCTCCTTGACGTCCGTCATATCCCTGGCGGATAAAAGCGGACGGTACCGGTCCATCTGCTCAAGCAGCCGGGTCAGAGAGCCGCAAAGGCTGCCCTTGAGACGGCGCTGACTGCCGGGCTCGGTTGGGTGGCCTGCCATGACATCAAGGATGCCCGCGATTTCTGACCTGGAAATGACCGCGGAGAACATCTCCCGTGATCGCCGGGCCAGGTTATGGGCCTCGTCGACGAGGAGGGTGTAGCGCTGACCCGGCTCGTCCAGCCAGCCGTGCAGGCGGACCCTGGGGTTGAAGATGTAATTGTAATCACAGATGACAACATCAACAGTCGGCAGCAGGCTGAGTGACAGCTCAAAGGGACAAAGGGAGAATTCCCTGGCCAGGGAGAGCACATCTTCCGGCGACAGGCGCCTGGTCTCGTAGCTTTTCTTCACCGCGTCCCGCAAATGGTCGTGGTAGCGGATGGCAAAGGGACAGACTTTCATGTCACAGAAATGGGCGGGTGACAGACACATCTGTTCCTTGGCGCGGAAGGTCAGCGAACGGATAAGAAAACCTTCTTTCTCCAGGTCGTCCAGGGTGTTCTCCGCTACCTTGCGCTGGGAGCGGGTTGGCGTCAAGTAAAAAATGGTCTCCGTCAGGCCGTTTGCCTGGGCCTTGACCGAGGGGTAGAGGGTTGCCATGGTTTTGCCGATCCCGGTCGGGGCCTCTACGAAGAGAACGGTGCGGTCGCGGACGGCGGCGATCACTTCCTGCATCATGGCCTTTTGCCCCTCACGAAGCTGACCGTAGGGAAAAGAGGCAGCGGAATTCAGCCGATCGCGCGTTTGCCGGTGCAAGTAGAGGGGGCGGGCCAGTTCCGTGTAGTCGGCGCAAATCTGCCGGTATTGGATCTGGAGGGCTTCTTTTGTCCAGGGATGAGAGACCGTGAAAGAGCTGCCGTCATCGATTGAAATGTAGCGGAGCTCAACCTGGATGACCGCCGGCTCCATAGCCCTGTCAGCGAAAAAATCACTGCCATAAAGAAGATTGGCATAGATCAGGGCCTGGGCAAGATGGGCGGGGTCTCCCTCGTCGGGGATGGAGGCGGCCTTGCCGCGAAAACTTTTAACTTCGACCAGGCTGACCTGGCCCTCCGGCGAGACAGCGACCAGATCGCAGCGCCCCTGTACAGAGAGGTCAAAGGGGAGTCCTTTTTCCCTGTAAGACCCGCCAAGCGGCAATTCAGTGAAGATTTCCCGGCCAGGGAAATAATGCCTGGCCTTGTCAAAGAAATCCTGGTGGGCTTTTGTTCCCTCGAGGCCGGTGACACCGGCGTAGAGCGGGCCGGCCAAACCGCCGTAGCGGCGGACTGACCCGGCCAGGTCGCGGACTGCGACAGACAGGAGGGGCCGGGCTTTGGTATCTGGTTTCAAGGAGTCTTACCCGTCTCAGTCAAGCCGCTTGCCGGCAGCCAGCGAGATATGCCAGTCCGGTCCCGCGCCGATCTTATGAATCTTGGTGATGTTTCTCTCTCTCAAGGCGATCTGAATGGTTGCTGTGGCGCCAACGAAAAGAACAGGCTGGCCCTTTTTCACATATCCGAATGATTTTTGGAAGGGGACAGAGCCGCTGTAGACAAGTTTCCGGCCATGGGAAATTTCAACATGGAAGACATCCCCGTACCGGACGCCGTTTTCGATAAACATGACATCGGGTATGTTGCTGCTGACAAGGCCGAAATAGGGGCCTGAACTTTCGATGATTCCGGTGAAGACCCCTTCCCGGTAAACAGGCGGGTCAAAGGGAATGACCACAATCTCATCGACCGGGTAGGCAGGGCCGACGCCTTCAAAGCCGATGATGCCGGACGCGAGCCGGATGGCAGTGTAGGCGAAGACATCGCGGCCGTGAAAGATATGGCAAGTCAGGGTGTGGGGCCAGCGGTTGACCGTCATGTCGATTTCGCGGACTGCCCTGATACCGGGTGTCCGCAGGACATGCGACAGGGAGCCGTTATCGGGGCTTACCACGTATTGCCCGTTGGCAAGAAGGGCGACGCAGCCGCGCCGGTCGGTTCCGACACCCGGATCGACGACAGAGACGAAGAGGGTGCCCTCCGGCCAAAAAGGCGCGGTGTTTTTCAGCATATGGGAGGCCTCGAAGATGTCGAAGGGCGGAATGCTGTGGGTGAGGTCGAAGACTTTCACCTCGGGGTCGACTGTCTGGCAGACGCCGTACATGGTCGCCACCGAGCTGGAATCGCGGGAGAAATCAGTTTGGATAACAATGGCCGGTTTCATGGTAATATTCTCCAGTTATAAGTTTTGAGGTCATTGCCGGGGTACCACATTTCAGGATTTTGCGGATTGAACAGACGCATCAGGGTGAAGTAGACCGTGGCCAGAAGAAAGAGCAGGCCAATGAATTGAACGATCCGGTCGACCCTGCCAGGCGGGCGCTCGGCGTACCAGCTGCGCTTCTTCTTCCTGCCAAAGCCGCGGAGGTCCATGGCGTTGGCGATGTCACCGACCTTGGAAAAGGAGGTGAAGATGAGCGGAACGATGATCAGAAGGGAGGATTTGGCCCGGCTGAAAACAGAAGCCTTGCGCTTATCCGTCTCGCTGCCCCTGGCCTGGGCGCTGACCGAAATATCCCGGTAATCGCGCAGAAGGTCGGGGATGTAACGGAATGCCAGTTCCACAATAATGCAGAAGCGGTAGGGCAGCCGCAGGGAGCTCAGGCCTGCCGCGAATTCCGAGGGGGTGATGGAGAGGATGAATGCCATGCAAAGCAGGAAGGTCGCCATCATCTTGGAAAAGCGGACGCCAAAATACCACATGGTTTCATAGCCGAGCACATAGCGGCCGGAGATGGATCCGAATTGTGTAAAGCTTCCTGTCCAGATCTCGCCGATGGTGGGGTTGAAAAGGAAGAAGAGGAGCAGGTTGAAGAGGTTCATCAGGGTGACAACCGTGAAAATAAAACGGATAGGCTTCCAGTAGGGTTTGGTCGATACGATGCCGGCCGCGAAGACCATCAGAAGCGGCAGGAGGATGCGGATGTCCCAGACGGTGATGAGAAAGGCGATCAGGCAGAAGAAGACGCGGACCTTGGTGGTTCCGGTCAGCTGGTGCAGGGGGGTGTCGCCCAGGGTGAAATTGATGATGAGTTTATCTTCCATCTGCCCTCACCGCCTTTTCGTATGCGACGAAGTGCCGGATCACGTCGCGGGGCTCCAGTCCGATCTTTTTTGCCAGGGTGTAAAGTGAAGTCTGCTTCAAGCTGGCCCGGCTGATGACTCCGTCGTCGCTCAGGACATCGAAAACGCTGCTGTCCGCGATGATCTCCGCCTTGGCGAATACAATGGCCCTGTCAGTGAACTCAATGGCCAGGTGCATGTCGTGGGTGATGAAGAGGATGGTCTTGCCGTATTCCCGGTTCAGGGTCAGGATGAACTCCATAATGGTGGTGTAGTTGTGGTAATCCTGGCCGGCGGTGGGCTCATCCAGGACAATGGCATCCGGTTCCAGGGCCAGGATGGCCGCGATGGTGATTCTCTTTTTTTGTCCGTAACTGACCGCGTCAACCGGCCAGTGCCGCATGGTGTAGAGGCGGCACATGCGAAGGGCCTTTTCTACGCGCTTATCGATGTCCTCTTTGGACATCCCGCGCAGGGTGAGGGCCAGGGCGACCTCTTCCCTGATGATGCTTTTTACAATCATCTGGTTTGGGTTTTGCATGACATAGCCGATCCGCTCGCCGATCTCACGGATGGACAGGGGAAGGTAGTTTTTCCCGTCGATCTCGACCGTCCCCGACTGGGGCCGGCTGATGCCGCAGATCATTCGCGCGAAAGTGGTCTTGCCGGCTCCGTTTTCTCCGATCAGGGAAACGATCTCCCCTTTGCGGATGACACAGTTAACCCTTTCCAGGGCATTGGGCAGCTTGTGGGAATAAGTATAGGAGGCGTCGGTTACCCGGATCAGCTCCTCATCTTCCGCCTCTGCGGCCGCCGGCCTTTCCCTTTGAAAGAAGCGGACCAGTTTGTCCTTGTTGTCCGCTGTGATGCCCATGCCGCCCACATCGGCCAGGATTTCTTCTTCATCCAGTTCGCAGCCGGCGTATTTCATGGCCGTTATGTAAAGCGGTTCGCGGATGCCGTGCGCCAACAGGTCGTGGTGGCGCAAGAGCTCCTCGGGAACGGTATCGAGGACGATCTTTCCCTCATCTATCAGGATGATCCGGTCAACCGGCCGGTAGAGGACGTCCTCCAGACGGTGTTCGATGATCAGGACGGTTTTGCGCTCATTGCGGCAGATCCGGTCAATCAGGTCAACGGCAGTCATTCCCATTTGCGGGTCGAGCGAGGCCAATGGCTCATCAAACAAAAGGACACGGACGTCCTCATGCATGACTCCCGCCAGGGCGACCTTTTGCTTTTGGCCTCCGGAAAGCTTATAGGGGAGATGGTCCAAAAATGATTCCATGCCAACAATGGATGCACTTTTTTCGACCATGGGGATCATGGCTTCCCGCGGCATGTTCATATTTTCAAGCGCGAAGGCGATGTCCTCTCCGACACTGAGGCCGACGAACTGGGCATCAGAGTCCTGGAGAACTGTCCCCACGACTGCGGACAGCCGGTTGAGGTCGCTGTCGCGTGTTTCCATGCCGGCCACCTTGAGGGAGCCTTCGATCCTGCCTGGAATGGAATGGGGGATTAAGCCGTTGATGCAATTGGCCAGGGTCGACTTGCCGCTGCCTGACGGACCGAGAAGGAGAACTTTCTCACCTTCATAAATAGTCAGATTGATGTCATACAAGGTCGGCTTGCTTTGAACTTTGTATTGAAAAGAGAAGTGATTGAATTCTATGACAGGTTTTTTTCTGCCGTCATCCATGGCAATCCTATGAGTGAAGGATGACGCACCATGGCGCGTCATCCCTCAAGCTGATTATTCGTCGTCGCTTTCCGTTTCTTCCAGGTGCATACGGGCCCCAAAACGGTTGGCCATTAGGGCCAGAATCGGGATTCCGAGCACGATGAGAATGGCGATATTGGCGATGGACGCGACAAGCCCCTGGGTGATTGAGGTTTGAAGTTCGCCGGCGTACATGACCATGGTCAGAAGCGGGGTGACCAGGGCGAAGGCGGCGAGAACGCCGACCACGACAGTCACGGCATAGATGATGGCATGCTTGACCTTAAAGACACCATCCATGATGTAGGCTCCGTAAACGGGGAGCAGGCCGACGAAAAAGCCCATGACGGCATTCCCGATCGACCAGTCAAACCACAAGCCCCAGCCTCCGATCAGATCGGCGATGACATTGCCCAAAAAGAGTGTGAGTGCCGTGGGGACAGCGCCGGTCAGCGCGCCTACAAATATGGGAACCAGCAGAGCAGTCGACAGCTGTGTGTTGGTGAAGATTGGAATCCCGCCGTAGATCATCAGTACACCGTAGAGCGCTGCTCCGATCGCGACGGTGACGATGGTCCGGGTCTTTTTCCAGTCTCCGAAAATCTTCTTTGCCAAACTTAATTCCTTCATGCGAATCCTCCTTTGTTTTTCGGAATCTCCCGCTTGATTATACACGACAGGGCTGATTTATTAGGCGTGGCCTTTGGCAAATCGGGCTGGAACAACAAAAAGGCCCGTAAAAACGAACTTTTATTTACCATGAGCAGCTGCCAATTTGCCTGTTTCCGCTATCCCGTCACAGCCAGAACATAGTTTGTTTTGCCGGGATCATCGATTTCACAAAGTATCCGGATTTTCCCCACCCTGTATCTCCAGTTTTGCGGATCCATCTTTATGAGCGGTTTCCCGAGTGATCCTGGATTGTCCATATGCTTTAATTTTTGTAAATAAACGGTTACTTTTCTCGCCTCAAACCGGTCCATTTTCTTTAAGTCTTTAATTGCCGCGGGTTCGATTTTAACTTGGTACATTTTGCTCTCTAAAGAATGCGTCAAAGGCCAAGTTCAGCGATGACTTCATCCAGATCCTTGCTTAATTCTTTTTGTCTCCTTCCTGAATTGACTCTTTCATTAAAAAGTTGAATGTCCATTTCATCTTCAATCTTTTCGAAAATTGTGTCCCTTACGAATTGAGAAATGGATTTTCCCTCACTATTAGCGAATTTTTCAAGTACAATTTCCTGTTCTTTGTCGATTCTGATCGATAGCACTTTACTCATAGACCCTCCTTTATCCTGATCTCACGCCTTGAGACTCATTTGCACACATATTCGTATGACATTGTCATACGAATTTCAAGCGGGCATAAGCTTTCACAAAATTTGGACAGTGTGAAGTTTGAATTGAGGATCTGACAATTCAAGATATAAAAAACCCCGCTACGGTTGTATCCGTAACGGAGTCCTTATGGTGCGGCCAAGAGGACTTGAACCTCCACCGAGTTGCCCCGACTAGAACCTGAATCTAGCGCGTCTGCCAATTCCGCCATGGCCGCGTGCTGGTGACCCCAAGGAGAGTCGAACTCCTGATTTCGCCGTGAGAGGGCGACGTCTTCACCACTTGACCATGGGGCCTTCCGCAACGGATTGAATTATAGCATGAGAAAAATGAAGAGGCAACAGCTCTAGGGTGAGGACGGGAGCTTGCGGACCAGCTCCTTGAAATGCCTGCCACGCTCATCAAAATCCTGGAAGCGGTCATAGCTGGTGCCGGCCGGGGAGAGGAGAACGGCATCTCCGGGCATGGCCATTTCGCGGGCTATACGGACGGCTTCTTCGTAGTCGTCCGCGTGCAGGATCTGAAGGTCTTCAAAAACAAGGTTGACCGAACCACATTCTTGCTTGATAGATTCCAGGATTAGACCGGCATTCTGGCCGCAAAGGATGATTCGGCCGGTCGTTTCAGCGATGGCCCTGCCAAGGCCGGTGTAATCGCTGTTCTTGTCCTGGCCTCCGGTGATCAATACCAGGTCTTCATTGCGGTCACGAAAGGCCTCAAGAGTTTTCTTTGTGCGGTCAGGTGAGCTGTCGACCGAGCTGTTGTACCAGCGCACGCCGTCAAGTTCACGGATCCATTCGATCCGGTGTTCAACTCCGCGGAAGCTGCGGGCGACCCGGCGCACTGCGTCAAGCGGGATATCGCCTGCTGTCACGACGGCCGCGGCCAGGATGTTCTCCAGATTGAAGCTGCCCGGCAAGAGCACTTCCTCTTCATTGACCAGGACTTCCTGGCCGCCGGGGCTTGTCCTGATCCAGAGCTGGCCCTTTTCCCGCCATGCCGTAACGGACCGGCCCGCCTCCTTGATGTTGAACCAGGCAAGCTCTCCCTTGGCCTCATTTTGGAAGGCCGGTGAAAGGGGATCCAGGGCGTTGAGGACCAGCCGATCCAGGATGCCCTGGGCTCTGAAAATATTCTTCTTGGCCTCCGCGTATTCTTCGAAGTCCGTATGGAAGTCGAGGTGGTTGGGGATGATATTGGTAATGACCGCGCCTTGGATCACAGGCAGCATGTCCATGAGCTGGAAGCTGGACAGTTCCAGGACGACCCGGTCCGTCGGCACCATGGTCTCAATCTGATCCAGCAGGGGTGTCCCGATGTTCCCCCCGGTGAAGACACGGTGGCCGCCCTCTTCCAGCATGAGTCCGATCAGGCTGGTCGTCGTTGTCTTCCCGTCGCTGCCGGTGACAGCGTAAATAGGGGCAGGGCAGAGCTCGGTGAACAAGGCGATCTCAGATGTAATGACAGCTCCCCTTTGCCGCTCACGGATCAACTCGGGCAGATCAAGCTTCATCTTGGGTGTGCGGAAGATCAGATCAAAGCCTGTCAGCTTGTCAAGATAGCTTTCGCCTGTGTGCCAGTCCAGTGAAATGCCTTGTAATGACAAGCTGTCCTGTATCGCTTTCAGCCTGGAATCGCCGGAATCCATCCTGTCAAAGACAGTGACATCCCGGTTGAGCGGGAAGAGCCAACGGATCAGGGGCCGGTTGCTGATGCCGGCGCCGATCACTGCGACGCGTTTTCCGGCCAGGGATTGTTTGAAAGCTTCAAGACTTGTTTTCATGATTGGCAACTCCCATCTCCCTTATAGCACAAGAAGGGCCAGATGATAGGCCAGCCAGGCGATGACCCAGGCGAAGGCAGTCTGGTAGAAGACAATCAGCATGAAGCCGCCGCGCTTGAGATTGAGCTCGCGGCTCATGACGGTGACGGCAGCGGCGCAGGGAGTGTAAAGGAGGATGAAGACCAGGAAGGAGATGCCGGCGGCAGGCGTGAAAAGCCGGGACAGGGCCATCTGGAGAGTGGGCGCTGTGGCGGCGGTCGCGACCGACAGGGCGCTGATGACTACCTCCTTGGCAGTAAAGCCGGCGATGAGGGCGCTGGTAACCGCCCAGCTGTTAAAGCCCAGGGGGGCGAATACAGGGCTGATCCAGCGGGCCACCGTGGCCAGCATGCTCTGTTCTGGGGAAGCGACAGGGAAAAAGCGGAAATCAAAGGTTTGGAAGAACCAGATGATCATGGTGACCAGCATGATGATGGTGAAGGCCCGGTAGAAGAATTCCTTGGCGTGGCGCCAGACCAGCTTGCCGAGCGAAATTAGGGAGGGGAAGCGGTATAGCGGCAGTTCCAAAATGAATGGCGAGGCCTCTCCTTTGAAGAGGGTGCGGCGAAGGAGCAGGGCCGTCAAAATTGCCAGGACCATCCCCAGGATATAAAGGCCGAGCACGACCAGGGTCACCTGGCCGGGGAAAAGAGTCCGGGCGATGAGGCCGTAAACGGGTACCTTGGCGGAGCAGCTCATAAAGGGGATCAGGAGGGTGGTCAGGTAGCGGTCGCGCTTGGAAGGCAGGGTCCTGGTGGCCATGACGGCCGGTACCGAGCAGCCGAAGCCCAGAAGCATGGGGACCATGCTGGCGCCGGAAAGGCCGATATGGCGCAGGAGCCGGTCCATCATGAAGGCAACCCGGGCCATGTAGCCGCTGTCTTCCAGGATGGAAAGCAAAAAGAAGAGCAGGAGAATCATGGGCAGGAACTCAAGGACGCTGCCCACTCCGGAGAAGATGCCGTCCACAATGGCAGATTGGATGAGGGGATTCATACCCAGGGATTCAATGCCGCGGCCGACCGCCTCACCGGCCAGGCCAATCAGTTCGGCCAGACCCTCGCTCAAAAAACTTCCCAAAGGGCCGAAAGTGATCCAGAAGACTGCGGCCATGATGGCAAAGAAGAGGGGGATACCCAGATACTTGTGGATCAGGATGCGGTCCAGGGTCCGGCTGAAGCTGGGGACCTCCTCATAGTTGGGGTAGTCACAGACCAGTACTTTTCTTTCGATGCCGGAGATGAAGTCGTAACGCATATCGGCAATGGCGGCCCAGCGGTCGGTTCCGCTCTCGCGCTCGAGTTCGATGACGATATGCTCAACCGCCTCAAGCTCATTCTGGTTCAAGCCGAGCTTGGGGATGAACAGGTCATCGCTCTCCACCAGCTTGGTCGCGGCAAAGCGCGGTGTCACCCCAAGCTTCTCGGCGTGGTCCTCAATCAGGGCGGCGATGGAGTGAATAGCCCGGTGTACGGTGCCGCTGCACAGGTCGGGATTTTTTGGCCTGACCTTGTTTTTGGCCGTTTCGACGGAGATGCGGGCGTACTCGGATACCCCCTTGTTCTGGCTGGCCGAGATGGCGACGACAGGTATGCCCAGTTCTTCCTGGAGCTGGTCCACATCGACTTGCCGGCCCAGGGCCGGCATCTCGTCAATCATGTTCAGGGCGATCGTCATGGGGATATCGAGCTCGATCAGCTGGAGGGTAAGGTAGAGGCCGCGTTCCAGGCTGGTGGCATCGACGATATTCATGATCAGGTCCGGTTTCTCATCGATGAGAAAGTCACGGCTGATGATTTCTTCGGGCGAATAGGGAGAAAGCGAGTAGATACCGGGAAGGTCAACAATGGTGCAGTCGGGATGGTTCCTTATCCGCCCCTCGACGCGCTCCACGGTGACGCCGGGGTAGTTGGACACCTGCTGGTCACTTCCGGTCAAACGGTTGAAAAGAGTGGTCTTGCCTGAATTTTGATTGCCCATCAGGGCGAATGTCAGCTTCTCCTGCGCCATCGCCACCTTCTTCTCCCTGGTTTTCCTTCGCTTTGGACGCGGGAAGTATCATGGCGCCGGAGCCCCGGCCTTCGATAAGCGCAGGCGCGTGTACAGGCATCAGCGCAGTAAGTGAGCGGTTCAATCTCAATGTCCCCGGCCGCCTCCCGGCGAAGAGAAAGCCTGTAACCGCGCAGGCAAAGTTGCATGGGATCGCCCAGGGGAGCCATGCGGACCAGCTTGACCACGGTGCCTGGTGTCAGGCCCATATCGAGAAGCCGGCGCCTCAGCTCACCGTTTCCGTGGACGCGGACGATACGGGCGCATTGATCGATTGTCAATTCATCAAGGAACACGGCAAAAACAGGTCACTCCTCAAGATTTTCCCATCTTGGAAATTATAGGGCAAGGAGGGCAAAGAGGCAAACCTTAAAAGAGCCATAAAAGGACTGACACAGGCTGTTATCTTTGAATTTTCGCCACATTCAGACTTGGCGGCTGTGATAAAATACAAGCCATGAAAGCTGAAATAAGTGTCTATGGGGCACGTGAACATAACCTGAAAGATATTGAGGTCCATATACCGCGCAACCAACTCGTTGTCCTGACCGGTATCTCGGGCTCGGGCAAGTCTTCCCTGGCCTTCGATACCATTTACGCTGAGGGTCAGCGCCGTTACGTCGAGTCACTTTCTTCTTATGCCCGCCAATTCCTGGGCCAGGCTCAAAAGCCTGATGTTGACCGGATTGACGGCCTGTCACCGGCCATTGCCATCGACCAGAAAACCACCAGCCGCAACCCGCGCTCCACCGTTGGCACCGTGACGGAAATCTATGATTACCTGCGCCTGCTCTACGCCCGGGTCGGAACACCGCATTGCCCGGTCTGCGGCAAGGAGATCGAGCAGCAGACCGTGGACCAGATCACCGACGCCATCATGTCAAGGCCGGAGGGAACACGGCTGACTCTTATGGCTCCCCTTGTACGCAACCGCAAAGGCGAGCATACGCGCTTGCTGGAAAAGCTCCAGTCGCAGGGATTTGTCCGCATCCGGGTCGACGGTGAAATGATGGAGCTTGACGCGGACCTGGAGCTTGAGTCCAACAAAAAACACAGCATTGAAGTAGTCGTGGACCGGCTTGTCAGAAGGGACGGGATCGAAAACAGGCTGGCGGACTCGGTCGAAACGGCGCTCGAGCTGGCGGATGACCTTGTCATTGTCCGCTTCGAGGAAGAAGGGGAAGAAGGCGGCGGCAGGAGGGTGAGCGAGCAGATCTTCTCGCAAAAGCTGGCCTGCACCGATTGCGAAATCAGTCTTGGGGAGCTCTCTCCCCGGATGTTCAGTTTCAACAATCCCTATGGGGCTTGCCCCGAATGCACAGGTCTTGGTGAGCGGACGCATTTCGCGCCGGAGTTTATCATCGGTGACCCCGGTCTTTCGATCAAGGGCGGGGCCATTGATGTCACCGGCTTTCATTTTACGGATGAAACAAGCTGGTCCTACTGTCACGTGGAAGCCCTGGCTGAAAAATATGGATTTTCCCTGACGGTTCCCTGGGAGGATTTGTCTCCCAAAGCCCGCGATCTCATCCTCTTTGGCAACGGGGGGGAGGAACTGGTCGTCGATACCAGCCGGACCCGCTACAACAAAGGCAGGCCTTACCACACCAGCTGGGAAGGGGTCATCCCCATCCTGGAACGCCGCTACAATGAGACTTCCTCGCCCGAAATGAAAGAATACTACCACCGCTATATGCGGGTGACGCCCTGCCCGGTCTGCAAAGGGGCGAGGCTTCGGCCGGAGATTCTGGCTGTGACCGTGGGTGATAAAAACATTGACCAGGCCACACACTTGTCGATCGACGGGGCCCACGACTACTTCAGCGCCCTGTCATTTCCGGCCGCAAAGGCCGGTATCGCGCGGCCTGTCATGCGTGAGCTGCTGGCGCGGCTCCACTTCCTGCTGGATGTGGGGCTGGATTACCTGACTCTGGCGCGCTCTTCCGGCACCCTGTCGGGCGGTGAATCGCAGCGGATCCGGCTTGCCACCCAGATCGGAGCCGGCCTGACAGGAGTCCTTTACGTACTGGACGAGCCCAGCATCGGGCTTCACCAGCGCGATAACATCAGGCTCCTTGAAACCCTGAAAAACCTGCGCGACCTGGGCAATACCGTCCTGGTCGTCGAGCACGACGAAGAGACAATCTGGGAGGCCGACCACCTGATTGACATCGGGCCGGGAGCCGGTGTCCACGGAGGACGCATTGTCGCCCAGGGCAGGCCCGATGACATTGCGCAAAATTGCGATTCCATCACCGGCCAGTACCTGTCGGGCCGCAAGCGTATTCCGGTCCCCGCTGTCCGGCGCCCCGCAGACCAGGGTTTTTTGACCATCCGCGGAGCCCGGGAGAACAATCTCAAAAATTTTGACCTGGATCTCCCCTTGGGCGTCATGACCTGTGTGACAGGCGTTTCAGGATCGGGCAAAAGCTCCCTGGTCAACAATATCCTGCTCAAGAAACTGGAAAGCGAACTCAACCGCTCCAGGCGGGTCATCGGCAAGGTTGACGCGGTGGAGGGAATCGACCAGCTCGACAAAGTCATTGCCATCGACCAGACGCCGATCGGCAGGACGCCGCGTTCCAATCCCGCGACCTATACCTCGACCTTTGACCTGATCCGGTCGCTCTTCGCTGAAACGCCGGCGGCCAAACAGCGCGGCTACAAACCGGGCCGCTTCAGTTTCAATGTCAGGGGCGGCCGCTGTGAGGCCTGTTCGGGCAACGGGGTCAACCGGATTGAGATGCATTTTCTGCCGGATGTCTTTGTGACCT
>CAZSFQ010000013.1:0-45362 GCA_964606165.1 uncultured Mageeibacillus sp.
CGCGTCTTTTTTGAAGAAGATCTTTGGCATCTTCCATTCGGGCAAGCGCGTTCAGACCATCGGCATCGATAATAATCGGCATTGGCTGCCCAATCAGGTGACGGACCGCCTTTTCCACCCAGGGGGCGCTGCCCGCGCCCGGACCGACTGCGATTGCATCAGGTTGTGGCAGCTCGTGCTTGGTCTCGCTTCCTTCTTCGGGCACAGAGGAAAGAAGGGCTGAGGGGACGGCCCCCGCGATCAGGGGCAGCGATTTTTCGGGCGCGCGGATCATGGTATAGCCAACGCCCATCCTTTCGCTGGCACGCGCGGCCAGAATAAGAGCGCCCGCCATTCCTTCCTGGCCACCGATCAGAAGAAGGCGGCCGAACTGGCCTTTATGGGCGTCGGGCCTGCGCTCCGGAACCGGACCCCCGGCTGTATTTTCATCAAGCTCAAAGACGCGGCGGCGGCCCTCAAGCAGCTGTTCGACGAATTCATCGGTCATGCTGAGGGGAAACTCAAATACTTCCCCGGCGTAAAGCAAACCTGGGTGGGTCACCAAGCCTATTTTTTTGCGGCCAAAGGTGCAGGTTAAATCGGCTGTCACCGTTTCAGGAATGGCCTGCCCCGTGTTGGCATCGACCCCGCTCGGTATGTCACAGGCGACTATCAGGCTGCCGCTTCCCTTGAGCTGAGCCAGGGCATGAAGCGCTTCACGCACCTTTTCGGGCATCTGCCTCTGGCTGTTAAAACCTGTCCCGTAAAGCGCATCGACCGCAATGAGCGGCTCCCGGCCAGCAAGCGCCTCCATCCGATCGATGATGGTACCTCCCAGCTGCTCGAAGGCCTGGCGGTTGATCATATGATCGCCGTCCGCCTTTTGACCATCATACGCGTCAAAAACAAGCACTTCATAGCCTGCGGCCAGAAGCTGCCGTGCCGAAGCCCAGCCATCGCCGCCATTGTTGCCGCCTCCGGCGAAAATGAGGACATCGACCGCCCATTCTTTCTCCTGGCAGGATTCCAGAAGACTGCCAATCACGCCTGTCAGTCCCGCCGCCGCCTGCTCCATGAGGATGAGGGGGGGCAGCCCGGTCAGCGCGCAGAATTCTCTGTCGAGCAACTGCTGTTCTTCTTTTGTCAGTAACCGGTTCATGAGAGATCTCCTCACATTAAAAAGGCCCACGCGCTCCATGATGGATCACGCGCGGGCCCTCGCATCAAATCTTTATATCTAGCCGATGTGCTTGTCGAGCACCTTGGCAATGTCATCATAGGGTCTTGCCCCGACGAGCTGGTCCACTACCTCACCGTCCTTGAAAATGAAGAGTGTCGGAATGCTGAACACACGGTATTTCTGCGCGAGACCGCGTTCTTCATCAACATTGACCTTGCCGATAACAGCTTTTCCGGCGTAGTTTTTCGCCAACTCCTCGACGACTGGCGCTACCATTCTGCAAGGCCCGCACCATTCAGCCCAAAAATCAATTAAAACCGGAAGGTCGCTTTTCAGAACCTTCTCCTCAAAATTATCCTGTTTAAGAATCTCCATCATTTGTTTCTCCTGTCCTTTTACTTGGCATGCCTTGCGGCCAGGCCACCGTTCATCATTTGCGTTCATGATAAGACGGCCGGGCCGGCACGGCAGTGTCACCCGTTACCACCCCGGTTGGGACAGGAATTTTGCCAGGCTGTGGCAGGAATCAAAGGAACTCCTGAAGGATGGAATCATCAGGCACATAGGATGGGTCGACTGCCGGCAGCTGCTCGCAAACACCGGACAGGCGGACGGCTTCATTGATGGCCCTTTTTAAATCGGAATGTCCTGAAGGGTTATTGGTGTAAGAAGAGGGCGGCAGCTCGCCCTTAAAAAAACGGTCCAGCGAGCGCTCGATCTCGAGCCGGGCCATGGGACCGATGACCATAAACTCGTAGAGCAGGATGGAATTGATGTAGAAGTCTGCCGCCTCAAGGTAAGGCGGGATGAAATCGCTTTCCGCCCGGTCGATCATGGGCCAGTAGTCGATGGTATCCAGAGCCGTCGCCCCCCGGTGCCGGACATCGCGGCTGATACGGCGCAGTATGCGTATGTCGCTTCCTGAAAGTATGCGGCGGTCCGACAAGACGCGGGCATGCGGAAGGATGAAGTAGCTGACACGCCTCTCTTTTGGGAGCTTATCCATGATCACGTCCGATAGTCCGTGCAGCCCTTCTACGAGCAGGACATCATCTTCTGTCAGCCTGATCTTCTTCCCCGGGAGGTAAAGCCGCTCTCTAGTCTTGAAATCGAAAGTGGGGATGGCGACTTCCTCATTTTGGAACAGGTGTTCGAGATCATTGCCGAGAAGGTCAAGGTCAATGGTATCTATGCTTTCAAAGTCAGGACGGCCCTCTTCATCGTAACGGAGTTTTTCGGGGAGGTAATAGTCATCCAGTTCGAGATGAAAGGTCCGTAGGCCCGCCCCGGTCAGCCTTTTTGACATCAACATGGAAGAGGTGGTCTTGCCTGAGGAGGTTGGCCCTGACACAAAGATCGCCCGGATCCCCCGGTTGGCCAGGATGTGGTCCGCGATCACGTCAACTTGATCGGTGAACTGTTGTTCTGACCGCGCGACAAATTCACGGAACTTGGACCTTCCCAGGTTGCGCTCCAAATCATCGACAGTCAGGACAATCAGATCAGAAAACTCAGCCATAAACTACCACCCTCCTGAAGCGCCGCCTCCGCCGGAGGAACCACCGCCAAAACCGCCTCCGGACGATCTCCCGCCGGATCCCCCGCCGCCCGACCAGCCGCCGCCGGTCCACCGGCCCGTACTGCCGCCGCCGGAGCGGAATCTGAGAAAGCGGGAAAAATAAGAGACAAGGAAAAAGAGGATCATGATGGCCCAGACAATGTACTCGAGGGCGGAAGACCCGTCATTTTCCGGACCCGCCTCCACCGGCACATAGCCGTCCGCGTCGATTTCCAGACCGTACTCCTCCGCCACCAGGGTCACTATAGCATTGAAGCCCTTAAGAACCCCCGCGTCGTAATCCTCTTCGCGAAAATCCGGTGTGATGGCATTGCGGATAATCCTGTCCGCCACGCTGTCGGGGATGGCTCCCTCGAGTCCGTAGCCAACTTCAATACGCAGTTTTCGGTCTTCTTTGGCGACCAGCAGGAGAACACCGTTGTTCTTGTTCCGGTCCCCGATCCCCCATGTTCGGAAAACATCAAGGGCGGCGTCCTCGATGCTGTCGTCTCCAAGCGTTGGGACCATGCAGACGACAATCTGCGCGCCAGTCCCTGCCATCTGCACATTGACCTCCCGGATGGTCTGGCGTGTCTCCGATGAGAGAGTTCCGGTCGTATCGAAGGCGAAGTCAGCCCCTGGATTCGAGGGCACCTGAAAAGCCGTCAGAAGTGGAAAGGCGAACAAAACCAGGAGGCACAAGACAGCCGGCCTCCACGCCTTTCTTTTTCCGGCGCGCGTTTGCAGGTTCACGGAAATCCAGCTCCGTTACCGGTTAAAAGCTGACGTTGGGAACGGTCTCCGTTCCCGGCTGTGCCTCGAACATGTCCCGGACACTGAAACCGAAGAGGTTGGCAAAGAAATTGCCGGGGAAGGTGCGGACCGAACGGTTATAAGAAGCGACAACATCGTTGAAGTCGCGCCTTGCCACCGCAATCCGGTTCTCTGTTCCCGCAAGTTCTGCCTGCAGGGCCAGGAAATTCTCGTTGGCTTTCAGCTCGGGATAAGCCTCCACCACGATATTGATGGCACGCTGGAAATCCTGATCCACCTGCTCGAATTCTTCCGGTGTACTGGCTTCATTGTAGCGCGACCGCATCCCCGTGATCTCCATCAAAACGCTTTCCTCGTGGGCAGCATAACCTTTGACAGTCTCAACCAGGTTGGGAATCAAATCAGCTCTTCGCTGGTACTGGGTCTGAACCTGTGCCCAGGCCTGATTGATGGACTCATCGGCCCGGACAAAACGGTTGTGGTAGGAGATAAACAGGGCCGCCACCGCAACAACAATGGCGAGGATGGCGATAAGGACTTTCATCCCTGTTTTCAGTCCTGTCTTTTTTTCTGGCATAAGATCCTCCCGTGAGATTCAATCTCACATTATTTTCCTATTACGACGGACCTCCTTGCATTGCTGACTTGGGTCTTAACCGGGATCTTCTGTTGGTGAAGATGTTTCTGAGGCCGCCGTTGCGGTGCTTGTATCTGCGGTGGTACTCTCACCTTCTGATGTCGTGGTTGGTTCGGTGCTGGACTCTGTCGTAGTGGAAACCTCGGTCACCACGACATCCGCCTGGCTACTATTCTCCGTCACCGGCTCCGTTGGCGTCGTTGCCTGCGTAACATTTCCCGGTGCCTGCGCCGGAGCGGCCGGAACCCTGGGAACAGGCGGCAAATCACCCAGATCATAATCTTCCGCGTCAGGCCAGGTCCCGTCCGGATCGATCTCCTCTTCCGTCTCCTCCGCCTCATCATCTGTCATCAATGTGTGGTAAGAAAAGATCTGGTACTCCGGCCGGCCGCTCTCCTCATTCATGCCGAGAATCTGATTGATCCTGCCCTTGATCAGGAAAGCGAAGACAACAATAAATATGAGCGTAATGGCCAGGATTGAAAGGTAGATTTTTTGAAATCGGGCCAGGACCCGGGAACTCCCTGATGCTTGCCCCGGCCGTGGATTCCCTCTTGATCCTTTTCTTCCTTTGGCGGCGGTCCGCTGGGGACGGCTGCCCCTCCCCGATCTTTGATGCGCGTTCACATTCAGCTCCTCTACCAACAAATTGTCCGGTATCTGGCACGCTATGATGGTATCACAAGCCGGTTCATTCTGACGTATTTTCAAATAGCCGTGAAGATCCTGCGGCGGATCTCTTCGCGCAGGTCCTCTGTTTGCGCCCGCCATTTCCCGGGGTCTGCTTTTTCATCCGCGCCGCTTCTCACCTTGACCTGAAGCGGGGTCCACAGGGTTGAAGGCGGACCCTGGGAGAGCACGTAAATCCTGTCCGACAAGGCGATGGCCTCTTCGATGTCATGGGTGATCAGGAGAATTGAGATCCCCAGCTTTTCCTTGTTTTCGAGCAGCCATTCGTACAGCTGGCTCCGTGTAATGGCGTCAAGGCCTGCGAAAGGTTCATCGAGGAGCATCAAATTGCGCGAATACAGGTAGGTCCGCAAAAATGCCGCACGCCGTCTTTGACCGCCGGAAAGGCGGGAAGGATAGCGAAGTTCAAGGCCCTGGAGCCCGAATATGCTCAAGTAGCCTGCTGCCTTTTCCCTGGCGGTTTTCTTGTTCTCGCCTGCCAGGACCAAAGGAAGAGCGACATTATCGATCAGTCGTTTCCAGGGCAGCAGCATATCCTTCTGGAGCATATAGCCGATTCGTGATCCCCGAAAGACTGTACCGGACGCGTCCTGATCCATGCCTGTCAGAACATTGAACAAGGTCGTCTTTCCGGTGCCGCTTTGGCCGAGGATGGACACCAGTTCTCCCTGGCCAAGCTCCAGATTGATATCGTGCAGGATTAGCTGCTGCCCGTAATACTTGCGCAGGTTCTCACAAGAGAGGACAATGTCAGGATCGTTCATGGCTTCCCCCCACCCGGCAAAAAGGAAGTATCAAAAGCTTTCCGGACATCGATTGGCTGGTCGAGCAAGCCCTCTTCCCCCATCCATGCCGCGAACCGGACCCAGGTCTCGCTTTTCATGGCTCCCCAATAGGGGGCATCATCGATGTAACGCCCATTTATGTAAAGCTGGCTTGCCAGAAGGAGTTGACGATCCAGCCCCCTTGCCACCTTTTCCAGACTGTCCACCGCCTCCTGGGGATCGGCGATGGCATCCAGGTAGCCATGGGCGGTCGCCTTAAGAAAGCGCTGGACAAGATCGGGATGTTCCTCAATCATTTCCTCGCTGGTAATGATGACAGGAGAGTATAAATCGAGATCCGGTTCAATGGACTGCAAAGGAATGAAATTGATCGGATAGTTCTCCAGTTCGCAGTTGATCCCGTCCCAGCCGTAGTAGATCCAGGCAAAGTCAGCCTCAATCTCCATGCTGGCGATGAAGTTGCCCGCGGACTGGTTGATGACGGAGACTTGGTCAAAGCTGGCGCCCTGCTTCTCCATCAGCGTCCGCAAAAAGGCCAGCTCCAATTCCGTGCCCCAGCCGCTGTATGTATTCCCCTCGAAATCCTTGGGGCTTTTTATTCCCCGGTCAAGGGGTGAAGCAAAGCCTGACGTGTTGTGCTGAACAACAGCGGCGATGGCCACAACAGGAATCCCAGCGGCCGAGGCCCGGGCCTGAAGCACCTGTTCCTGGGCGGCCATGCCGAATTGCGCCGAACCGACCGCGACCATCTCAATGAAATCCATGTCCGATTCGCGGAATTCAACTTCCAGACCCTCCTGGGCGTAATAACCGCGATCACGGGCCAAAAACAAGCCCGTATGGTTGGTGTTGGGAGTCCAGTCAAGGGCAAAAATGACCCGGTCCGCTTCCGGTTTTTTTTCGGACCGGCAGCCGGCAACTGCAACAAGGATGGGTACCAGCAGACAAATGGCAAGTAAATACGCGCTAAACTTTTTCATGACAAAGACCTTCTGTCTGTTTGGCCGGCAGGCCTTTCCCGCCAGGGCATGGAAAAACGTTCGGCAAAGAGAGCCACGGCGTAAAAGATCAGGCTCAGGGCGATGATCCACAAAATGGACGCGAACATGGCGCTGTAACGAAAGGATCGCTTCATGCGAAGCATGTAAATGCCGATTCCCTCACCGCCGCCCGCCCATTCAGCCAGGACAGCCGCCATTACACAGTAAGTTGAGGAAATGCGAATACCGGCAAAAAGGGAGGGCAGGCTGGCCGGGAACTTGAGATGCCTCAGGATGGCCGTCCTCGAAGCCCCCATGGTATGCATCATCCGCAAAAGGTCGTCATCGACACTACGCAGTCCCTGGAGCAGACTGATGGTTACGGGGAAAAAACATACCAGCAAGACGACAAAGAGGCTGGCTGTGCTGCCGTACCCGAAGATGAGGACGATGACCGGGGTGATGACCAGGGTCGGAATAGTCTGTGAGATGACAATGAAGGGGTAGGCTGTATTGGACAGGAGTTTGAAACGATCCATCAGGAGAGCGAAAAGAATACCAGTCAGCACACTGAGAAAGAAACCAAAGATTGCAATGCGAAGGGTTTGCAAGGCGAAGGCGCCCATGACCGAAAAATCTGAGACCAGTGATCTTGCCACGTCACCGGGCGCCGGCAAGACGTAGTGGCGGATGAAACCCGCGTCCGCCAGCAGCTGAAAGATAAGGATCAGACCCAGAACCAGAAGGAAGGGCGGCAGGACAAGCCGGCTGAAACGCCTGACGGCGCCCGGTTGCTTCATGCTGTTTTCTGTTGGAAATAGGCGCATATTAGACTCCCTCCGCCGGCATGATCCGGATCAGGTTCAAGCGTCGACATTCGTCCTCTCAGCCGCCTACCGGGCGACTCCCCTGCATATGACATTATAGATAGCTGTTATTCTGCCGTCAAATAAGGTTACGGCGGAATTTCGCTCAGGTGTTTTTCATGATGACATGCTCAATGGTCTGGCTGACGTCCTCAAAGTCGTCGCAACAGCCCTCAAGCCGTCTGAAAATCTCAGTCCAGGCAATGACATCAATCGGGTCATGGCCCCCTTCGTAAAGGCGGCGGATGCAGCGGACATAAATCGCGTCGCCCGCTTCCTCCAAATCGTTAACCTCAATGATGAAGCGCCGGATGTCATTTGATTTGCGAAAGTTCTCAAACTCACGCATGATTCTGGAAAGGGTCTTTGAGCCCTCAAGGATAATCTCACAAAACTCAAGCGCTTCATCGCGCAATTCGCGGATGTTAAACATATAAAGACGCATCAGTACGTCTTCAATGGAATCGGTAACATCGTCGATCATATTGGCGATTTCAAAGATGTCCTGGCGTTCAATGGGGGTGATGAATTCGCGCGCGAGTTTCCTGTTGAGCTCGTGCAGGGCCAAATCGGCGGAATGCTCGATCTGGTGCATTTTCTCAAGCGATGACGCGAGCTCGTCCGGATTGTATGCCTCAAGGGATTCCGCCAGGAATTCCGCCGCCCTTTGCGTGTATGAGGTCAGGTCCTCAAGCATCTCGAAGTAATTTGTTTTCTTTTTCTTGCCAAACATAATCGTTCCTCTTAAAAAATAGCCGTAAACAATTTTGTCATTCCATAGCCGATTAATCCGCAAAAGGGAAAGGTCAAAACCCAGCTCATGACCATGTCGCCGACGATCCCCCATTTGACCGATGAGAAGCGGGTCGAGGCGCCAACACCGATAATGGCAGTTGTCTTTGTGTGTGTTGTGCTGACAGGAAGCCCCAGAAGCTGCGCAGTCAGTAAGCTGGCGCTCGCGCCCAGATCCGCCGCGAAGCCCTGATAGGGCTCCAGTTTAACCATATCCATGCCAACCGACTTGATGATCCGGTAACCGCCAACCGATGTACCCAGGGCCATCACCAGAGAGCAGATGACCATCATCCAGACAGGAACAATAAAGGATTGCGTCCCTGTCTGGCCGCGGTTCAGGAAGATGCCAATCATGAAGACAGCCATAAATTTCTGGCCGTCCTGGGCTCCGTGCATGAAAGCCATGCCGGCAGCCGCGCCGATCTGAGCCTTTCGAAAGCCGTTGGCCATGTTACGCCGGTCGCGGTTCCTGAAAAGCCCTGAAAGCAGCCGGGTCGTGACGAAGCCCGACAGAAAACCCAGAACCGACGACAAGAGCAGGCCGTAGAGCACCTTGACCCATTCCGACCCGTTGATTCCAGAAAAGCTGTTGTGAAGCGCGATGGCAGCCCCCGACAGACCCGCGATCAGGGCATGGCTCTCGCTTGTCGGAATGCCAAGCCGGGAGGCGGCGGTCGCCCATACAACAATGGCGAACATGGCGGCACAGAGACCAACAATGCTGGCATGTGTGTCGTTCCCGAAGTCAACCATCTTGAAAATGGTCTCAGCGACGGTCGCGTTGACCATGGTCATGAGAAAAACGCCGAGAAAATTCATGACGGCCGCCAGGGCGATGGCGGCGCGCACGGAGATAGCCCGGGTTGAGACCGCTGTAGCGATCGCGTTCGGCGCGTCGGTCCACCCGTTGACCAGGATGACACCAAGGGTGAGAAGCGTAGTGACAGCGAGCATGGGGTTGGACGCGACATCGCGCACAAATGAAAGAAAGTCAATGGCTATCATACTATGTACTGGCAGTCCCGCTCCTATACGCTTGTGTTATTCGCGTTGTCGCGCTTCGGCAACCCGCCCCGCATGGCATCGAAAAGTGATTTGTCTGTCATGGAGACATTGATGGAGGAGATAAACTGGTCGTTGCTTCGTGTCTTCATCAAGAGATTGAGCATGGTCTCGGTCACCGCCGCCGTCTCAAGCTGCGAGAATGTTTTCCTCAAAAGCCAGATGGCGTCCAGTTCTTTTTCGGACAGGAGCAGTTCTTCACGCCGGGTGCCGGAACGCGTGATATCGATGGCAGGGAAAATTCTCTTGTCCGCCAGTTTGCGGTCCAGGATGACCTCCATATTCCCCGTTCCCTTAAACTCCTCAAAAATGACCTCATCCATCCGCGAGCCCGTCTCGATCAGGGCGGTCGCGATGATGGTCAGGCTTCCGCCGTGCTCAATGTTGCGGGCAGCGCCGAAAAAGCGTTTGGGCCCGTAAAGGGCACCGGGATCAAGTCCCCCCGAAAGCGTCCTTCCTGTCGGGTTGATGGTCAGGTTATAGGCACGCCCCATCCGCGTGATGCTGTCAAGAAGAATCACGACGTCATTGCCCAGCTCAACCAGCCGCATGGCCCGTTCCAGGACCAGCTCCGTGATCCGGACATGGTTCTCCGGTGTTTTGTCAAAGGTGGAATAGACGACCTCTCCTTCGATCGACCGCTGCATGTCGGTCACTTCTTCGGGACGTTCATCAATCAGGAGAACAATCAGTTTTGCCTGGGGGTTGTTGACCGTGATGGCATTGGCGATTTTTTGCAAAAGAATGGTCTTGCCCGCCTTGGGCGGGGAGACGATCATGCCGCGCTGACCTTTGCCGATGGGGCAAACAAGGTCGATGACACGGGTCGCAAGCTCCTCGCGCACGGTTTCCAGGGTATAACGCTCTTTGGGGTAGATGGGCGTCAGGCGGTCAAAATGAGGGCGGCGAATCATCTTCTCTGGTGCCTCCCCGTTGACCTCACGGATGTAAAAAAGCGCGCGGTAGCGGTCATTGTCACGCTGCTGCCTGACCGGACCCGTCACCAGGTCGCCGGTGCGCAGGCCAAATCGCCTGACATACTGGGGCGGCACGTAGATGTCCCGGTTGCTTTGAATGTAGTTTTCAATGCGCAGGAAGCCATAACCTTCCGGCATGACCTCCAGAACGCCGGTCATCAGCTCCTGTTGTTCCGCCTGCTTTTCGGGCTCGCCCTCCTCCGGTGCCTCCACTCCGTCCATGGCCATCTCTTCAAGAAGCAAGACATCTGAGAGTATCGGCTCCTCTCCCTCTGTCCGGGGGATTGAGGCCGCTTTTTTCTTTGGCGTCACCTTTGTCGATTTTCGTGTGGATGTTTTCTTGGAAACCGGGCCTGATTTCGAGTCGTCGGCCTTCACTTTGGCTGCAGCCGGCGCGGGCTCTGTCTTTTTTCTTTCTTCACCGGCTTTTTCCACTTCGGCAGGACCGGCATCTTCAACAACCGTCAGTTCGGATTCCTCGGCCATCCGTGTCAGAAAATCGATCAGCTGCTGCTTGGTCATCCGGCTCGTATCCGACGCCGTCAGCAGGCCCGAGATATGAGCAATGGCTGAAAGGTCCTTTTTGGTTTTCCCGCGAAAATCAGGTAGTGCCATAAATTTTCCTCTTCTTAAGTTTCTGTTTATTGAACGTATTTTTCTCCATACAGGAGCCTTATTCTGCAAAACAAGGGTTCGCGCCGGGCGTTTTTAATCTTTCAATTACTTACACCGGGGGAAACTTGAAATGGATCTCAGTCGCAACTCCCCGAAGCTTGAACCGCAGTACGCATCTTGCTTCAAAAGATTGCAAAGGGGAACAGCGCCAGTATAAACAAGTCTCACTTGCCCGTCAACTCTCAAAGCCAATCACAGACCCGCGATGTCGGCGAAACGATCCATGATATTGAGCGCGATTCCCGTGCCGATCGCAACGCAGGAAATAGGATCCTCTGCCACAATAACTTCAATACCGACGCGGGTGGCCAGCATTCTGTCCAGACCGTAGAGCAGTGAACCCCCGCCCGTCATGACGATCCCGCGCTGACTCAAGTCAGCCATGAGCTCGGGGGGTGTCTGTTCAAGGACTGAGTGTATCGCCTCAAAAATCAGGCTGACCGGTTCTTCCAGCGCCTCCAGCATCTCCGTTGAACTGATGGTCAGGATAGCTGGCATGCCGGTCACGATGTTACGGCCACGCACTTCCATGGTCAGCTCTTCTTCGCGTGGATAGGCGCAGCCGATATTGATCTTCAGCTCCTCCGCTGTCTGTTCACCGATCAGGACGTTGTGCCTGCGCCGGATGTAGCGGATGATGGCCTCGTCAAACTTGTCACCGGCAACCTTGGTGGACGCGTCGACAACAGGCCGGCAAAGCGAAATAACCGCGATGTCGGTTGTCCCGCCCCCAATGTCGATGATCATGCTCCCCGAAGCCTGGGTGATATCAATCCCCGCGCCGATCGCCGAAGCGATTGGTTCACGGATCAGGAACACTTCACGCGCGCCTGCGTGACGGCAGGCATCTTCTACCGCTTTTTGCTCCACGGGAGTGATGACCCCCGGGACCGACACGACGATAGTCGGCTTGAAATAGCGGCCTAGAAAACCTGTGTTGACTCGTCCGATGAATTCTTTCAACATGATCTCTGTCACCTGAAAGTCGGAGATAACACCTTCGCGCAGCGGCCTGACCGCTTTCACAATATCCGGTGTTCGGCCCAGCATAAGGCTGGCGCGCTCACCAACAGCCAGTACCCTGCCTGTGCGCGTATTCACTGCCACAACCGAAGGTTCGCGCAGGACAACTCCGCGCCCCTCCACATAAATAAGAACGGTTGCCGTTCCCAAATCAATGCCTATATTCAGTCCAAGACCCATCTATGATACCGATCAATGTAATGATAGTCAGAAACAGATGCCGCGATTGTTCGGCATACGGTGACATGATACAATAGTTCGCGGACAGGGGCAAACATTCCCGCGATCAAAAACGGAAGATAAAACCCCTGTCTATCCATTTAATCCCGCTTTTCGGGATGCTAGAGGCGATCTGTGATAAAATTCGGAGGCTACATTTTCACCATCATCCACTTGGCAGGTGCTTTTTTCCCCTCCGCCTTTCCCGGTACAGCCGGACACCTTTCGCAGATAAGCGGCCACCTTGCTTTTGCGCTCTTCGCCCTTCTCATCGCGCGCGGCGCGAGGCGAACCTCCAACCACTTCTTGTATTTCGTCCGGCTCCTGCTCGCCGCACTCACGACCGAGGTCATCCTCTATGCCGCCAGCTTGAAGTTCGGCCTTTATTTCGCCGGTCGAAATGCCCTCTTCACCTATGCCGCCTCAATCTCCCTGATCGCGGGCATCTCAATGGCCGTCGGATGCTATCACGACCTTGTCGCCCACGCCGTTCCCGCGGGAGGTGAACTCAATAAGAAAATCCTCTTCGGCGTGCCCGTCAATCCGGGAAATTACAGGATCGCGCCGGCGACAGGAATCATCCTGGGTCTCGCAACCGCCGGGCTGGCGCTCTTTGTGGTCCTCTACTTTGACTTCGCCTACGGACTTTTCGGGCTCTTTTATATCCTGCTCGCCTTCGTGGCCATGAGAGAATCTCCCGGACCCCAGCGAAGGATCGCAGGCGGCTCCCTTTTCAGCGGTATCGGGGAATGCGCACGCACGCTTCTTTATGTAACGGCTCTCGTGGCAGCCGCTATTCTGCTCTCCTTTTTCTTCAAGACCTTGAGGGCATGGATTCCCCTCACCTATCTGGCGACCCTGATCGCCGTACCGGTCGCGGCCTTTCTCCCTGAGAGCCCGCCGCGGTCTCCCCGTTTTCGCAGACTGCTCTATGCAGTCTTGCCGGTCTTTTGCGGGCTCTTTTTCCTTATTCGGCTCTTTTTCTAGGGATTATTGAAATCGGAAAGCCTCCCGGTTGTGTTGCCGGGAGGCTCTTCGCATGCTGGAAAGCATTGGCGGAGGGCAAGAGATTCGAACTCTCGATACCCTTTTACGGGTACACGCGATTTCCAGTCGCGCTCCTTCAGCCAGCTCGGACAACCCTCCATCTCCCGCGCCGTTCCCGGCACAGACGCATTCCAAAGCACACGAATTGTATCATTGGCCTTGAATTTCTGTCAATGTAACAGACCCGGGGCACCACCGGGTCTGTCCATCAATTGGAGGAGAAAAGTATGAAACAGAGCTTCAACTCTTATCTATGGCAATATTGTACGATGCATAGATTGCCAACCTGCTAATCATTTATGAATAAAGGGAGAACAATTGAGCGGAAATGGCCTTTTATGTCATAAAGAGGCCCGTGTGTCACGGGCCTGTCACATAAGCAGTCTTTGGGGCGTCAGGGTTCTAATTCAAAGGCGTGAGTGTTTCCGGCCGCAGTGACGCTTCGTCCTCAGGCCTGTCAATCAGATAGCCGCCGCCCGGTGTCGCCACCCGGAAGGTTACCGGTTTTTTCTCGGACTTGAAGGAGGTATCCTTCAGTTCAATCACCTCGGCCCGGATTTGGCAGTAAAGATTGAATAGATCAATGCTCTCCCCGGCTGAGATATCCTGGGGCAAAATGACGACTGCCTCGGTGCCAGTCATCTCCTGGACACGGATATCCTTTTCCCTGTCGATTGGATAGTCCAGGGCCTTTGCGAACTTGTCAGCAATCTCGGCCTGCCTCTGGTTGCGTTTGGTGAGCAGCGGGAAAGCCACGGCAACCAAAATGCCGACGATCAGAAGGGTAAGGACCGAATACAAGACAACCGTCTTGACGGGGATTTTCAGGTTGGGTACTTTTGTCTCCGGCAGCTGATAGGCATCTTCTTTTTTCTCGGCCGGTGTCGGCGCTACGGAAGGCGCGGGAACGACCGGTCCCCGCCTGGCGCGTCCGGGTGTGAGGGACGGCCCCTCGTACTTGGGCTGTTTTTCGTTGGGAAAAGTGAACGATTCGGGGTTTTCGTTGGCCCTGAAAGCGTCTTCATTGTCAAAGACGCAGTCACAGAATAGACAATGGCCCTTTGGCATATCGGGATCCAAATACAAAAGGGATCCGCAGTTCACGCAACGACCTTCTTTTAATGCCATGACAGACTCCAGTTCTTACAAATTCAGTCACCTGCGCCGGCACAAAAAATGAACCGGCAAATCAAGCTAGATTATTCTAACACAGTGCTGCCATTCGTGATATAAGATGATGTCAAGGAAGATGCCTATGGATAACAACCTTTCACACCCCTACTCGGCCAGCCAACTCTCCTTCTACATGGAGGAAGCGATGGCAGAGGCCAGGCTGGCGGAACACGACCATGACGTGCCGATCGGGGCAGTCGTGGTGCGGGACGGACAGATTATCGCGCGCGGGAAAAATACCCGCGAGCGCTTGCAGGACGCCACCGGCCACGCCGAAATCGCCGCCATCCGTGAGGCGTGCCGGCTGACCGGTTCCTGGCGCCTGACCGACTGCGATCTTTTCGTCACCCTGGAACCCTGCCTGATGTGCGCCGGAGCCATCGTCCAGGCCAGGATCCGGCATCTCTACTTCGGCGCTTACGACCCCAAGTCCGGAATGGCCGGTTCGGCGGGTGACGCTTTCGCGCTTCCCTCCAACCACACCGTCCAAATCACAGGCGGGATTCTGGCAGAGCAATGCGGGGATCTCCTGCGCGTTTTTTTCGAAAGAAAAAGAAACAAAATGTGCTAAGCTTGATGCTGGCGCCGCACTCAAGGGCGCGGGATAACTCATCAAGGTCAGGATCATGCCAGGCAATGTGGAAACGGAAGAAGAAACCGACTGACATCCAGCGAAGGGGTTGGCAGGGGCATATTCTCTATTTGACAGGGATGCTGCTCAGCCGCCTTTTTCTCCGCTTGCGTTATCTTGGCAGGGATCATATCCCCGCCAAGGGCTCCTACCTGGTCGTCGCAAATCACCAGTCCATGGTGGATGGCTTGTGGATCATGGGCGGCATTCCTTCGAAACAGCTTCCGCGCTTTTCCGTGATCGGTGGATCTGACCTGGAGCAAAGTTACGGTTTAACGGGAAGAATTCTGTTTCGGGTCGGCAAGGTAATCCCCATCGACCGCCACGGCAATCCGCTTCGCGGACTGCTTCTTGCCAAGAAGGCAATCGAAAAGAACACCATCGTAATGATCCACCCTGAGGGAACCCGCACCCATGACGGCCTGATCGGCGAGATGAAAAACGGCGCCGCTTACCTGGCTGCGAAGACAAAAGTCCCTGTCATCCCTGTCTACATTGATGGCGCTTATGAAGCTTTTTCAAGACACATGTCCCTTCCCCATCCCATCGATTGGAAACGTCTCCGGCGTAAAAAGGTGACGATTGAATTTTGTCCGGCCATAGATCCGGCTGACTACAAGGACGTTGACACCCTGATGGGCGCCATCAGCGAGGTTCTGCTCGAAAAAGAAAGGGCGGCGCTGGCTTCCAGGGACTCAAAATCCTAAACGGGTAGTTTTCCCTTGATCCATGGAAGAAGGGGACCGACTCTGCTTTTGCGAATGCGGCCCGAAAGCAGGATATGATCCGCCTCATACCGTTCCTCCGTGACACTGCCGTGCTCCCGGGCATGGGCGACAATACCGGCTTGCGCATAGGGAATTACAGCCTGGTATCCCAAGAGCGATTCATCCACGAATTGAGCCAGTTTTTCCCTTAACAGGGCCAGACCCTCACCCGTCTTGGCCGAAACCGGGACTACCCGGTCCGCTTTCTCATTCCTGAGAACAGCCATGACCTCGTGATAGGCATCGGGTCTGACCTTGTCGAGCTTATTCAAAACGTATATGGAAGGCAGCATGCCGGCGCCCAATTCGTTGAGCTGGAGCTGGACGACCTCAATCTGCGCGGCCGCGTCCGGATCCGACAAATCACAAACGAGCAGGATCAGATCGGCACTGGCGGCTTCTTCGAAGGTCGCCCGAAAGGCTTGTAGCAGGAAATCAGGCAAATCGCGGATGAAACCAACCGTATCCACCAGGATGAGTGATAATCCGTCGCGTATTTCAATCCGCCTGGCTGTCGGGTCGAGGGTCATAAACAGCTGATCACCTGTCTCCAGGTCGGCGTCACTCAGTCGATTCAGCAGCGTTGATTTGCCCGCGTTTGTATAACCGACGATGGCAGCGGTAATCATTTCACGGCGGTTGCGCAATGATCTGGAGCGTTCACGCCGGCCCTCCATCCTCCGAAGTTCACCTCTCAGCACTGCCATCCTCTTTCGGATGACGCGCCTGTCCTGCTCAAGCTTGGTTTCACCCGGTCCGCGTGTTCCGATACCCCCGCCAAGACGTGAAAGTTCCACACCCCGGCCCGTTAATTGGGTCAGCCGATAGCGGAGCCAGGCAAGCTCCACCTGGATTTTCCCTTCGTCGGTTCGCGCCCTGTTGGCAAAAATGGACAAAATCACGTTGACGCGGTCACTGATTTTGAGGCTGACCGCCTCCGTAATGCCCCGGGTCTGGGCCGGTGTCAGCTCCCCGTCAAAGATCAGGTAGTCCGCTTCTTTCTCTTGCGCCAATTCGGCGATTTCCAGCAGCTTGCCCGAGCCGACAAAAGTCACGCCGTCCGGCCGTTCAAGACGCTGAACCACGCGGCCTTTGACTGAAAAGCCATTTGTTCCGGCCAAATCCTCCAGCTCGTCGAGCGAACGGTCAACCGCGCCAGACCTGCCTTTTCCCGTGTCCACGGCCACCAGAAGGGCGGCTGTGTCTTCTTTTTTCCCTCCGGGGGTTACGTAAAGATTGTTCTCAGATCGCATTATTCTTTTCTCAATGACCTGCCTGTCCGGCCAGTCTTTTATTTTGAGGATTCCGAAGATTATCCCCAGCCCCTGTGTTATCTTCTATGAGAGGAACGACACCGCGACTGACGTCTTTATGAGGAATGCACGATGTACGCTGACCCCCGCAGAAGAACTCCCCCCTACAAAAAATACCGCAATCCGGATCCGGAACAGCGGCCCCCTCTATCCCACCGCCCCATCCCTGACACGGACCACATTTCCGACGGCCTGTGGGTCGGCTACATGATCCGGCGGGAACGGCAGCGTCGCCGCTTTACCCAGCAAATCATCGCCGGCGAACTCGGATATGGCATGAGCTCCATTTCAACCATTGAAGCCGGAGGGAGTTTTTCGAACATCCGGCGGACCCTGTGCGTGCTGCGCCTGCTTGGCATTGAGACAAGTCTCTGTCTCGCGGCCATCAGCGCCCATGAATCGATTCATCATTTTCTTGAGTCGTATGGTCAAAGGGATCAAGAAGGATCCGCAATGAATCATTTTCCCGAACCCCGGACGCTGCCTCCATATCTGCCAATCGCTGCGGATACAAATTGCGACAAGCCCGGTCAAGGGAACGGATCATGGCGCGGCTTTCACTCAGATCGGGAAGCTGGGCCAGGAGGGGGATCATGGAGCGGTAGACGTCCGCAATGATTTTCTCCTCTTTTTCCTGAGATTTCATCCGCACCAGGCCGAACAGTTTTCGCCCGAACCCGTCATCGTCGCGGCAAATCGTAAGATATCTGTCAGCAGAATCAAATAAGTGCATTTCCATCAAGGCGTCACTTTCTTCTGCTGCGTCTTTCAGGATCGCAACCAAATCCTTCTGGGCAAAAAAACGTTTCAATTCCTTACCGGCTCGCTTGCGTTCGCCCCTGCCCTTTGAACCGGCCGCAAACACATGGCAATAAAGCCAGGGCTGCAGGAAGCGGTCGCCTTTTTCCTCTTTGCCTGAAAGCTCGAAAAACCTGAACGCTTCCATCCGCTCGCCGATTGTTTTTTCTCCGGCGTCAGCCGTCCTTAGGTCTTCCATTGGAATTACCTCCGCTCTGTCTTGCCAGTCAGTACTGGACGTGGCTTACTTATGGTATCAGATCGGGACGGCAGGCGCCTCATCCTGGTGATCGTCTTCGTTGCCTGCTTCAGCCTGATCTCCCATGCCAAAAATTTTACGGCTCTTCCACTTGAAGTAAATGACATAGGCTGCCAGCAGGATAGTCCAGGAAACAGGGTAAGCCATCACAATCACATCAAAACTTTGCCAGGCGGGGAGCACCACATACATCCACACGACTCTGACACCTGCCATGCAGACCAGGCTTGCCACCATGGGGAAGATGGCGTGGCCCATCCCGCGAAGTGTCGCCCCCATGACCTCAGTCAGGGCGAAAATCCAATAAAATGACAGGAGGATCAGCAGAATATGGGTTGTGTATTCCATAACAAGCGGATCGGGGTTAAAAGCTGCCGCGATCTGTTTTCTAAGCAGAAGAAATACACCCGACAGGGAAGTGACCAGAGCAAACATGAGCAAGAGACCGTGACGCAGCCCCCGCCTGATTCTTTCATGACGGCCCGCGCCCAGGTTCGCGCCCATGAAGGTCATGACCGCCAGCGCCAGGCCGCTGATCAGGACAAAGACGAAGCTGTCACTTCTTGATGCGGCGGAAAAACCTGCCACAGCATGTTTGCCGAAGCGATTGACGAAGGTTTGGACAAAGACATTGGAGAGGGCGACGATGAAGGCCTGAAGACCGGCGGGTATCCCGACACGAAGCGACCGGAAAAGGACAGCGGGGTGAAAAGAGATATCGCGCAGGAAAAGGCGGAAAGGTGTCATGCTGGTGGCCAGACTCAATGTAACCATCAAGGCCGTAATGGATTGGGCGATGACAAAGGCCCAGGCCGCTCCGCTAACGCCCCAGTTGAAAAGGCCCACGAAGAGAAGATCGAGCCCAATATTCAAAAGGACACCGAGCGACAGGAAAATGAAAGGATGGCGGGTATCGCCGGCACCACGTAAAATCCCCGCGCCCATGTTATAAAGGGTGACCGGCAGAGCACCTAAAAAATAGATGCGTAGATAAGTCGTGGAATAGGGCAAAATATCCGGCGGCGTGTTCATGGCCTGTAAAAGTGCGGGTGAAAGGAAGTAACCGGCAGCCGTGAGAAGCAGGCCGCCTGCAAGAGCGAGCGCGTATCCCGTGTGAACTACTTTGTAAAGACCGTCGAAGTCTTCCGAACTGTTGACCTGGACCGTGACGACGGCGATGCCCGTCGCAAGACCTATGGCCAGGCCAATGACCATATTGATGATCGATGCGGTCGCCCCGACCCCCGCCATGGCATCGACACCGCTGAAGTTTCCGACGATTATAAGATCCGCGACACTGTAAAGCTGCTGCATCAGGTTGATCAGGAGCAGGGGCAGAGCGAAGACAAGGATCTGCTTCCAGATCACCCCTTCAGTCAAGCTGACATTTCGCACCCTCATGGAATCGTTCCTTAACGCGCGCCCCTATTTGGAGAGGAGCAAGAGCCATTCACGAAGCAGCTTGCAGGCAACAGCGGTCGAGGCGCCCGAAGGGTCGAGCGTGGGGGCCAGTTCCATCATATCGGTTCCGACCACATGGAGTTCCGACAAGATCGTCAGAGCTTTGGCCAGGTCGGAATAGGACACTCCTCCCGGCTCCGGCGTGCCTGTCCCTGGAAAATATGATGGATCCAGGACGTCCAGGTCAATGCTTACGTAGACGGGAACCCCCTTGGCAGTCTCGAGCAGACAAGCCACCTCTTCCAGGGTGTAGGGATGGAGCCGGCCATACTGTTTGGAGAATTCGAATTCCTCCCGCAAACCGGACCGTATCCCAAAAGAGTGGATCCTGCCCGCTCCCAGCAATTCATAACAGCGGCGCATGACAGAGGCGTGCGACCAGCGGTCGCCCAGGTAGTCATCGCGCAGATCGGTGTGGGCATCCAGCTGGATCAGATGCAGATCCGGGTAAAAGTCCAGAGCCGCCCGGACAGCGCCCAGGGTAAGGGAATGGTCGCCGCCGATCATGACGGGTATTTTTCCTTCCCCCATGATGGTTCGGCACAAGGATTCGACACGGTCAAAGGCCAGTTGCGCGTCACCTGCCGGCAATTCCAAGTCCCCCAAATCGCCTGCCTTGGCTTCTTCAAGATCCCGGTTCAGGATAGGGCTGTACGTTTCCAGGCCCCATGAATCGCGCCGCATGGCGGCAGGGGCGAACCGCGCGCCCGGCCGGAAAGAGGCGGAACCATCATAGGGAGCGCCGAAAATAAGCAGCTGACTTTCCTCATAATCCCGGTCACAACCGCAAAAAGTCCGTCCTTCAAAAGTAATCCCACTAATCATCTCCGACCGCTTCCTCCCTCCGGCCAATGCTCTCGATTCTCCGCCTGAAGACTTCATCCAGCACTTCACCCTCTTCCAGCAAACGCCTGACATAGGTGGGGAGCGCAAATGCTCCCTTGTGGAGATCGGTATTGTAGTAGCGTGTTTCAATCCCCAGCGACTCCCAACGGCCAGGATCCAGATCCCTCATGGGATGATAGCGGTTCGACATGAAGCCAAAGAGCCAATGGCCGGCCGGATAGGTCGGAATATGGGCCTGGTAGACGGCAGCGATGGGAAAGAGGGCCGATGTTTTTTTGTAAATCGCGGCTGCTTCCTCGGCGTCATTCTTGAAGTAGGGCCCTTCGTGCTGGTTGACCAAAATGCCGTCCTCTTTCAGGGCATGGCGGCAATTGCTGTAAAACTCACGGGTAAAAAGGCTCTCCCCCGGCCCGAAAGGGTCAGTCGAATCAACAAGGATCAGATCGAATACCCCTTGGTAACGCCGGACATAGCGCAGGCCGTCCTCATGGACAATGGTCACGCGCGGGTCGTCGAAGGAAACAGAAACAGTCGGCAGGAATCGCCTAGAGACCTCAACGGCCATGGGGTCGATCTCGACCAGGGTGATCTCCTCCACACCGGGATACCTGCAAAGTTCGCGCAGCACACCTCCGTCACCGCCCCCGATGACCAGGATTTTCCGGATGGCAGGATGGACGGCCATGGGAACGTGGCTGATCATTTCGTGGTAGATGAACTCATCCTTTTCCGTCATCATGATGAAACCGTCCATAACCAGTACGCGGCCGAACTCATCGCTGTCAAGGACCTGAATGTGCTGAAAGTCTGATTGTTGCGAGAACAGCTGCTGCCGGACACGAAAACTGATCTTCATATTCTCCGTGTTATATTCGCTGAACCACAGTTCCATGACAATTTCCTCCTATTCAAGAACGACTTGGAGATACTCGACAGCTGGGTCTTCTGTCCCTGTCATCTTGCTCCCCATTTCTTTGGCATAACGGATGTATTCGAGCGCTTCCCGCGTCACGCATTCGCCCGGCGCCAGAATGGGAATACCCGGCGGATAGCACATGACCGATTCCGAGGAAATACGTCCCAGGCATGATTCGAACGGCTGGCTTTCAGACGGGGCGTAAAAGGCCTCCGCCGGGGTCATGGCCACACAGGGTGTGATGTATTCACTGACCAGGTCGGTTGCCGGTTCACGGCCGTGTGTGAATCCGATGTCGGCCAGGGCCGCGATCAGGCGCTCGATCCCCACGGGCCTGTCACCGACCGACAAAATGGCCAGGAAGTTGTGAAGATCGCCGAACTCGATCTGGATGTCGTAGTCGTCGCGCAGCATATCGTAGACTTCCACCCCAGACAGTCCTGTGCCCCGGGTATGGACCGGCAGCTTGCAAAGATCAAAGGCGAAAAAAGCTTTGCCGTCACATTTCTCGCTGCCGAAGGCGTCATAGCCATCGATGGCATTGATCTCTTTTCTGGCGTAGTCCGCATACTCGATGACGCGCTGGTAAATGGACCGTCCGCGCAGGGCCAGGTTGCGGCGCGTGATGTCGAGCGAGGTCAATAGCAGGTAGGAGGCGCTTGTCGTTTGGGTCAGGTTGATGATCTGGCCCACATAGCCCCGCTCTTCTCTCACGCCCGGGCCCAGAAGCAGAAGAGAACTTTGTGTCAGGGATCCGCCCGTTTTATGGAGGGACACGGCACTCATGTCGGCTCCGGCCTCCATGCCCGAGAGGGGCAGTTCTTCTGAAAAGTAAAAATGCGTCCCGTGAGCCTCATCGACCAGCACCCGCATCCCCGCTGCATGGGCCAAATCAACCATGGTCCGCAGATCCGCGCACACCCCGTAGTAGGTCGGATTGTTGACCAGGATGGCCTTGGCGTCGGGATGCTCCCCAATGGCGGCCGCCACATCCTCGACTGCCATGCCCAAGGGAATGCCAAGCTTCTGGTTGACCGAAGGGTTGACATAGACGGGAACCGCCCGCGATAAAATCAGGGCGTTGATGGCGCTGCGGTGGACATTTCTTGGCATGATGATTTTGTCGCCGGGCGCGCAGCTGGACAGGATCATGGCCTGGATGGCGGATGTCGTCCCGTTCACCATAAAAAAACAGCTGTCCGCCCCGAAGGCGTCGGCGGCGAGCCGCTGGGCTTCCGCGATGACACCCGTCGGATGGATGAGCGAATCCAGCATTTTCATGGCGTTTACGTCGACCGAAAGGCATTGTTTTCCAAGAAATGCGGACAACTCCTCATTTCCCCGACCCTGCTTATGGCCGGGCACATCGAAAGAAACCATGCGGCGCTTGCGGAATTCGCGAAGCGCCTCGTAAAGCGGTGCCTGCCTTTGGTCAAGCGAGTAAGGGTCTCGGACGGCTTTACTCAAAGATGTTGCTCCCGTTGTATATTTCAAGCATCTCGCGCTCAAGCGCGAACCGGATCTCGTCACGTTCCCCCTCTGTCAGCTGGTCGAGCTCAAAGCTGAAGATGTAGTTGTCGAGGTCGATGTCGCGGACCATCATCCGTGTATGGAACAGATTGGAGTGATAGACATTGACATCCATGGCATTGTAGCGGCTGAGCGTCTCGGGGTCGATGAAGTCCTGGATGGACCGGACGGGGTAATCGAGAAAGTATTTTCTGCCGGCCGTATCGCGTGTAAACCCTCTCACACGGTAATCAACGGAAATAATATCGGAATCAAAACTGGCGATCAGGTAGTCAAGAGCGGCAAGCGGTGTGACACGGCCGCAGGTTGACACATCAATGTCCACCCGGAAGGTGGACACCGGCCGGCTGGGATGCGATTCGGGATAGGTGTGAACCGACACATGGCTGGTATCCAGGTGCGCCGTGATGCTGGATTGGGGAAGCTCCAGGATCCCGCGGTTGTTGGTCGGATCAATCTCTGTCTCAAGAAGAGGCCCGTCGGCGATCAGGATGCTGACTGAAGCGCCCTGGGGCTCGTAATCCTGTTTTGACAGGTTAAGGATATGGGCCCCGATGATATCGGTCAGGTTGCGCAGAATCCCCGTCAAACGCTCCGAATTGTATTGTTCGTCAATGTATTCGATGTACTCGGCCTTCTCCCGGTCCGTCCGGGCGTACGACACATCATAAATATTGAAACTCAGTGACTTGGTCAGGTTGTTAAAGCCATAAAGCTGCAATTTGTTTTCCAATCTGTTGCCTCCATAAAACAAGCGAATTTTCGCTCTCTATCTTATCACGGCAACCGGGGAAACGGTTAGGACAGGGCGGCAACAAACTCGTCCATGGCTCTTTTCAGATATTTCTCCGTTGTCGGGTCCAGGCCCTCGCCCTCGGGTGAGAACTTCTCATGGACCCGGCCGATCTGAAGCTGTCTCGGAAAGAGAACTGCCTCGACACCCGGCGCGGCCAGGATCTGGGTCAAATGCATCTGAGCCCGGATGGTCCCGAACCGCCCTGTGCTCCCTCCCAGCATAAAAACCAGCTTGTCCTTGATGGCGCTTTTGCCGCGTGACGCCCAGTCCAGCATGTTCTTCAGAACACCTGGTACCGAGTGATTGTATTCCGGCGTGATCATGATGACCCCGTCGGTCTCTTCAAATAGCCGGCGCATTTCAAGAATTTCCGCGGGCGGGTCGTTCTCAATATCCATGTTGTACATGGGGATGGTCTCAAGCGGGAAATGCGTGAGTTCGACGGCCTCGCCATAGTTGCGGTCAAACCAGCGGGCAATCCGCTTATTGTTTGATTGTTGGCTGATGCTGCCTGTCACAATTAATATTTTCATGGTTTTGCCTCCTTGCTAAAACTCGTAACTGAGCTTACACCCTGCCGACATTCTAGCGGGAGATAAAATTTAAAGCTGTGTCAAAAGTCCCGGATTAAAAAACCCCGGTTTTTGTTACCGGGGTTTCAGTCTGGCGTCCCAGGCAGGAATTGAACCCGCATCCGCAGCTCCGGAGGCTACTGCCTTATCCATTAGGCCACTGGGACCTGCTTCGTTATTTTAGTACAGACCAGGTTAAAGTTCAAGAAATCCGTTCGGTCTCGGCGAAGAGATCCCGCAGGATCCCTGTCGTCTTGCGCGGTTTACCGGACGCGCCCGAAACCAAAACGAGAGGCCGGTAACCTGCCTTGAAAACCAGGGGATATTCCTCGCCGCCTGAGGCCAGAAGGCCGGCGATCAGGTCCATGGAATCCGAGGTGTCTTCAGATAGAAGCAGCTCCACGTCCCGGCCGTCCGCCCTGATGCGGGAGAATCCGGCCCTTTCGCCAAAAGCGCGGATGTAGGAGATGTCAAGGAGTGATACAGCCTCTTGCGGCGGGTCTCCGTAGCGGTCAAGCAATTCATCAAGGACATCCCTGTAATCGCTTATATTGCGTATGGAGGCGATGCGCCGGTAGAGCTCCAGCCTTTCCCCGCTTTCGCGGATATAGGACAGGGGCAGGATGGCATCGGTCGGCAGGTCCACCACTGTCCCCGGTTTTTTCTCCGGCAATGGGCCGCTCTTTTCTTCGGTGACTGCCTCTTCCAGCATCTTGGTGTACAAATCGTAGCCGATGGCCTCCAGGTGGCCGCTTTGTTCAGCTCCAAGAAGGCTGCCTGCCCCGCGCACTTCCAAATCGCGAAGCGCGATCTGAAAGCCTGATCCGAGTTCCGTGAAGTCGCGTATAGCGGCCAGTCTTTTTTGCGCCGCCTCACCGATGACGCGGTCGGGCCGGTAAGTGATCAGGGCATAGGCCTGGCGCTCCGACCTGCCCACCCTGCCCCGGAGCTGATAGAGCTGCGCCAGGCCGAAACGGTCGGCATCCTCTACAATCAGGGTGTTGACATGCGGCATGTCGATACCCGATTCGATGATGGTCGTGCAGACCAGGACATCAAATTCCCCCCGGACGAACTGCCCGATGACCTCTTCCAGCTGCCGCTCCGGCATCTGCCCGTGCGCGACACCAAAGCGGACACCTGGAAGTTTCGCTTCCAGGTCGGCAGCCCGGCCGTCAATACGGCGCGTATTGTTGTAAAGATAGAAAACCTGGCCATGGCGGGCCTGTTCGCGCAGGATGGCGTCCAGAATCAGGTCTTCCGAGTACTCGATGACACTGGTGTGAACAGGCAGCCTGTCTTCAGGGCCTTCCTCCAGCAAAGAGATATCCCGGATGCCCGAAAGTGAAAGATGGAGGGTTCGCGGGATGGGGGTGGCCGACAGGGAGAGGACTTCAACTGAAGGTGACAGGGCCTTGATCATTTCCTTGTGATCCACCCCGAACCGCTGTTCCTCGTCAATGGCCAAGAGGCCAAGATCACGAAAGCTGACATCTTTCGAAAGCAAGCGGTGCGTGCCGATCACGATATCGATCTCACCACTGGCCAGGCCCTTGATGGTTTCATTTTGTTCCCGGGGGGAGGCAAAACGCGACAATTGCCGCACCTTGATCGGGAAACCTTCCAGCCTTTCTAGAAGATTATTGTAGTGCTGGCTGACAAGAACCGTCGTAGGGGCGAGCAAAGCGGCCTGCCTGCCCTCCATGACACACTTGAAAAGTGCCCGGAAACAGACCTCTGTTTTCCCAAAACCGACATCCCCGCATACAAGGCGGTCCATAACCTTGTAGCTTTCCATATCTCCTTTGATCTCAGCGATGACCCGCAGTTGATCCTCCGTCTCCTCGTAGGGGAAAGACGACTCGAATTCACGCTGCCAGGGTGTGTCCGGCGCGTAGACATGGCCCTTGATTGACTGGCGCGCGGCGTACAAAGCCGCGATATCCGTCACAAGCCGGCGGATGGAGCTGCGGGCCCGTTCCTTTTGCCGCTGCCATTCGGTGCCGCCCAGCTTCGACAGTTTGGGCCTGGAATCCCCCACATGGACGTAGGGCGTCAGAAGCTCGATCCGGTCAACCGGGAGGTGCAGGACGCCATCGCGGTATCCGACCGCCAGGTAATCGCGCTCGCCGTCACTGGTCCTGATGGTTTCCGTTCCCCGGTACTCACCGACCCCGTAGTCTTCATGGACGACCAGGGATCCCTGGGTTAAATCCTTGAAGAAGATCTCCCGCCCCGATCGGCGCTTGGTCCGGCGCTTTCTTCGGCTGACGCCGAACAGGTCCTCTGTTCCGGAGACCAGGATGGATTCCTGGGGGAAAACAAAGCCCCGGGGCAAGCGCCCTGGGAGCACGGCCGCTGACAAAAGGTCACGTTCCGCCAAAAAGAGGGAAAGCTGGCTGGCACGGTCATCCGACCCGGCGTAAAGCAAGGCGGCGCCCTTGGAGCCAACCAGATCTTTCAGTTGAGCTGCCAGTCTTTCGGGGTTCTTGCGGTAGCTGTCTGATGGCCGCGCCCTCCAGGCAATGTCCACGGCGCCCGGCAGGCCGTTGCCCGAGGCTGGCAGGTCGACCAGGGCCAGAAAGGCCTCCCTGGAATCGACGGCGCGGAGCACATCAGAAGGCGTGATCTGGCATTCTTTAGAAGTTTCCAAGCTTTCGCCGCGCTCCAGGTAGCCCGTGACCCGGAGGGAAAATCCAGCATGAGCGGCATCCATCCTCCTTGAAAAGGTCAAGGGTTCATCCAGGAAATAAAGAACCCCTTCTTCGCCGACATAGTCGAGTACAAAGTAAGGATCGCGTTCAATGACGGGGATCCATCGATCAAGGGATGGAAAGAAGATCCGCTCCCGCAAGCGGCTGATGTCGTGCGCTCCCGATTCTTTCAGCCGGTCCAGGGCCTGGGGTCGCATCCCCCCCCTGCGGGCTGATACCAACTGCGCCTGGACGATTTCTTCCGCACGCCGCGCGACTTCCTCCCATTCCTGCTCGCGGAGAGGAAATTCACGCGCCGGCGGCACGGTAAAGGTAGAGATGACCTGGATCGAGCGCTGGCTTCCCGGGTCGAGTGACTTGAGCTCGTCGATCTCGACATCGAAGAAAGAAACGCGGACCGCCTGTGGAGGAAAGCCAGCGGGCGCCGGCGCCTGGATATCCATAATATCGCCGCGCCGGGCAAACTGACCGGGACTCTCAACCTGGGCTACACGCTCATAGCCCGCCTGAATAAGATCCCCCTCCAGCTCCAGCGGGTCAATCCGCTGACCGGTCGAAAGATTGAGGGCGAAAGATAAAAAGACCTCAGGCGATCTTAGCCGTTGCAAGGCCGCGTCGGCAGGAACAATCAGCAGCTGGTAATCCCCTGCCGCCACGCGGGTCAGAATGGAAGTCCGCTCCAGTTCCACTTCACGGCTTACCGCCCGCGCGTCGTAGAGTGACAATTCGCGGCCGTGGAAGGTCAGGATCTGATCCTGGTCAAGAAAAGCGGATAATTCCTCCCGCATGGCCCGGGCCCTGGCTTCATCGGGGACCAGAACCAGGGCGCGCTTGCTCTCTTGCTCGATCAGGGAAGCTGCCAAAAATGATTTGGCCGGATCGGGCAGGCCCGATAAATTGGCCGGTTTGCGGGCGGCGATCGCGCTTCGAAGTTTCCTGCCCGGCCCCGAGCGCAACAAAAGACGGGAAGCTTCCGACCAGACCCTCCCGCGGTTGCTTTCCATCATTATCTGCTGAGCCGTCATGATCCTTTTTTGTTGAATTGCTCCTGGGCCTTTTGCTGCTGGCCGCCGATGATTAATTCGATCGCTTCACAAGAGTCGTGAAGGGCCGCGTCCAATTCTGGCCTGGATGAGGCAGGTATCCGGGACAGGACAAAGCGGACCGTATCCTGGTCAAGCAGGGGCCCGATCCCGATACGGATGCGGATAAAGGGGCTGTCCTTCAAATAGGACAGGACCGATTTCATTCCCTTGTGGCTGCCGGCGCTGCCCTGATCACGAATCCGGATCCGCCCGAGCGGAAGGTCAAAGTCATCGTACAGGACAATGATCCTGTCAGGGCTGATCCGTTCATAAGCCATGGCCCGGGTCAGACTGTCTCCCGACAAATTCATGTAAGTATTAGGAAGCAGGAGCCTGACCTGCTGGCCGCCGATCGTGCCCTCACCTGTCAGACCGCGAAAGCGCCTTCTTTTAATTTTGATGCCATGTCGAAGGGCCAGGGCTTCAACCGCCATACGGCCGGCGTTATGCCAGGTCTCTTCGTAGTCTTTCCCGGGATTGCCAAGACCGGCGATCAGCCAACGGTTCTTTCCCATCAGAAAGCTCCTTCCTCACCGGCTGCCCGTTCCCTTGAGAACAAGGAAAGCTGCTCACCGGCAGAGGGTTCGCTCACGCCTGAAACACCGCAAACAAAGGGATCATGAAAGAAGAAAAGCCGGGAACAGGCATAGCGCGGTGAAACATGGATGACATAGTCGCGTCCAGCCTTCGCGCCTTCATGTCCCAGATAATCTGTAACAACGCGCAGGGCGAGTTCCGAGAGGTTGTTTTCTTGCGACAGGTGGGAAAGCACGATGGCCTCCGCGCCGTGACGAACCAGCCAGGAAGCGGCCAGAGCTGCCTCTTCGTTTGACAGATGCCCCGAGGGGCCCGCGATCCGTCTTTTTAAAAAACGAGGATAGGAACCGGTTTCCAGCATATGGGGATCATAATTGGATTCAAGATGCACGACCCGGCAGCCGGTCAGGGATTGGCGGACCGTTTCCGAAAAATGCCCCAGGTCGGTGGCGATTCCGATATCTCCGCAGCCTGTCTCAATTCGAAAGCCGACGGAATCGACCGCGTCGTGCGGTGTTGAAAAGGGAGTGATGATTGTCTCTTTGACAGCAAAGGGTTTGCCCGGTTCAATCAGATGAATCAAAGAATCGGCCACCCGGCCCAGTTCCGTTCTGACTGCCTGGTAGGTTTTTTCTGTCAGGAAAAGGGGAATGTGGTGACGGCGTAATACAACACCAAGTCCCGAGCAATGATCCGTATGCTCGTGGGTCAGCAGGAGGGCGTCCAGGGCAGACGGCGACTCACCGATGGACTGGAGTGCCAGGGCGAATTGACGGCCGTTCAGGCCGCAGTCGATCGCGATGCCTGCCGACTCCGTGCGGACAAAGGTCGAATTCCCGCTCGAACCCGATCGAAGTGATACGGAATATTGCTTCATGCGAATCAAGTTTCGTGGCGTTCAATTTCTGCGCCCAGTCCGGTCAATTTTTCCACAAAATATTCATAACCCCGTTCAATCCGGTCGATATCGAGCACCTCGGTTGTCCCCTGTGCGGCAAGACCCGCCATCACCAGGGCGGCGCCGGCGCGTAAATCGCGTGCCTTCACCTGCGCCCCGGTCAGGTTGGAATTGCCCTGGACAACGGCCAGTCTGCCCGAGGTGATGATATTCGCGCCCATCATACGCAAGGCGTCAACGTATTGAAAGCGGTTCTCCCAGACATTCTCAATCATGCGGCCTGTGCCTTCCGCCAAACAGAGAAGGACGGTAGCCTGGGGCTGCATGTCGGTCGGAAAGCCGGGATAGGGCATGGTCTTGAAGCTGGCGGCCCGGAGGGTATCGCCCTTCTTCACATAGCAGCGGATCGAATCTTCCCCCTCCTCGATAGTGACACCCATCTCAATCAGCTTGGCTGTAAGCGGCTCCATGTGTTTGGGGATGACCCCTTCGACCGTAATATCGCCGCCGGTCAGGGGCGCCAGGATCATGTAGGTGCCGGCTTCGATCTGATCCGGAATCACCGTGTACTCCTGGTTGGCAGGCAGGGTCGGCCTTCCGTTGATCCGGATCACGTCAGTTCCCGCGCCGCGGATATCGGCTCCCATGGCGTTGAGAAAGTTGGCGACATCGACGATATGCGGTTCGCGGGCGGCGTTGTCGATCACTGTCTTTCCCTTGGCCTTGACGGCGGCCAGCATGATATTCACGGTCGCTCCGACACTGACCGTATCCAAAAAGATGCCCCCGCCGGTCAGCTCCCTGGCTTCGCAGGAAACGATCCCGTGGGCGACACTGGTTTCCGCGCCCAACGACTGAAAACCCTTGAGGTGGAGGTCGATCGGCCGGACACCGAAGTCGCAGCCCCCCGGCATGCGAAGCGCAACCTTGCCGAAACGGCCGAGCAGGGTGCCCAGCAGATAGTAGGAACCTCTCAGCTGGGTGACACGATCGTGTAAAACTTCGTGCGTATTGATGGTTCGCGCGTCAAGCCGGACCTTGCCGGGTCCGAGCCGTTCAACTGTTGCACCGATATCGCTGAAAATCTGCAGCAAAATATCGATATCGCTGATGGCTGGAAGATTATCGATGACGCAGGGCCCATCGACTGCCATGGCGGCGGAAAGAACCGCCAGCGAGGCATTCTTGGAGCCTCCAACTTTTACCCGTCCATTCAGGGCTTTTCCACCTTTAATCAAATAACTGCGCAAGTGAACCTCTTTTCAATTTGAAGGAGTGATATTGATACCATTGTTAACTTTTTTGTCGATTATTTCAAGAAGCGAACGCATATCGACCACCCCGTCCTCGCTGTCCGGTTCACCGGCCCAATCCCGGATGGCCGAGGCTGCCTCCTTGGTGATTGCGTCGACGGGCAGCTCCTTGCGCTGCAGGTCCACCAGGGTCAACCGCAGGAGGTGCGATGCCTTGGGCAGGTAGAGAGTGAATTGGCTGCCTTCAGCAAGTTCGCTTTCCGCGTCAATCCTGCCACGATGCATCCTTGCCAGCTCAAGGGCAATGGGAAGGCCCAGCCCGGTTCCGCCAAACTGGCGCGATCCCGTTTTGTCGACACGGTAGAAGCGCTGGAAAATCAGGCCCAGCGCTGTTTTCGGAATCCCTATCCCGTTGTCCTTCACCTTTACATAGATATCGTCGACGACCGTGCCGACATAAATCTGCACAAGCCCACCGTCCTCGGTGTAGCGGATGGCGTTGATGATCAGGTTGGACAGGATCCGCTCGATGGAATTCTTGTCCGCGAATACGGCAGGTTCGCGCGTCATGGAATAGAACTCGAGACTTACCTTGCGGGTATCCGCCTGGTCTTTCAGTCGTTCGCTGATCTGGCGCGCGCATTCGACCAGATCGAAGACTGAGGCCTGTAAAGGCATCCCGCTGCTGTCCAGGCTGGAAAGGAGAAGCAGATCTGCGATCAGACGCTCCATCCGGATGGAATCGTTGTAGATGCGCGCGACATCGGTCTTGATTTCCTCGAGCCCTTTCTCATTGATACCCCAGTCAAGCAGCGTTTCCGTGTACGATTTGATGGTCGTCAGAGGCGTCTTCAATTCATGGGAGACATTGGCGACGAAAGCTTTCCTTCTTTCTTCCTGTCTCATAATATCCGTGAAATCCTGAACAGTCACCACATGGCCGCCGAACCGGCCCCTGCTGCTGCGCACGGGGTGGTGCTGGCACACCAGCCGCAGAAGGCGTTCATTCAGACTGATCTCTCCCGTGATGATCTCCCTGCCCAGATAATGAGCCGCCCGCATACCATTTTCTGTCCCGTAGCGATCAAGAAAACCGGAGAGGGTATCCGGAATAATGGACAGCCACTCTGAAGCTACCGGGTTGGTCGCGATGAGACGGTCATCGCTCCCGTAAGCGACAATTCCAACGTCAAGCGAGGCGAGAATCGCCTGCGATTCGGTCCGCTCATTGGCAATCCGGCGCACGGTGCGCATCACGTCCTGACCCTTGCGTCGCTGCTCCCGCCTGCTGTTCCACAACATGGCCGGGATGACAAGGGCGGCTGTCAAGGCAGATGACAACAATACAAGCTGGAAGGGTGTCATTGAATTTTATTCGGTCCCCGGGCCCTCGAGGTCGCGGCTGAAATAATAGCCCACACCCCTTTTCGTAAGGAGATAACGGAATTTTTCCGGATCCGGCTCTATCTTTTCCCTGGCGCGCCGGACGGTCACATCCACGGTACGGACATCGCCGTAATATTCGTAATCCCAAACATTTTCCAGCAGCTCCTCGCGGGTAAATACCTGACCGGCGTGGCTGGCCAGAAAACGGACAAGTTCATATTCGCGCAGCGTCAGCTCGACCGGCTCGCCGTCAACGGTCACCTCATAGGCATTCTGGTCAATAACGATTCCGCCGATCCGGATTGCCGCACTCTGCTCTCCACGGTCTTCCTGCAGATTGACTCGCCGCAGCTGCGCCTTCACCCTGGCCAGCACCTCACGGATACTGAATGGTTTGGTGATGTAATCGTCGGCGCCCAGCTCCAGGCCCAGAATTTTATCAATTTCCTCACTTTTCGCAGTCAGCATGATGATGGGGACCGTCGAGTCCCGGCGTATGGTTTTACATACATCGAAGCCATCGACTCCCGGCAACATACAGTCAAGGAGAATGAGATCAGGATTTCTGGCGGCGGCAAGCCTGAGCGCTTCTTCCCCGTCGTAGGCCGCCAACACTTTATAGCCTTCCCTTTCGAGATTTGAGCGCAGGATATTGACAATATTGGGCTCGTCATCCACAACAAGTATTCGAAGACTCACAGGCACCTCTCCTTTCATAGCATGCTGCCAGCGGCAACGGTCATTCAGCTTCTTCAAACAGGCCGGTATCTGACAGGGCTTCCAGGTCGGCGATCACGGTCACATCGGGATGAAGCTGAATAATGGATCCCGGAACACGAGGGGTCACCGGGCCAAAACACGATTCGGCAACCGCCTTTGCCTTCTTCTTGCCGTTTGCGAGAAAAAGAAGCCGTCTGGCACTCATAATACCCCGCATCCCCATGGTAATGGCACGGGTCGGAACGTCTTCGCGCCGGTCAAAAAAACGGCTGTTCGCCTCGATGGTGTCCTCAGTCAGCTCAGTCCAGTGAAAATTCGGCGTGAAATGATCAGCCGGTTCGTTGAATCCGATATGTCCGTTGGGCCCGACGCCAAGCAACTGCATATCCAAACATCCCATCTGCTCCATGAGCTCATCAAATTTGCGGCATTCACCCTCGATATCCTCAGCCATTCCATTGGGAACAAAGGTATTGGCTGGCAAAATGTTGATGCGGCTGAACAGATGTTCGTCCATGAAGGCCCGGTAGCTTTGCGGGTGATTGCCGTCCAGGCCGACGTATTCGTCAAGGTTGACCGTCCGGATACGGGCAAAGTCGAGCTCTTCCTCAAGGAACATTCGTGAAAGCTCCCTGTAGGTACCCATGGGCGTCGAGCCGGTCGCCAGTCCCAGCACCGCGTCAGGCTTGATTCTGACCAGAGCCGCAATCAGGCGTGAAGCCGCCAGGCTCATTTCCTCTTCGTTTGAAACACATATCAGTTTCATCTCTTTTACCACTTTGTCCCGCCGCCGTCAGCTCCCGGTTGACAGCGCCTGATTTCAAGTCAGTCAAGCACCGGTTCTTCCAGGACCTGACCTCCGCGATACCGGGCCACAATGTTCCGGTCATCACCTGTAAAAACGAACTTCTGCAAGCGTTCAAAAACGCTGAGCGGCCGGTATTTCCTCATCCTGCTGTCGTCGACAACCAGGGCATCAAAGGAGTACCCGGGCAGGAATGCGCCTGTTTGGCCGAAGAAAGACCCGCCGCCCGCTGTTGCCATATGGAAGGCTTCGGCAAAAGTCAGGGTCCTGTGGGCATGGTCGGACTGAGCCCACAAAAGACGTGACATCTTCATGGCGGACTCAACAGCGTAGCCCATGAAGAGGCGGTTGCCACCACCGATATCGGAACCCAGGCCGACGCGAAGTCCGGAATCGATCATCTTGCCTGCCGGCATGATCCCGGAAGCAAGATTACCATTGGAGTCAGGACAGTGGGCGATCAGGACATCCTTGTCGGCGAACATTTTCATTTCCGCCTCGGTATTGTGTATGCAGTGCGCCATGATGGTCCTGCCTTGAGGCAGAAGCTTGAAGTCGTCGTAGACGGAAAGGTAGTCCCTTGATTGGGGAAACAGCTCCTTGACCCAGGCAATCTCGCCCCGGTTCTCGTTGACATGTGATTGCACGGGCAGGCCGTCTTCCTGTGCCCGCTCCCCGAGCCAGTGCAGAAGCTCATCCGAGCAGGACGGTGCGAAACGGGGTGTCAGGATGGGCCTTACATCATACGCCGCGTACTCTTGGGACGATTTCAGATAGCGCATGGTCTCACGGATTGATTCCTCAGTTGTTTCCGTCAGGGCCTCTACGCTGTTGCGGTCCATATTGACCTTGCCGACATAGGCCGAAAGACCTGCCTTGGCGAACAATTCCATCAGTGAAAGAGCGGCGTCGGCATGAAGGCTGGAGTAGATGGCGCAGTGGAGTGTCCCCGCGGACCAGAGATCATGGACCAGGTCACGGAAGACCTTTTGGCCGTACGCGTGATCCTTAAAATTTGCTTCCTCGGGGAAGGTATAGTCATCCAGCCAGGGGAGCAGCTCCTTGTCATAACCAAGTCCCCTCGTGACGTATTGAACGGCGTGGAGATGAACATCCGCAAAGCCCGGGATAACCAGCTTCCCTGCGTAATCGGTATAGTCCACATCGGGACCGATCGAGGGACATGTGTCAGAGACTGCCTCCACCCGCCCTTTCGCGATACTTGCATAGGCATCCTCATGGACAACCACCTCTCCTGGCTTGGGGGTGAAGATAAAATCACCGTGTACGACCAATCGTTGGTTAGACATGATCAAACCTCCTGTCTGTATAGCAAACTTATCACTCATGATCCGCCCCCCCGCATGATTGCGACTGGGCACGGATTCCTTTTTAACCAGTATACAAGATTTGTCCCCAAGCGGAGTGATAGAATGGCTGCATGACTTTGTGGCAGTTCTTCTTCGCGATTTTCAAGATCAGCAGCATCACTTTTGGCGGAGGCTACACCATTGTCCCTGTCATCCGTGAGGAATTCGTCTGCAAAAGAGGCTTGCTTGAGGACGAGGAGATGTATGACCTGATCGCCCTTGGCCAGTCGGCTCCAGGACCGATCGCCGTCAGCACCGCACTTTTAACCGGCTACAAGCTTAAAGGCCGGACCGGCGCCATTCTCGGTGTTATCGCCGCTATTCTTCCGCCTTTGATCATCATCTCGGTTTTGTTCTACATGTATGAGGCATTCGCCTCAAATTTCTGGGTGGGCGCGGCGCTGCGCGGCATGAGCGGGGCCATCTCTGCCGTCATGCTCCACGCGGTCTACCGGATGGCCAAGCCCTGCCTTTGCCGGCACAGGATTTTTTCCGCCGCGCTGATGACCGCCGCCTTTTTGACCGGCCTGCTCACCTCCATTCACACGGGACTGATCATCCTGACTCTCGGGATCACTGGTATCCTCGCCTTCACTTTCATCCCGGAGGACAAGATCCCATGATTTTCTGGCAGCTCTTCATCGCTTTTCTGGAAGTCGGCGCCCTCGCCTTTGGAGGAGGTTACGCGGCCCTCCCGCTCATTGAAAATGTCGTCGTCAACCAGTACCGCTGGCTCACTTTAAAAGAGATGACCGACGTCATCGCCCTTTCACAGGTGACACCGGGACCGATCGCCCTGAATGCCGCAACCTTCGTGGGAACCCGGGTGGCCGGCATCCCCGGCGCCATCGTCGCTTCCACCGCGGCCGTACTGCCACAGACCGTATTTTTACTTTTTTTGGGATGGTTCCTCTTTCATGGCGGCCGGATCACCTGGATCAACCGCGCCCTCAAGGGACTCCGGCCCGGAGTGACGGGATTAATCGGGGTGGCAGCCATTTCGATGCTGCTTTCCTCCTTGTTTATCACGAGGTCACCCATCACCATCGATTGGGTTGCCGCTGGCGCCTTCTTTCTTGTTTTTGTCCTTCATTTCAAGAAGATCGACCTTTTCAAACTGATTATACTGGGCGCGGGAATTGGCTTGATTGGTGGCCTGGTGGAGCACCTGGCCGGCCTTTAAGAACCCGGTTTTCAACGGTCCGGCCTCATTCCTTGGGCTCTTGGCTCAACTGCGAAAAACCTACAAAGCAGCCGGCTCTTCCTCCCACAAGTTGATGACCTATGCGCGCTGCTTTAAAAAAGAGATTTCGGACAATTTGGCTTTCGCGTATCCGGCCGCTGATGCAAGAAGTACAAGCAGACAGGCATACACGACAAAATCTTGCAATTCCTTTCGGCCTCCAGTAACAGCCCTCAAATAATGAGTCAGGGGGATAAGGTTCGACAGCCAGCGGATTTCCCGAATCCACTGGCCCGCATCAAACAGGATGGGAGACAGGAGCAGGCACAGGATCAGGAAAAAAGGGAGAACAGCCAACAGATAATCGCGGTTGGGTATGATAATGGTCAAGATAAAGGAGAGGCAGGCCAGGCTGAGAATATAAACGGTGAGTAAAAAGACCTCACCCAAAAGACCTGCCCCTTCCGCCGGAAATATCAGCTTTTCGACCGCTACAGCGAGCCCCCCGCCTGCAGCCATGAGCAGGCCCGCCGCCGTCAAAGAGCCAGCCAATCGCTTGGTCGCCGGTTCAAAGGGTTTGATGCGTTGGAAAAAACCAGTCATGGTGTCTTCCAGATGCTGAACTGCCCATAAATAGGCGAAAACAAAGAGCAGGAGTGCCATCAAGCCCCTCGTAATTCCGGACGCGCCAATCCCCGAAGCCCTCGTACGGTCAAAGATCCCGCCGCCGTCCGACTGCCTTTCCAGGCGGAGCTTGACAAAACCGGCATCGTCAGCCTCCTCCCATTGGAGGAGAAAGGCTCCGGCCTCAGCCTGGGTCAACAGATCACGGCTTTTAAGAAAATCCATGGCCAGGTGGGGCGCGCATACCTCGAACAGGGCGGATACTACCGTCCAGCTCGTGAACAGGGTCATGGAGGCTGGGCTCATGACGCGGGTGATGATCCCCTTATAGTCTCCTCTGTCTAACCTGGCGTCAAAATTCTGGGCAAACAGATAACCGCACTCCCAGACACGCGCGGCTACCTGTTCGCGCACCTGATTCTCGCTGTCTGCCCGGATAAATTCGGTCTGTTCATCGGAGCAGGTGAGCAGCCGTCTCCATACCTGCTCACTCTTCCCTGAATCGTCCGGCAGCAAAATTCCAACCTTAAGCGTGTTTCCAACAGAAGACGCGGGAAACAGGACGCCCATAAAGATACCTAAGAGCGGCATTAAGAAAAGGCAGATCAGGAAAGCCTTCTGACGAAGGAAACGTTTGAGCTGAAGCCTTACAAGAGCTCGAAAATAACTCATACCATCCCCTTCTTTTCCATGCGGTCAGCTCTGAAGGCGCTCCAGACCGCAAGCATGACGACAGAAATAGTCAATCGAAGAAGTGACTGGGTATTCGCGCTGACACCATACAGGCCGCTCAGACAATCCCTCATCCAGGTGAAGGGTGAGAAGGGAAGAAGCGTTCTGACGGATGGGGATAAAAGAAGAGGTGGAACAATACCGCCCGAAAAAATGAGAAAGACAGACGCCACCGCTGTATTAAGAGTGATCGCGTGCACAATGCCTCCGGCATTGCTGCAAAGGAAAGAAATCAGAACCGTCAGCAGCATCGAGAGGATCAGGCCCGCCATGGACTGAAAGAAAAGAGGAGCTGCCTTGGTTCCGTCAAGCAGACGAAGGCCGAGCAAAGAGGCGATCAAGGGCCCGGTCAGGACGGCAGAGATGCCCAGCACCCTCACCGCGGCATAGGAAGGTAGCCTGACACCGGCACTTCGAAGTCTGGCTGCCCATCCCTGCTCATTCCGAATGGATAGGTCGCGGTAATAAAGCGGCATGGTCAGAAAGAAGAAAAATAGAAGCGCGCTCAGCATGTAATGCTGTGAAATGGAAAGAAAGCCCGTACTGTTGACCGTGACCCGGCGAAGCATCTGCTTATAGCCCAGGAGCCATCGGACATAATGTTCCGCCATACCCCTTGCCAGCTCTTCAGCCCTGGACGGATCTTCAACTTTTTCCCTGATGATCTCTTCCGAGCGGCCGACACCCTTACGGAATGCTGCAAACATCCGGATGCTGCTGTCGGCCATCTTGTCAAGAATGACTGTCTCCAGTTGCCGGGAGCTGCGGATAATAAGCCGTGGTGAAGCACTTTGGGTCGGCTTGTCAAAAAAACCGGCAGGAAGGACAAGCGCTCCCTCAGCAGATCCACTTTCGATCAAACCCTCCATTTGGCTGGGCTGTCCCTCATGGATAACCAGAAATTCATTCACTTCGGGGTTCCCGTTAAGTGAACGGACAAGATCAGCCAGCCTTGGATCAGCATCTTCCGAGGCAACCGCCAGTGTAACCCTGGAATAACGCCGGTTTGACAGAAGCATGACGGCTACCGACCCGGCGATCATACTTAATGAAAGCAATACAGCCGTCATGCCAAGCAGAAAAGGCAGCTTTTTCAGTGATTGCCTGATATGAAAGCACAGACCGGAGATAAAGAAATTCCTATCCATCCGTCATACTTTCCAGCGGATTAAGCAAGGCATCCAGCGTCTCGCCGTCTGTTGGGAAATCCTCTGTTCTGACGCATAAAACCGCCTTCCCTTCACGCAGAACAAGAATCCGGTCGCAGAAAGCACGGACATCATCAAGCCTGTGACTGCTGTAAAGAACCGCGCCGCCCTGGTCACGAAAATCGGCAAGTCTTTCAAGCACGGCAAACCGGTAAGCCCGGTCAAGAGCGGGCAGAGCTTCGTCAATGAGCAAATAGCGGGGATGATGAAGAAAGGCCAGGGCGATGCTGAGCCGTTTTTGCATTCCGCCTGACAGGGTACCGACTTTTTCCCCGGCCAGCAAATCCAAACCCAGCTGGCCGGCGATCGAATCTGCCGCGAAGACAGGCTCGTTGATCCTGTGGATGCTCTGCCAGAATTTTAAAGTTTCCTTTACAGTCAGGTCTGACAGAAGCCAGTCATTTTGCGGGATGTAACCGATATGTTCCCGGACATATGACCGGTCGCCCAAAACAGAACGGTCATCCTCATGGATCTCACCGGCGTCAGGACGGACAAGCTGGGCGATGATTGAAAGAAATGTTGATTTGCCGGACCCGTTATGCCCAACAATACCTACCGCCTCACCTGTCCGAAGTGACAGGGAGATGTCTTCCAGCACGGCCTTCTTGCCATAGCTCTTCTTGATCCCTCTTATGATCAGCATCTCAAGCCTTTTCACAGGCCCCGCCAGCTTTTTTCTTTCGTTCAGCAACTTTGAGAAAGAGGCGGTGGACAAGATACATCAGATCCAGGCAAAGCCAGTAGAGGGCAATGAGTACAGCCAGATACCAGACGGGCCCCAGGGCATCGTACATAGTTTCCAGGACCGTGCCGGGATTGCCCCCCATCAGGTAGAGCGCATTGGCTCCAAAAACCGAATTGACAAAATACAGGGGCGGGAATACGACCAGGGGGAGCGCGTGAAGATACAGGACCGTTCTCCATGGAATACGGAACCGGTGGATAAGCTGCAGATGCAAGGCTCCCATCACCAGCAGAAGGTGACTGGCGATGAAAAAGACAGCCCGGGCAGTCGCAGGCGGCCGGTGAACAGTTCCGGGAAAGAGGACAACGGCCAGGGCAGTCGGGATGCCGGCAATGAAATTGAAAGCGAAAAGCCCCCGGTTTGGCCTGACAAGGCAAAGAGCCAGCAAAAACATATTGATGTGGCAAATCTGCACCGAAAGCAGCTGGGCGATGTGAAAGGTTCCGAGCGCAATATCCAAGCTGTAGCGCGCGAAACGGACGGCGAGAATGAGGACAGCATAGCTTATGCCGATTGCCTTTTGAAAATCAGGCTTCTTAAGGGCGAAAAAGGTGAGAAGAAGCCCGGAGAAAACCGGGATAAGAAAGGCCGCCGCATGAACAGTGCCGTATGGCGTGAATTCCTGGAACATGGCTGGGGCCCCCGTTCATCTCCCCGAGAGTACCTGGCCGGTCAGATTGCCGGCGGGGATGATCTGGATATTTTGGAAAGCAACACTGTCCGCCAACATTATGAAACAGTTTTATGAAGGAAACAACAGGAAAAGGACAATATTCTCAGACAAAAGATCCGATGATTGCCATCCCTCCCGGGGCATCTATCATCAATACAGACTTCTTCTGCGGCTGAACGGGCAGGCAGGCTGTCACCCGGACCGCAACCAGTGTTGGGATGCACAGATCATTGACCAGAAAGTCCATATCATAGTAACAGTTGGAGAACCGTTTCTCCAGCCGGTCAGCATGCTATGATCAATGAGGTGTACAGGAGATATTTAATTTTCAGAGGATCCCAGGCATGCCGCATAATCAACAGGAAGAAGCCGCCATCGATCTCTGCCGTCGGCTAATTGAGACACCCAGCGAATCGGGAAATGAAAAGCAGGCCATCGACCTGCTGCTCAACTATTATTCCCAAAGCGGTTTCACCCACCTTTATGTCGATCCATACGGAAGCCTGGTCGCAAGCTTTAGGGGAAAACGGCAGGGCCCTGTTTTGTTGTTGGACGGTCACATCGATACCGTTCCCGTACCCGACCCCGGCGCCTGGATCCAGCCGCCTTATGGCGGACTGGTTGTCGGGGATCGCATCTATGGCCGGGGAAGCTCCGATATGAAAGGCGCTGTCGCTGCCATGGCGGTTGCGGCCACACAATTTCTCAAGGCATCACAGGGAGATTTCGCCGGCACCCTGGTCCTGGCAGGTGTTGTCCAGGAAGAAATGTTCGAAGGCGTCGCTGCCCGCGCCATATCAGAATACTGCCGGCCGGACCTGGTCATCATCGGTGAGGCGACCGCCCTTAAGCTCAACATCGGACAGCGGGGCCGGGCCGAAATCAAGGTTGAGACCTTCGGTATCCCTGCCCATTCCGCCAATCCCGAGAAGGGGAAGAACGCTGTTTACCAGATGGCCGGCATCATCCAACAAGTGCAGAAGATCAGACCGCCTTCGCATCCTGTTCTCGGCCCGGGTATCCTGGAGCTTACTGACATCAAGTCTTCCCCCTACCCCGGTGCCTCCGTTGTCCCTTCCCATTGCCTTTCAACCTACGACCGGCGCCTGCTGCCGGGCGAAACACTTGAAGACGTGCTCTTGCCTCTCAAAGCTGTTCTCCATCAATATGGAGAAGAAGGGAACCGGTCACCCAAAGTGACCCTGGCCAGGGGAAAAGAATCATGCTACACGGGCCAGGTAATTGAAGCGGAACGCTTCTTCCCCGGCTGGCTCTTTGATGAGGGGGAATGGTTTGTCCAGAAGGCTTTGCAGTGCCTGAAACAAGCTGGTTTGGACAGCCGGCTATCCCATTACAACTTTTGCACCAATGGCAGCCATTACGCCGGGGAAGCGGGGATTCCCACCCTGGGCTTCGGGCCATCATATGAAGAACTGGCCCACACCATCGATGAATACATCGAGCTGGACCAACTCCTTGGGGCAGTCCGGGGCTACCGGGCTCTCATGGAGGCTTTCCTGACATAACTTGCCTGGATTACCTGCATATCAGAAGCATTTCTTTTGCAATAGACACCGCACTCTCAGCGTGTCAGTTTCTGATGAAGCTCCATTAACTCAGCCACACATTCGGTTCCCGTCATGGTCCTCCAATTAAACCCATAGGCCTCCATCACGGCTCTGTCGTTTTCCTGGTGCGCTTTTCTCAGTTCGGGAGACATGATCAGATCATCGTATAAGTCGGCAAGTGATGAGTCGGGGTACAGTTCCCTGGCTTTTAGGATCGCCAGTGCTATATTTTCAATTTTCGCTTTTTGGGTTGTATTGGATTCTGCCAGTGGAAATTGTTATAGACAATGTCTTTCGAATACCTGTATCTCATCTCCAGCCTTCCAGCAACTGTCCTCATCCAGGCCATGTGGACACTGGAGAGCAGGACGCCTAAGTCGTAAATCGTCCCATCGGGGATAATCCTGGCTCCATCAGTGTTGTGTTTGTGTCAAAATACGTCTGCTCTTTTTTGTCATTAAGTCACCACCTCTTCGTATCTTGAAACCAGCTAACAAAAATCATCGCTTGAGGCCCTCAAATATGACCATCATCGGCCAGCAAGAAATCGTAAATATGGATAATTTCAACGCCATGTCGGCTACCGACATCCAAGGTGTTCATCGTCACGACCAGTCGATCATAGTTATCACGGATCAGCAGGAGGTTATCAATCTCGCGGTCACTATCCTTGGGTAGTTGTTCACAGACCTGAATGTACTTCACCGTTTTACCCCTGAAACAGACGAAGTCAATCTCCTTGTCATCGTATTTGCCGACAAATACTTTATATCCTCCTTGAAGTAACCTTAAAAACACCAGGTTCTCAATTTGTGAACCTCGGCTTATATCTGTCCGGCCGAGAACATAATTGCGAAGGCCTAAGTCAACCGCGTAGTATTTCCCTAAGGTTTTTAAACGCTCTTTTCCACGGATATCGTAACGTTCTACGTGATAGAACGCATAAGCCTGCTCCAGGAGATGCAGGTAGCGGCCAATTGTTTCTGCATAGGTTTTGAATCCGGCAGACGTAAGATAATTCGCGATGCTTGAAGCCGATATTGGGTTGCCAATATTATCCATGAGATAGGCAACCACTCTCATCAACTGATCAGGGTTCTGGATGGCGCCGCGAAAGGCTACATCCCGGAACAGAACACTGTCGAAGAGCGCTCTCATGATCCCGTCGCGGACAAAAGAGTCTGCTGTCATAACCGTCAAGGGAAAACCGCCATTATCGAGGTAGTCTCGGAAGTAAGGATCTTTGTTCTCCTTTCCCTCATAGCCACGAAAAAAAAGGTATTCTTTAAAAGACAAGGGAAAGACTGCTATCTCAACATAACGACCTGTGAGCAAGGTAGCAAGCTCCCCGGACAGCAGCTCCGAATTTGAACCGGTCAAGTAAATATCACAATTGTAAGCCAGCCGGAGCCCATTGATGTACTTCTGCCAGTCACTGACAAACTGAATTTCATCGAAGAGAAAATAGACATGCCCTTTAGTGATTTTCGACTGCAGATAATCCATTAAGTGGGCACCTTCATGGAGCTTAAAGGAAGATGGATGCTCGAAATTGAGATAAAGAACTTCGCTGGCCGGTTGGTTTTCCTCCAGATACTCCTTCCACATGAGAAGCAGGCTGGACTTACCTGAACGCCTGACGCCGGTTATGACTTTAATGGGTTCCTTATCTTTGTAAGCAAGCAGTTTATTAAAATAATCAGGTCGCTTAATCAACAAATCCAACCACCTCCTCGTTCTCTTGCAACCAGTATAGCAGATTTTTACGATGAATCCGCAAAACTTTGGAATTATCAAAATTCTTACGATTAGTCCGTAAAATTATGTTATTTCTATAGTTTTTATGATGAATCGGAAAAACTTAATTGTAACTCGCGTATCTTCCCCTCAATCAGGAATAAATAAAAAGGAGCTGGCTGAACCGGCTCCCTTCAGACCTGTTTCTGCCTGCCCCCTAGCTGATAAACAAGGTGAACTGCGACTTGTCGGCATCATTCAGCATGGAGGCGACCCCGCCGATCTTGACACCGTCGATCAGTTCTCCCTCCTTCAATCCCATGACATCCATGGTCATCTGGCAGGCTGTCATCTCGATATCCGGATTTTCGGCCGCCTCGCGGACCAGGTCCTCCAATGAACTGATGCCCTTGTCTTTCATCACCTTACGCATCATCTTGGGCGCCATACCCATCATGTTCATCTGGGAAAGCCCCATGCCGCGGGTACCCCGGGGAATCATGCCAGTGAACATCTTGTCCATGAAAGATTTTTTCAGAGGCACCTTGAAGCTCTTTCGCAGGGTGCTCAAACCCCAGAAGGTAAAGAACATATGGACCTTGTCCCCCATGGCCGCCGCGCCCAACGCGATGATAAAGGCCGCCATGACCTTGTCAAAGCTGCCCGAGAAAACGATGATGGTTTTGTCCTTGCCGGTTGGGTCACCTGAAGAAACAAAGCCTGATACGGCAGGGGAAAGCGCGCGTCCTCCCTTTTGGACCAGGGCAGTGTAGACGCCGGCTTCCTCCCCTCTTTCGAGGAGGGTATTTCCGGTATTCTCGCACCAGCTCACGATGTCGCGGGCAAAGCCTGGATCCGTGGCGCTCACCCGGACAGCTTCACCGTCTTCCAGCTCCTTGATGAACTTGCCGATCGCGACAATGGGACCGGGGCAGCTCAAGCCGCTGACATCCAAGTCATGTATTCTGGACGGTTCATCGCCGTATCCTGTCTGTTGCCGGGTGCTCATTGGCTCATTCGCCTCCATTTTTCCATTTTCATCTGCCGCTGTCCTGGTCAGGGCATCCATGGTGCGAAGGCCGCCCAGGAGATTGGAAACCTTGAAGCCCTTCTGTTTCAGGATCCGCTCGGCTATATAACCGCGCAGGCCGATGGCACAGAAAGTGAGGTATTCTTTTTCCCTGTCCAGTTCATCCAACCGCTGGCGAAGCTGACTGAGCGGGATCATCAGGGCTCCGTGAACCGGGTGGGCCAGCGTTTCCTCTTCTTCGCGGATATCGAGCAGGGTATAGCGATGCGGATTCTTGAGATAGTGGTCAACTGTGACTGGGTCGGTCAGGCCAGCAAGGATGTTTTCCGCCACAAAGCCCGCAAAATTGACTGGATCCTTGGCCGCTCCGTAGGGCGGCGCGTAAGCCAGTTCAAGCTCAGCCAGATCTCTGACCGTCCCCTTGAAATGGATGGCTGCCGAGATGACGTCAATCCGTTTGTCAACTCCCTGATAGCCGACGATTTGCGCGCCCAGTACACGTCCGTCCCGGCCAAACAAGAGCTTGAGGACCATGGGAAGGGCTCCGGGATAATAGGTGACATGGTGCATGGGATGGATCAGCGAATAGTAATAGTCCTCGCCGTAGACTAGCCCCGCGCCCTTCAGCTGTTTCTCATTCATGCCCGTTGAGGCGGCTGTCAGGTCAAACACCTTGGCGATGCTGGTCCCGATCGATCCCCGGTAGGCCTCAACCCTTCCTTCCGCCAGCAGATTGGCGCATACCGCGCGCCCCTGCCGGTTGGCGGGTCCCGCGAGCGGGA
>CAZSFQ010000013.1:45462-46573 GCA_964606165.1 uncultured Mageeibacillus sp.
GCGCATACCGCGCGCCCCTGCCGGTTGGCGGGTCCCGCGAGCGGGATGGCCGTGCGGCCTCCAAGGAGGGGTTCGTCGACTTCAATGACATCACCGACCGCATAGATAGCGGGGTCTGACGTCTGCATGGCCTGGTCGACCGTGATGTGGCCGCGCGGGCCAAGCTCCAGGCCGGCCGCCTTCGCCAATTCATTATTGGGCCGGACGCCCGTGCATAAGAGTGTCATATCCGACTGGATGAGGGTCCCGTCATCCAGCTGAACCGTATTGCCTCCGTCAGAGATCGCCTCAAGCCTCCTGCCCAGGAGCAGCCTGACCCCGTTTTTTCTCATATGATCTTCCAGGATCACCGTCATATCAGGATCAAAGGGAGGCATGATCTGGTCGGTCAGTTCGACAAGGGTGCAGTCTATACCGCGTTCAACCAGGTTCTCGGCCAGTTCCACGCCGATAAAACCCCCGCCAACGACGACGGCTTTTTGCGGGTGCTTGTCTTCGATAAATGAAAAGATCCGGTCGGTATCGGCAATGGTCCAGAGCGTAAAGACATTGGGCGCGTCCACGCCCTGGATGGGGGGAACAGAAGGTGAGGATCCGGTTGACAGGATCAGCTTGTCATAGGATTCTTCATAGACCTCCCCGGTCTCGAGGTTCTTAACCTCAACCATCTTGCTTTGGCGGTCAATTCTGATCACCTCGGACCGTGTCCTGATGTCGAGATTGTATTTGGCCTTGATGGTCTCAAGTGTTGAGATAAAGAGGGCGTCCCGCTGTTCGATGACATGGCCGATGTAATAGGGCAGGCCGCAGTTGGCAAAAGAGACATAGCCGCCGCGCTCCAGGACCAGGATTTCCGCGTCCTCGGACAGACGCCGCATCCTGGCGGCCGCAGTCGCGCCGCCGGCCACGCCTCCGACAATAATAATTTTCATCCACAAGACTCCGTTTCTTCCAGCAAGAGGTGATTACGGAAGAATCATAGCACAGCCCTATTCGTCAATATGGGCATAACTGTATCTTTTGTACACTTGGATTCATTTATTGGAGCATAAAAAAATCCGGCGAGGACCTACCTTTCCGGGCCGTCTCCAGCCAGGTATTCTCGGCACAA
>CAZSFQ010000014.1:0-36108 GCA_964606165.1 uncultured Mageeibacillus sp.
TTTCTGTGTTAGCCAGATCGTTCCCCCAGAGCTTTTCCGGGTCGACAATCTTGGTTTTAAAAGAGAAATTATTCGCCTCATTGTAAAGCAGGCCGGTTACCTTGATCAGGGTTCCGATAAGGCTGGCATTGCCATCACCGTCATGCAAATACAAGTCAATTGCGCTGAAGGCGAGATGCTCGTCTTTGTCAAGCAAACCTTCGAACTTATGGCCATCATTTCGAGGGATCCCACCCGAGCCGATATCATCCACCGTGAAGTCGGCAGGCCAAGCGGTAATCGGGTCGCCATTATGATCTGTCGCGTCGAAAATCTGCTGTTCAGTCGTCGAGCTGTCATGAATGATCAAGTCGTAGACTGCCAGGTCAGCAGCATAGGGCTGCCCCCCCTGTCCCTTGAGGTTAACGCTGATCTCCCAGGGTATGGCGTTGTAGGGCGGATAAGTTGACTCTCCAGCTCGTTTCTTGGTAATCACGTTATAGCCAACGCCAACTTCCGCATCCGGTGAGGATGAACCAGTGCCCTGGCCGCCCTTTCCCTTCCAGGTAACCGTGGCCTCATTCGTGTAGGTCTTTTCGACCAGGGAGATATCACCTTCGTCTGGCGCAGGCACCTTGACCACAATGGCTAAGCGCCCCCTGCCCTTGAAATCGCCGATTCTGTAAATATCGTCAGTGGGCGCTGCAGTCCATTGGTGTTGAGTCTCTGTCGAGGGCACCCAACTACCTACCGGGGGATCATCTGAACTCAGGGTCCAAATTTCCCAGCTGATGGATTCAATCACCAAATCAGAATCAATCGCATCTTTTATTTCTAAATCGTAAAGGGTAAGGCCCTTGCTGTCCACCTCGACATGCCAGGTGATCAGGCGGCTGCTATTCAAGTAAAGATCTTTGTCTTCATCGTCGTCACCGTATTCACCCGAAACCCATCCTTCTTTCGAAATTACCGGCGGGTTGATGGTGACCGTGTGATCATCCTGGATTGGATCCTTATCACCCTCACTCAGCTGGCCGACATTTTTGATATCGCCTCCATTGACCAGGATGCCAGATGGCAAGTCTGTCTCAAAGGTGATGGTGAGTGGAGATTCGAACCCTGCAGGTATTTCATAGACCAAAACCTGCTTACCATCTTCTTCTGTCAAGACATCACTGTCATTCACACTCACTTCTGTGGAGCCGCTGTGCTTAACACTGAAAGAACTTGGCTTGAATGTTCCAACACCATCCAGCTCATCACGAAAGGTGAAGCCGGCAAGACTTTGGTGTTGGGGGGGCTTCGCATCGTCCATCCGGGTAATGGTGATTTCCCAGACAATGCCGTCGCCGTCCTCATTCAGTTCCCCGTCTTTCAAAATGGTTTCGGTAATGGTATCGCCGGGGAGGATAAATATCACATCCTTGTCGAGATACCACTCATCGCTTTCCTCGTCAGCATCTTCCCAACCTTCTTCATTGAAGGTCAAAGTGGCATTAAAACCGGCGGAAACGCCGCTGTAAACAATATCCTCGATCTGGAACACTTCGGGACTTTCGTCAAACACGATTTCCGCAATCGCACGGCCTTGTGCGTCATTATTCAGCGTCACGTGTCCGATCACCTTGCCGTTAGTAGCTATCAGTTCAAGTGTTGTCACACCTAAAAAGCTGAAATACTGACTCAGTGGCAAAGTCACCGTATCACCATAAATGAAGTAATCGTCAACTTCGTCACCCTCGACGGGCACCTTGAATCCGACCTTGATCGAAAGATCTTTCGTGTAATCGATTGGTTCTCCTTCCGTCCAACCTACAATCTGGATCGTAACGGGTTCGAGCCAAGAAGGGTTGCGCTCGGCCGCATAGGCAATCTTTGCTGTAAAAACAGGCATGATTACCAGCAACAAGACCAGCACCAGACTGATTACGACTGCTCCCCGATTCACTTTCTTGTATAAAGCATTCATTTTTTGCCCTCCAGTTGTTTAATTCACAGTAAGAAATTTCTTAACTTAATTCCAGCTGCAAATACTAGCATTGCATATCGAACAAATTCTGAACAATCCGGCTTTTGTAACATTTGCATTCACACCTTGTTCAAACTAACCCAAAAGGCCTGAATTTGCAAGGAAAATCCGTCGAAAGGTGAGATATAAATCAAGGCAGGAAAAGGCGAAAGGTGTATATCCTTGCCGCTTCCGGATGTAATGCGCTGGGTATATCCTGGAGTGTCAAAATAAATATCCAAAATGAACTAAAAAAGCATTAGTGACCGCCCAGGACGGTCACTAATGGATTGGCGGAGAAGGAGGGATTTGAACCCTCGCTGGAGTTGCCCCCACTAACGGTTTAGCAAACCGTCCCCTTCGACCTCTTGGGTACTTCTCCATGCCGTGCGCCGTTGGCGCCATGCCATTATATCATGTGAAAGAGGATATGCGAATCACCTTAACTCACATGGAGGACGTCTTTGCAAAGGAGATGCTTTCCTGTTATCATGCGGGCATCCCAAGCCGGAGGTGGGCAGATGTTCAAATAAGGATCATTGACTGACAAGAATTGCTTTCATGGGTTTGACCGTGAAGCCTTGCGCAAGGAGTCCTTATGTTGCGAATCAAAGACCTGACCATTGTCCGGGATCATGACCATTATCCCCTGATCACAAAACTCAGTTTCAGCCTGCAAAGGGGCGACAAGCTGGCCCTGATCGGCGCGGAAGGAAACGGCAAGACCGCACTCTTGCGAGTCATTTGCCGGCCGGAGGAAGCGGCCTCCTATCTGCGCTGGACCGGACACATTGACTATGAGTCCAAACGGCTGGGCTACCTGGCTCAGGAATGTCCGCCTGCGCTCAGGAAACAGACAGTCGAGGAGCTGACGCTGCCCCACCTGGCAGACAAAGAGCTCTACAGGCTGGCGGACCAGTTGTTTTTGGACAGCAGCCTGCTTCATGTTCCCCGTCAGCTTGGTGACCTGTCGGGGGGCGAGCGGATGAAGCTCCGGCTAATCCTGCTCATGCTGGACCGGCCGGACATTTATATTCTGGATGAGCCCGTCAATGACCTGGATCTGCAAGGCATTCAATTTGTCGAACACTTCATCCGGCGTGCCGCTGAACCGGTCCTTTTCGTGTCGCACGATGAGACCCTGCTGGAAAGGACCGCCAACAAGATCCTCCACATCGAGCAGGTGTGGCGCCGGACTGAGGCCAGGATTACTTACAGTGGTCTGGGTTTTAGTGACTACCGCCAGCAATTTCTTGAAGGCATCGAACGGCAAAACCGTCTGGCAGCCAAAGAAGAGGCGGACTACCGGTCCCAACTCAGGCGCCATCATGAAATCCAGGACAAGGTGCACCGTGCCCAGGAGAATATATCGCGTCAGGATCCTTCCGGCGGGCGGCTTCTGAAAAAGAAAATGCGGGCAGTCAAGTCAACGGGACGGCGGCTGGAACGCCAGCATGAGACGCAAACCAAACGGGCTGACCGCGAAGACCTTGTCGGCTTCTTCCTTGCCGATCTGCCCGGTGTGGCCGAAGGCAAGGAAATATTGCGGCTCCAACTGCCCCGGCTCATGGTGGGGGACAGGGTCTTGGCAAATAATGTCAGGCTGACCGTCCGCGGCCCGGAACGGATCGGGATCACCGGAAACAACGGCTGCGGGAAAACGACCCTGCTTCGCCTGATTGAGGGGGAACTGTCAGCAGGAAATAAGCTCAAGGTGTTCTTTTTGCCGCAAGACTGGCAGCAGTTTTGTGACGGCAAAAAAAACGCATTGGATTTTCTGGATGACCAGGGGATTACCGGTCTGAGACAGGAGGCTTCCAACCTGCTGGGCAGCCTTAACTTTTCCTGGGAGGAGATGAACCGTCCTGCCGCAACCCTGTCAGGTGGCCAGAAGATCAAACTGGCTTACGCCAAATTACGGCTCACACAAGCGGAGGTACTGATCCTGGATGAGCCAAGCAGGCATCTGTCACCGCTGAGTAATCCGGTCTTCCGGGCAGGACTGGCCCTCTATCCCGGCGCTGTCATCAGCGTTTCCCACGACCGGGTCTTTCTGCGGGAGGTATGCAGCCGGGTTTTGCGTTTGACAAGCCGGGGTCTAAAGGAGGAGGATCCTTGGCTTTACAGCTCCCGTGACTGATGCATGGCCAAAAAGGGCGCCCCTGCGGAGCACCCTTCTTAACAGCCATAAAGCATTTGTGTTCCGGTTCTTGCCAGGCCTAGAGATTAGCGGACACAAAATCCCAGTTAACCAACTCCCAGAACTTGTCAATGTAGGAAGGCCGGGCATTTCTGTAATCGATGTAATAGGCGTGCTCCCAGACATCGCAGGTTAATAGAGGCTTTTTGTCTTCAGTGAGCGGTGTGCCGGCATTGCTGGCGCTGATGATTTCCAGTTTGCCGTCACTGTCTTTGACCAGCCAGGCCCAGCCGGAGCCAAAGGTGGTGGCAGCCGTCGCCGAGAACTTCTCTTTGAAGGCCTCAAAAGAGCCGAAAGCCTGGTCGATGGCCCCGGCCAGTTCACCTTGTGGTGTTCCACCCGCGTCAGGCGCCAGGCAGTGCCAGTAAAAGGTGTGGTTGAAGACCTGGGCCGCGTTGTTGAAGATACCGCCGCTTGACTTTTTGATGATGTCCTCAAGGGCCATGTCTTCAAATTCAGTACCAACGATCAGTTTGTTCAGGTTGTTGACGTAGGCCTGGTGATGCTTGCCATAGTGGTAGTCTATGGTCTCCGCGGAAATGACCGGTTCCAAGGCATCCTTGGCAAAGGGCAGGGGGGGCAGTTTATGTTCCATCATTTACCTCCTGGAATCATGATCTGTCGGAAGCTTGTTGGTTCCGACCAGGTGGACAGGACCGGAGTCCTTATTCACACTTTACAATGCCCTCATGAAACCATCAAGAAAGCCCGTGGTCGGTGGGAAAAGTTACAAGGATGAAAAATGGCGAAACGAGCGGAATTGTATGTTGATATTGTTGCAATCCACCCGATTGCCGTAAGCACGGGTAGCAGGATATTTCTTCAGTAGCGTCAGACAGCTAAGTGAAGATCTGATCTGATCTTCTTGGTAGTGCCGGAGATATTCATGCAGATAAGTGAATGGCCTTATAATTGTGCTGACAGTTGATATCAAAAAAGGAGGGGCTGTTAAATGGCGGCAGGGTTGGACAAAATTGAGAGACAGATTGAAATATTGAAACTGTTGCATGGAAAGAAAATGCGTACTGGTGAAATCGCTGAATATTTTGGTGTTGACGACCGTACCATACGGAGCGATGTCGACGAACTAAGGCGAGGGGTCAACATTTTGGGTTCCGTTTTTAGAATTGAATCGAAACACGAAGGGAGCCAGAGACATTACTATAGATCAACAGTTCATCCTCTCATACTGGGACTGAATCTAAGTGAATTATTCATGCTCCTGAAACTTCTGGAAGAAAAATCGGAAGGTGCTGGTGGTGAGGTTTACCAAAATATATTTGACAGTATTTATGGCCAGTTAACGGATTATGCTGAGAAGATTATCACACCGAATCTCGCGAAATCCCATGTGAAGGGCGATGTCACGAATATCTTGGAAGAAAGTGCTTTTGCGAGGAGCGAAGACTACAGGTTGGTCTTTTGGAGCAAAAGTGGGAAGTTTATTGAGATCAGTTATTTTGACGAAAATGGCAGCATTATCACGACCGATGTAAGATTGGTTGATTTGAAAGACAACAGGCTCAAGATTGAAGAAAGAGGTTGCCAAAGCCGCTGGGTCGATTATGGGGATATCGTCGTTGACTGGTCCAAAGTAGAATACATGTAAATAAAAATCGGAAATCCCATTGTATGTTTTGCTTCTCCTGAGTCGTAGATCATAGAGTCACAACTTGAAAGGAGAAAGAGAATGTACTTACGCAGATTAAACACAGGTAGGCCGGATTTTGAGAAACTCGATGAGATGTTGAAGGCGCTGGACAATCTTTTAGACGAGCGTGACTCAGAAGTTAACTTGGAAGAACTTATTGCCTTTCAGAAACAAGACGGATCACTCGGTCTCTTCGAGTCAGGGAAAATACCGCATGAAGCCGTTGTTGACTTCGTTAACACCCCGACTTACATCGCATCGGCGGTGCTGATGAAGGAATATTTGAAGGGGAATAAAGGAGTTGCAGATCCTCTGAAAGAAGGACTGGCTTATACATGCAATGCCGGATTACAGGGTCATGGTTACGATGAATTGAAAACAGAGATTCACAGTTTGAAGATTTTTATCAGAGGTGGTCTGCGCCAGTTCTTATTGGAAGAAAGAGAACTCTACCCTCCGTTCAATTGCCTGGTGCTTAACCTTTTGCATGGATTTAGCTCCAGGCTGCTTAACGGCAGTACCATGGGACCCTTTGGCGAAGACTACGAAGAAGACTGGCAGATGCTGGTGAAGGAGCTAAAACTGACGCGGAGATTTTATATTGCTTACGGCAGCAACATGAACAAAAAGCAGATGTGGGATAGATGCCCGGATGCGAGAGTAGTGGCGAGTAGCTATTTGCCTGATTGGCAACTAAAAATGCCATTCTATGCCAACATAGCCCCCAAGCGAGGCGATAAGGTTCCGGTGCTCGTCTGGGAAATATCAGATGCGGATGAGCGCAACCTGGACAGGCATGAAGGCCATCCTCATTTATATGACAAAAGAGAATTGATGCTTAGCGTCAACGGCAAGATGGTTGCTGCTCTTGTTTATATAATGACCGACGAATACAAAAACCACCACGACGGAAAGATACGTTCCGGTTACGAAGAAACCATCAAACAAGGTTATGCTGATGCCGGGTTCGATAGTAAAGAGTATAATCCCGATCGTTAAGGGAAAATAATCGCTTGTTTCTGATTTAGCATTTGGCCGGTTATACCGAACCTCTGATCAAGATTCGGAGGTTCGGTATGGGATATCCGAGAATCTGATAACTCTTGAACATCAAATCATTCCCGAGGAAGACAGCAGGATCTGCAAAGGGTTTCGTTATCTGCCCGGTTTGGTGTGGCCCAAGTTAAGTACTGGACGAATCTCAAAATGAAAGTAATGCACAGGATGTGAACATTATAGGGAAAATTGGCGGAGAGAGCGGGATTCGAACCCGCGGAGGACTTGCATCCTCGCCGGTTTTCAAGACCGGTGCCTTCAGCCAACTCGACCATCTCTCCGTGCCTTCTGACAAGCCTTGTCAGTTTACAAAGTAATCGGGTGAATGTCAACGCGTGGACAGATGGGCCAAAGCCGTATAGAATCGGGATAGCGGACATCCCGGCCATGCTTGATACTTCCCTTTCATATTGTTTACACATTTGTATATTAAAATGGTCCGCAGCGGGATGTTACGCGTTTACGCGCCAAAATAACCGACCAAGAATAAATAAGAGCAAGAGGATTAGCTTATGCAAAACAGTCACGACGATGATCGCGACCGGGAAGAACCAGGAAAAACCACCGAAGAGGAAAGCGCCGGTCAGCCGGAAGCGAATGAAAATTCAAAACGTCCTTCACGGCCCAACCGGAGGCTGACACGTCACGCGGTCCGGACCAGCGGCGTCCTGCCCCTGATCCCCCTGCGGGGCATGGTCATCTATCCCGGGGTACTGCTCTCCTTCGATATCGGAAGAGAGCAGTCCATCCGGGCGCTCCGCCAGGCCATGGCAGGGCGCCATGAGCTGATCCTGTCCTGCCAGACAAGCCTTGAGCCCTTTTGGCCGGAACACGACCAGATCCATCGGGTGGGGACACGCGCCTTCATCCGCCAGGTACTGGAACTGCCCGACAATACCATGAAAGTGCTGGTCTACGGCCTGGAGCGGGTTGAGATCGACGATTACGTCTCCGACACACCCCACTATGAAGTGCGCTACCATTCGCTCCTGGTCAATACGCCGGAGCGGACGCCGCAGCTGGATGCCTCCACGCGGCTCATGATCGATATGTTCCAGCGCTATGCCGCCATCACAGACCGGGTCGCGCCCGAGGCCGTTGCCCTGGTCCGCCATGAAGCGGAGGCGGGACACGCGGCCGATATCATCGCGGGTCAGCTGTCCATCCGCTACGATGAACAGCAGAAGATCCTGGAGACCACCATGGTCCACGAACGGATCAAGATGATCCTGCGCTTTTTGCACCGTGAGATCCAGCTGGCCGAGCTGGAGCAAAAGATCGCCTCCCAGGTCCAAACCCAGCTGGATAAAAACCAAAAAGACTATTTCCTCCGCGAGCAGATACGGGTCATCCAGGAAGAACTGGGCGAGGATATTGACGCCGAAGAAGAAATTGATACGCTCAGGACCCAGCTGGAGCAGTCGACCATCCCGGACGACTACAAGCCGAAAATCGAAAAGGAAATCAACCGGCTGGAGCGGCTGCCCTCCCATTTCCCCGAATACGCCACCCAAAGGACCTGGGTTGAAACCCTCCTGGAACTGCCCTTCGGCAGGGTCAGCAAGGAACGCCACGACCTGGCGCGGGCCAGGAAAATCCTGGACCGGGATCACTATGGCCTGGACAAACTGAAGCAGCGGGTCATGGAATACCTGGCGGTCCGAAAGCTGCTGGTTGAAAAAACAGGAGACTCGACGCTCAAAGGACCCATCCTCTGTTTCGTCGGCCCTCCGGGGACCGGCAAGACATCCATCGCCAAGGCCATCGCCGAATCGCTGGGGAGAAAATACATCCGGCTGTCCCTTGGCGGCATCCGGGACGAAGCGGAAATCCGGGGACACCGCCGCACCTACGTCGGGTCCATGCCGGGCCGCATCATCCAGGCCATCCGCCAGGTTGATACCGACAATCCGCTCCTCTTGCTCGATGAGATCGACAAACTGGGCAGTGACTTTCGAGGCGACCCCTCGTCAGCGCTTCTGGAGGTGCTGGACCCCGAACAAAACCACTCCTTCCGGGACCATTACATCGAGATCCCCTACGATCTGTCCCGTGTCCTCTTCGTGACGACCGCCAACACAATCGATACCATCCCGCACGCCCTTTATGACCGCATGGAAGTGATTGAGGTGACCGGTTACACGGAGGCGGAGAAAATCGAGATTGCCCTGCGGCACCTGCTGCCCCGGGAGAGAAAGCAGCACGGCCTGACAGGAAAGGACCTGCAGGTTTCCAGAAAGGCCATGGCGGAATTGATCCAGGGCTACACCCAGGAAGCTGGCGTCCGCCAGCTGGAGCGGGAGATCGCCCGGCTCTGCCGCTGCGCCGCCATCGAGATCGCGGAAGCGGAAGGAAAGAAAAAGACCATCCGCGTCACCCCAAAGAACCTGGGCGACCTGATGGGCAAACCCCGGTATTTCTACGACATGGCCGACAAGGAGAACCAGGTCGGCGTCGCGACAGGCCTGGCCTGGACCTGGGCAGGCGGGGACACCCTGACCATCGAGGTCAATGTCATGCCGGGTACGGGCAAGCTGATTCTTACCGGCCAGCTCGGCGATGTCATGAAGGAATCGGCGCAGGCCGCCCTGACCTACATCATGAGCCGGTCCGCCACCTTAAAGGTTGACCCGGCCAAGACCAAGGAGCGCGACATCCATATCCATGTGCCAGCCGGCGCCATCCCCAAGGACGGGCCCTCAGCCGGCATCACCCTGGCGACAGCCCTGGCATCCGCCCTGACGGGCTACCCGGTCCGGCACGACCTTGCCATGACAGGTGAAGTGACACTTCGAGGCCGTGTCCTGGCCATCGGAGGACTCAAGGAGAAGGCGGTCGCCGCCCATCGCGCCGGCATCCACACCGTCCTGATCCCCAAGGACAATGAACGCGACATTGAGGACATCCCCGAAACCGTCCGTCAAGCCCTGGAGTTTATTCCGGTCGGCCATATGGACGTGGTATTGGACCAGGCCCTGGTCCGAAGCGAGCCGCCGGAGCCACCCTGCCAATGTGATGAAGCTGAAGAAATAAAAGGATAAATCCTAAGAAATAGGGGCAAGCCCTTCCCCGGGGGCTTGCCCTTACAATTGAATGAGGACCCGGTCACCATCTGAGGAGCGGACATCGACCAGGGGAACGCCAGGATGGTCTTTTCTCATACGGCGGAAAATTCTCATGACTTCCCCGATCTTTTTGTCGGGCAGACCGCTGATAAATTGCTCGAAACCGGAACTTTGTCCAGAAGCTTTTCTTCTGGTATCGATCACTTCCCTTTTCCATTCCATGGTCCTTGAAGGGGCGCCGTTCCGGATCGATTCTCTGACCTCTTTGCGGATGGTCTCCTTGATTCCATTGGCATCAACTGCTTCCTTTACTTCCTGACGGATGGTTTCCTTGATTCCGTTGGCGTCGATGGTTTCGATGACATGGGTCCGGACCTGGCGGCTGACAGTATTTTCCACCTCTCCGGCGATCCCCTGGTCTTGTTTTCCCGCGGACGGCAATTCGAAGCCCTCCAGGCTGTCCGGATTGATCTCTCCGCTTTCAGCTTTTCGGCGGTTTTTGGCCATGGATCGTCTGTAGATCTTGAAGGCCGTCTTGGAGAAAATCAGGCGGGTCGGAAACCAGAACCGGATCCCTCTTTTTCCTTCCTGTTTAATGATCAGTTTCATGATGACGGCCTCTGCTATTCCACAAAGATCTCAACATGATCGCCATCGGCCGATTCCACTTCAACCAGTTTTCCCAGGACACCCTCGTCAATCAATTTGATGACTTTCTCCCACTGGAGAGCCCCCAGGTTGATTCCGTTGATATTAAAACCGCCTGCCCCGTCCGTGCCTTCCAGGATTTTCAGAAGAGCCAGCGGTACATTGACCCGGACCTTGTCGCCATCACTGGAATCCACCACGATTTTCAGCAGCATCTTGTCGGGATCCTTGCGGTTTTCCGGCTTGACGTACTGCGTTTCCGGTTCGGCCTCCCGGGAAAAAAGCTGGTCCAGGGTCACTTCAAAAATAGTGGCCAGCTGCGGCAAAAGCGTGATATCGGGAAGGCTGACGCCGTTCTCCCACTTGGATACGGCCTGGGCCGACACTGACAGCTGCTCGGCCAGCTGATCCTGGGTGATCGCTTTCTCCCTGCGCCACTTGGCGATGTTGCTGCCAATTACTTGTGCGTCCATTTACAGTTCCTCCATTTATTATTTCATCTGATGTTCGATGGAGATGCCCAGCACTTCAGCCAGTCTGGGCACCGATTGACCGGGGAAAGCAGATTTGCCGGGCGGCATGCCCGCCTCCTCAAAAATGGGCTTTCCCGCTTCCCGTTCCTCATGCAGGTCTTCCAAGTCTTCTTCCCAGGAAGGCAGCCTGCTGCCAACCGCATACGCTTCCATTTCATTCACCTTCCTTCATGTCATTTTTTCTGTACGACATGGTCCAGCGCTGTTGACCCGGGGTACATGACCAGCCTAATAGGCTCACAAAGGGACTTGAAGGGTGCGCAGGTTGTTTTTCCCAGAATAGCACAACTATTAGTTGTAATCGTTGTAGCTTGTTGGTTGAGTCTGCCTGATTCGCAAGAAAAATGAAAAGGCGGCGACCACGGAGCCTGGTCACCGCCTTCATAAGAGGTCCAGCAATTTTATTCTTTTTCGGTCAGGACCCGGTCCAGGGCCTGGGGAACCTGCCGGATGATTTCGTAGACCTGGGTCGCAGGCGGCGGTCTTCCGTTTTCGAAACCACGCGAGCAGGTCAGCCTTCTTTTTTCAGGATGAGGCGGTGGCCCTCTTCCTCCGGCTGGATGTCAGCGACTGTCCACCCCTTGGAATTGGCCGCCCGGCTGACATTTTCCCGGGCTGTCTCTGTATCCACCAGGACGACAATTTCGCCTTCTTTGACTTCTTTGATCTTGTTCAAGGTCATGATGACCGGCTGAGGGCAGGAAAGCCCCCTGGCATCCACCAACTGGTTCATTTCAACTATCTCCTAAGCGCGCATTTTTTCCCGCATGGTAAATCCAATCAACAAACAGACAACAAAACCGATGATCAGGGCGGTAATCCCCCCTGAAGTGGCGCCCGCGGCAGAGCTGGCAAGGCCAAAATTATGGGCAAAAGCCGCGCCCGCGACCATGCCGATAACGAAGACCGCCGCGTCACTGTCGCCCTCACCGGACAAGAAGAGCTGGCGGCCGGGGCATCCCCCCGCCAGGGTAAAGGCCAGTCCGGCCAGGACCATACCGGCGAAATTCCAAATATGCATGGTATGCGCCACCGGCTGTCCGGTAAAACCGGGATTGAACTGCTTCAGTATCAGATTCATGATAAAAGCGGCAGCGGTGAAGCCAATCAGGCCGAAAAACAGGTGCGGCTGTTTGAAAAGAATCAAGTCCCGCGTGGCTCCCATGGTGCAAAAACGGCTCCTTTGGGCCAAAAAACCAATCCCCAGCCCCACCACCAGTGAAATAATCAAGGGCGCGTGCAAGGAACCCGGCCCCTCAATGCTGTAAAAGAGAACGCCGTTCTTATCCTGCCCTGCTACCTGAGGGTTAAGGAGCATGATGACAAGCAAGCCGGCCATGATCAGGGGGAAAATCCAGCCGACCGCCGAATAGGTTTTACGGGCCGGTCCCAGATTGAAACCCTTCTTAAGGAAAATCGTCCCGATCCAAATACCGACCGCCAGTCCCAGCAAGCCCAGAAGGGCATTCCAGTCACCGCCAGCCAGTCGCAGCAGGGCCCGCCAGGGGCAGCCCAGGAAGACCAGGGCGCCAATCATGGAGAAGAAGCCCAGGACAAACCTGACCAGGGGCGCGGAGCCCGCGCGGGGGCGGTATTCCTTGAATAAATAAGCGGCAACAAAGGAACCCAAAACAAAGCCCAGGATTTCGGGGCGAAGATATTGGACGACAGCGGCCCGATGGAGGCCCAGGGCGCCCGTGGCATCCCGCACAAAACAGGCAACGCAGATGCCCATGTTGGCAGGGTTGCCCCAGAGTTGAAGCAGGGCAGCCAATATTCCGATGATGCCACCGGTCAAGACAATTCCCCACTTGGTTGCAAAGACATTCTTCACGATCAATCACCTCCCGAATTTGCGCACCCAACCTGCTTATGAGGACTAGTGCAGCGACATCATAGGGGTCTGCCCCCGCAATGTAAAATAGAAATAGTCTATACGGAGAAGTGATGCCATAGACGGGGCCTATCAGCTAATTCCGGTGAATTTCCCCGTTTTCTTTCACAGGGCCATGACTTGCGGCTCCGAAATGTCATAATGGAGCGAGGAGGGTTGAATGATGGATTTTCACCAGCTCAGAATATTTATGGAAGTCGCCAGGCAAAAAAACTTCACCCGCGCGGCCGAAAACCTTTTTTTAAGTCAGCCCACCGTCAGCATCCATATCAGGAAACTGGAGGAAGAGCTGGAAACGCCGCTCTTCAAGCGGTCGAAAACCGGTTTCGAGTTGACCGAGTCCGGCAAGCTGCTTTTCCACTACGGCCAGCAGCTTCTGGAAACCAGGGACGAGGCGCTCTCCGCGCTTTCCGAGGAGAGCCGGATGATCAAGGGGCATTTGCAGATTGCCGCCAGCAGCGTGCCCGGCGCCTACCTCCTGCCCCGCCTGCTGCAAGACTTTTGCTGCCGGCACCCGGAGGTGACCTTCTCTCTTTTGCTGCGGGATACCAGTCAGGTACTGCAGTCCATCATCGATTGCACCTATGACATTGGCTTCACCGGAGAACCGGGACTGCAGGGAAGGCTGGGGCAGGTCAGGCTACTGGAAGATCAGCTGATCCTGGTGGCCGCCCCTTCCATGGAAGAAAAAATTCCCGCACCAAAAGGAACGAAGGGTGACCTTCCCGCCGTTTCACTGTACGACTGCGCAAGACTTCCTTTTCTCTTGCGCGAACCAGGGTCCGCGACCCGCATGGTTTTTGAAGAGGCCCTGAAAAAAGAAGCGGCCGGCTTCGCCGGCCTGACAGTGATCGGCTACCTGGAAAGCCAGGAGGCCATCAAGGAGGCGGCAAAAGCCGGCCTGGGCCTAACCGTCATCTCCCAAAGGGCTGTAAGGGATGAACTGGCAACCGGCCTGCTCAAGGGATATCAGTTGAAGGAATTATCCTTAAAAAGACATTTCTATATGGTTTTTCGAAAGGAAGGCATCCTTCCCCCGCTTGGCAGGACGTTTTTTCAATTCGTCCGTGATTATTTCCCCGGCAATTAGAGCAGGGGGCCTTGTTTACGTCAAACCGGGCCGCCGGTTCTGACGTATAAAAGGCGCTTCGATTTCCTCAGAAACAAGCAGGGCATATTTCCCGGGCCGCCGGTAGGCATTGCCATGAACCTCAGATTCCCGGTAGGCACGCATCTGATCCAGAGGAAAATCGGCTATAAAAATCCCTTCCTCTTCCCCGGCCTCCAGGATCAGGGTGTCGCGGGAAGAAGTCTCGCCCGGCAGGTAGGCCATGCCGTCAAAGGCATTGGAGTGGCCGTTGCAGTCGGGCTGACCATGAGGGTAATTGGCTGTCGCTATCCCCAGCATGTTCTCAAAAGCTCTCCCGCGCAGCTGTGAAATCCGGTTGATTTCCATGGGGCAGGCGTTGGGGACCAGGATGATCTCAGCGCCTTTCAACATAAGGATCCGCGCGCTCTCTGGAAATTCCCGGTCATAACAGATCATGGCGCCGATTCTGACCGGACCCTTCTCCGCGTCCAGATCGCAGACGAAAAAGTCGCTGCCGGGCGTCAGTCTGCTCTCGTCCTCGTCGAAATCGCAAAGGTGAACCTTGGCGTAGGTGAGGACGGGGTCGCCGAAGCGGTCGAAGAGACAGACTGTATTACGGGGGGAGGGTTCATGCTCTTCCAAAAAGGTGATGGCGATGGCCATGTGAAGTTCTTTGGCCAGACCGGCATAGGCGCTGACGAAGGAGCCGCTGGCCGCGACCGCCCGCGTTTTCAATTCATGATTACTGGCAGGGATCTGGAAGCCACTGCTCCACATCTCAGGGAATAGAGCCAGGTCGGCGCCCATGGCCTTGGCCTGCCTGCAGGATTCCAGCCCTTTTTGAAGGTTTTTTTCGAGTGTGCCTTGCGGCAGGATCTGCAGCAGGGCGATCTTGAAGCTTTTCATTTTGTCCACCTAATCAGGGTTCTGAGTCGCATCTTGCGTGGATGCCTCCAGGGGATTGCCCTCCCCGTCGAAATGGCGGCGCATTGAAATCTGCGTGGGCAGGGAAGAGCTGAAGAGGATAATGGTCTGGATGGTGTTGAGGATGATGCCGACTGTCAGGATGACCGGCTGGCCACTTCCTTTGACGAGCAGGAGAACAGCGGTTGATACGGCCAGCATGGGGCCTCCCAGGATCAGCCATGTCCGGCCCAGATGGTTCTGGGCGAATTTCCAGACTGCCTCCTTCTCTTTCTCTTTGGGCCGGCCGGGCGGCCTGAATCGAAACCAAAGACCAAAAATGATCATGGTCAGGGGAAAGAGAAGAAAGACCACAGCCATGAAAAACCAACGACTCACAGGCAACCCCCTGACTTATCCTGCTATGGCAGGGATTCAATCTTTTCCTATTTTATCCTTGCGCGTTCCCAAAATCACCTGGTCAAAACGGGATTCGTATGAAAGGAAGCGCTCTCTCAAGGGAGCGGCGAACTGATCCGACCGCAAAAACTTTTTGAAGTCCAGGTAGGGCAAAAAACGGTAATCAGTTGTCTCTTCTGATTGCAGCTTCACCTCAGGACGTTCCTCTGAAACAAAAACAGCGTAGGCGCAGTAAATCTCATGCCGGTGAAGAAGACGATAGACAGGAACAAGGTCCCTTTCTTCCACTTCAATCCCTGTTTCTTCTTTCAGCTCACGTACAGCGCCCGCTTCCGGTGTCTCACCCTTGACCACGGCACCCGTCGTGATCTCCCAACAAAAGGGCCACAAAGCCTTATTGCCGCGGCGGGTGACCAGGATCTCTCTTTTTGCCGTGATGGTATAAAGTTCAGCGATGGCGTGGAAGACGCCCGGCGGAATATCCTGCCCCCGTATTAGATCAAAACCCAGCCGGCGGCCTTGCCGGTCAAGCGCGTCCCAGTGCTCACCCATAAGATTTGCTCCCTGTCTTCCTTTTTGAGCCCGGCGCTAAGGGAGATTTCCTTCCAGCTCCTTGATGAAGGTTTCGAAGAATTCTCCCACCTCGATCAGGCGCGCGTCATCCGGTTCAATCATCATCTTGCTGTAATGTGCCAGTTCAGACAGGCCGAGCGCAAGGTAGTCCGGCGCCGGTTCAAAGCTTTTGTCAAGGAGTTTGTGCGTTTCGAGGCTCATCTCGAAAGATACAGCGGGGCCGTCCAGCGCGCCGGTAACAGATCCAGTTGAGACCGTCAGGCCGAAATAGAGCAGCTTTTCGCCACGGTCAATCTGGACGGATCCCTCATTTGCGTAACCGAATTCCTCGGTGCCGAACTCCTCGAAAAGATTGAGGCCAACAAAATAGATCATATGGTTCTGCTTATCGAAGGACAAATAGTCCGCGATGTCCGTATCTATCTCCAGCCAGTCAATGTCATCGGCGTCTTCTGTGGCTTGAGGCAGGTTGGGCTCTATCTGTCCATCCTCCTCGGTGATCAGGCCGCCTGCCCGCGACGGTTCGCTTGTCTGGACGGTTTTTTCAGCTTTCTCTCCCGGCTGAGTCAGACACAAAGCCAGAAGGGCGGCCGCAATCATGACAAGCAGGACCAGGATCCAAAAAAGAGGTTTCTTGTAAATCATTGCTCCGGTTCCCCTTGGCGGCTTAGTAGGCAATGCCAGTGCGCAGGAAGCTGCCTTCCCGAAGATCACTGAAGGCCCGGCTTAATTCCTCCCTGGTATTCATGACGATGGGGCCGCCCCAGGCGACCGGCTCCCCGAGCCGGACCGAGCTCATAAAGAGGATTTGGACAGGGCACTCTGCCGCGCCCAGGGTGACGTGATCACCGGCAGTCAGCTTGACGGCTGTCTTCTCTTCAACAAGCTCCTGGCCGATCAGGGCATCCCCTATAAGGGTGAAAACCATGGCAGAACGGTTATTTTCAGTTTTCAGGGTGATCGAAGCGTGCGGTTCAAGCTGGACGTCGTAGTAGTCAAGCGGCAGGTATTTCCCCCAATAGCCCTGTCTCCCCTCGTATTCGCCAGCCAGCAGCCTCAGCTTGCCTCCTTTGAATTCGATTTCTTCGATCTCAGCCTGCTTGATACTGTGGTAGGCCGGAGGCGCCATCTTGTCCTTTGCCGGCATATTCAGCCAGAGCTGGACGCCCAGGAGCCGGTCCGAAGCTGGCAGCATCTCCTCGTGCATGATGCCGGACCCCGCGGTCATCCATTGGACTTCGCCGTCTCCGATGGTGTCCTCATGCTTGAGGCTGTCACGATGGGTCATATGGCCGCGGTAGACATAACTGATCGTTTCAATTCCGCGATGAGGGTGCATGGGAAAACCAGCGGTGTAATCATCCGGGTTGGTGCTGTCGAAGGAATCGAGCAGCAGGAAGGGATCGTACCGGTCAACAGTCCGGCTGCCGAGAACACGCACCAAACTGACGCCCGCCCCGTCCCGGGTCCGGTAACCCGTGATTTGATGGTCTATTATTCTTTCCATTTCTTTTCTCCCGGGGCCTGGTCCCACTCAAAATTGTCTTTCCCCGCGCCGATTTCAAAATGACACTTGACAATGCCCAGGTCAACCCTGGAATAGAAACCGGGCAGAGCTTTCGCCGTCACCTTGTTGCCATTCAAAGTCAGCAGGAATTTCTGCTGATTGGTCGCGGTTGGCGCAAGAAGGGCTGCCTCCATGCCGTCACGAAACCAGCCGGGCATGTCACCGTCGACCCGGCACAGCTCCATCATATCCTTTGACCGCCGAGGCCTGCCCTGGGTTTCACCATAGCCGATGGCGATGACCAGGCGGACTCTTTCCCCCCTGTTCAGGCTGACAGGGATTCTGGATCCCCGGTAATGCAGGCCGACCCAGCAGGTGTTCAGGCCCAGCTGCTGGGCCCTGAGGACGAAGTGCTGACCGTAATAGCCATAGAGCTCATCCTTGCCTCGGGGTCCGGCCAGGACCAGGTAATTCCTGCAGTTTTTGAATCGACCGTAACGCGCCAGGCGGCTCTCGAAGACTTTTGGCTCATCGAAAAAAAGCTGCATGTTGAGGCCGCTCTTTTTATTGTACAGGTCGGTTATCCCGCGCAAAGCCTCCGCAAGGTCACCTTGGATCTCGCGGTCGGTGAAGCTTCGTACCGAATGCCTTGACTTGATCGCTTCCAGCAGATCCGTTCCTGCCTCCAATTCAGCTGTAATAACCATGATCAGGAACCGAATTCCTTCCTGGAATCCTCCGGCGCTTCCTCCCTGTCTGTCATGGTGTAGCTTCGGATCTTTCCGGTGACGGTGATCCGGTATTCATCGAACATCAGGTCACGTCCCTGCCGCTGAGCCAGACGGTGTTCAGCCTGTTGCCGCCAACGGCTGACGGCCTCCTCACTTTCCCATACAGAGAGGCTGAGGATCTTTCCTTCTTCTGAAAGACTGCTGAAGCGTTCCGACCGGATAAAGCCTTCACTTGACTGAAGCGCCTCCCGGATACCGGCCGCTAATTCCAGGTACTTTTCCTGGTATATCTTTTTGACGGTGACTTCAAACAGCACATAAATCATGGACTTGTCCTTTCACTCGGCAAGACAAAGCCTGGCCGGCCGGCAATCACTGCCGCCCCAAAACATGCTCATCCAGCCATTTGGCGACGCCGTCCCGGTCATTGGTGTCACAGATGGCGTCCGCCACATCGCGGGCACGGTCAATGGCGTTAGCCATGGCCACGCCGTGGCCAACATGGATCAGCATATCGACATCGTTGTCATCATCACCGAAGGCGACGATGTGTTCCCTGTCAATGTCAAAGGCCTCCGCGATCGCCGAAACGCCAAAGCTTTTTCGTGCTTCCTTGTGCATGACCATGGCCATCCTGTCCCGGGTCACGGTCAGGTAACAATCGTCAGGAATCCGTGACTGAATGAAATCAAGCTGACGGGGATGGTCGATGAGGGCGTAAAGCTTGCCGGCCTGGCCCATGCTGTCGTCAAAGTCGCTGATAACAAAGCGGTCAAAGCCACTCCACCGTGCCCCAACGTCGAAGTTGGAAAAATGGGTTCCATCGATTTCTGCGACCACATCCAATCCGTAAGCGGCAAGCTCACGCAGGAAGGGGGCAAAAAGAAAGGAGGGAATGGTGCGGTCGTAGACGAGCCTGCCGCCGACATAAGCCTTGGCTCCATTCAAATGAACGTGGCCATCAAACAGTGCGTGGGAGAGGAGTGATTCGGTGCTGTCCCCCCGCCCTGTCGCGAAAATCACCTTGACCCCGAGCGCCCTGACCTTCTCGATGACCCCAAGCGTATAGGAGGAAACCGTTTTATCGGTCCGCAGCAGGGTGTCATCCAGATCGGTTGCAATCATTTTTATCATGGCATCAAAAGCTGGCGGATTATTCCCCGCCGTCCACAAGGGTTCGGCTCCCTTCAAGTTTTCTCAGTTCTGAGATTTCTTCAGTTACCTCGACCACACCCAGGTAGGTCCCCTGCTTATCCCGTACCGCGTAGTAACGGATCAGGATGAAAAGGCCGTCTTTTTGGATCCAGAAGTGCTCCTGGTCCTTTTCCCCGGACTTGAAGCTTTCGACTACAGCCAGCACCCGGTCCAGGCTCTTGGGCGGGTGGCAGTCCTCCACCAGGCGGCCGATGATGGTCCGCGTGCGGGGGAAGACACGATCCTTGCCTTCACTGAAATATTGTACCCTGCCCCCGGCGTTCACGAAAGTGATGTCGCCCGGCAGTGTATTCAGCAGGGTTTCCAGTTCATGCAAACTGAAGTAGCCGCTTGGAAGCTCAATGTCCTTGCCTTCTGTCCTTTGGGCCGGGGCTGTTTCACCTTTGAGCCAGGCGGCAGCGTCGGAGGGGCTGGCGCCCTCAATGGCTTCTGCAAAGGCGTAGCCGTAATGGGCGCTTTCGCCCGCCACCACTTTCCAGTCGTCCTCGGTCAGGTTGTCAACCAGCATGGGTTTCAGGATTTCGTTTTCCTTGTGGATCATGCCGCGGACTTCCAGCTCCATCTCGGCGAAAAGCTTCTCGTCCTTCTGGCCTGCCCGCGCCCGGACCAGTGACTCCTTGATCAGGCCGCGGATCTCGTCGTCTTTGCCCCACATAACTTTGGGAGGGGCGGTAATACCGTTTCTTTCCAGATAGGGGAAGATGAGGTTTTCCTTGCGGGCATAATGCTTGTCCACTTTGTAAAGTTTCTCCAGGGCCTGGACATAAGCACTGCCGTCACCCGTGGATAAAAAAGCTGCCTTGGCACGGGCATAGTCGCCGTCCAAAAATTGCGCCAGGCCCTCGTTCTCCTTGTAGAAAACGGTGAGGGGGTGACCCATTTCCGGATCGACGGAGATGACATTGACATTCCCCTCGACGATCGAGGCATGGACGTTACACAGGTTCAATATTTCTTCGACGGGCGTGCCCGATTTAATCAGTTCGGCCTCAGCCGCCGCGATCTCTTTGGCATCGACCGTTTTGAAGGTTGCCAGGAACTCTTCCCGCACATCTTCGACACTCGCGCCTTCGCTCAGTTTTCTCAGGATACTCTTCAGTGCCTCCGCTTGGCTCAATTCCTTGCTCATGAGTTTCCTCCTGTTCTCTTATTTCAAAAATCTCTTTTTTGTTTCCATGATAACCGAATCAAGATATTTGCCAGTTACGGGTGTTCCCGAAAAATCCCATGAGTAGCCGTAGTTGAGCTTATTTGCGCTATCATGGTCTTCAACGGTTTGATGGATGGTTTGATCCGGGAAGGACAAATGGATAATTTGGAAAACGATAAGACGGACCAGGACAAGCAGGATACAGGGCGTTTCACCGCGCGGATCAATGGCCTCCAGCAGCGAATTGAAGACCTGTCCAGGGAGAAAACCTGGATCACTGCCTGGAAAGAGCGTCTGAAGCGCCTCTTTGATCTGAAAATTGGCATCAGCGCCGCTGCGTCATCTTTCTACTTGCTTTTTTCCGTATTCCCCTTGATTATCCTGATTTTCAGCCTGCTGGAATTGCTGGACCTGGGCCTGGCGGGCAGGCTCGAACTTGCCATGCCGGCGCTGAGCGCGGTGATTCCCCTGGAAATTCTGGCTGTCTTGGGAGATTTTCTCGATTCAGTCGGCCGGACCAGCAGCATTCCCTTCCTGTCCCTGTCCATTCTGGGACTGCTGTGGGCGGCATCCCGGGGAGCGGGCAATACTGTGGCGTCCTTGCACCGGATTTACCACTCCCAAACCAGATACAATTTTCTCTTTCTTCGCTTGCTTGGCATCATCGCCATCTTCGTAATCGGCGTCACCTTGGCAATTATCCTCTTACTGCTGGCTTTCAACCGTTTCCTGATCGCCTACCTGACAGAGTTTTTCATACTTCCGGACTTCTTGCTCAAGGACGAGTTTGGCCTCCTGGCCAACCTGGCCGCCTTTATACTGCTCACCTTCATCTTCACCATTGTCTTCGTCCTGCTCAAGCGTCAACGCCACTTCCTGCGCCTGACCATCCTGTCCGCCATGCTGACCGCAGCCGGATGGATTGTCATCTCCCACGGCCTGTCCTATTTCATTTCAATCCAGACCCGCTACTACATTATGTATGGAAGCATTACCGGCATCATCTTCCTCATGCTCTGGCTTTACCTGGCTGTCTACATCATGATGTCGGGTGCCTTCCTCCACGCCGAATTAATCCGGAAGTACCCGAAACCGGAGAAGCAAAAAGCAGGGGCTGCTGAAAAAAACTAAGATGCTCCGCAGCCGATACGCGGGTCATCCGGTCCAAATGTAGTCATCCGGATTTAGGCAAGATCCTCAACATAGATGTTTGTGTCATCGAAGAGCATGCGTACGGGTTTGTTGTGGAGATTATCGATTAACCTGATGTTTTCAAGAAATGGCTTGATGAGATCGATCTGATTCTCCAAGAATTCTTGCATGGTTTGCCCGGTCCGCACGGAGATCTTGTTTTCGAGTTTTTTCCCTGCTTCAATCAATGTTTCATCAAACGAGGAATCGCCGACGAGGGGTATCTTTGCAGCTGTTTTACCCGCAATGGTACTCAAGCTGGCAAGACCTCTCAGGAGGCTTGATTGAATGGAGGAGTCTGATTTGGCCTCAATCAAGTTATAACACTGGGTGTAAACGTTTCTATAGTTCTCAGAATGGGATTCAATTTTGGACACAACGCTCTCAAGGTAGAAAGTATCAAAGTTGCCTAATAACATCACTTCAACGAATGAAGAAAAAGCGAATAAATAGACCGACAATTCCATATTCTTAAATTCAGCGCCAAGCTTATTGATTTGTTTCGTAACATTTTTATCACTATTCAAGAATGACTTGCGGGAGATCATCGTTTTTATTCTTTTGCCATAAAAATCGATTCTGCCCGCCGATGACTGCTTAATATCCAACGCTTTTATATGGTTGCTGCGCCGGAACTGATCATTGTCCCAGTTGAACTTAAAATTGCTCAAAAGATCAGACAGGAAACTCAAATCACCTTTCAGTTCGGACTCTTCTTTTTGCTTGAGAAAGTCCAGAATTTCCTGCTGTGTTTCTTGAACGGCATCAAGCTTTTTGTAAATGCAAGCCATCATTGCAAGCATAATCAGCATTTCAGGGTCGATTGCCAGAGTTTCTTCACCTTCAAACGGCTTCAGGATTGCCTGTCCGCCTCCCACAGCACCATTCTTTTTCAGTATGCTCCCCAAATAACCCTCTTTGTCTTTGAACTTGGCAAGCCTGCCTCCCATGGGTACAAAGACTTCATAAAGTCCGCCTTGACCGGGGATGGTTGCCCCGGGCTTGCCCGCGATTTTGTTCTCCTGGGGCAAAAAGTTATTGATTGCCTCGATCACCCCCACCAGACCCCCGCCGAAGCGCAGCAATTCTTTGATTGAAAACCGTACGAAGTGATTTGGATCGGGAGTATCATCTGTAGGGACCGGATAGTAGCGCAGATCCGTCATTTTTTTCATGATCTCTTCTTTGTCGTCGCCAACTGAATCTTCAAACTCAAATTCCTTGACCATGGAATCGCCCTTTCATGACCTCATGCGCCGCAAAAGCCCGGTTTCTTGTTTTGCCTCTCATGATTGAACAGTTCAGGACAATCCGATCATCCCCAATAATGCCTTCATCAGGGCCGGCAGGTCCTGGGGTGTACGGGAGGTGATCAGGTGGCCTGACACTACAACCTCCTGGTCAAGCCAGCTGGCTCCGGCATGGATCAGGTCATCCTTGATGGAGAAAAAGGAGGTTACTTCCTTACCTTTCAGGTCACAGCAGGATGCCAGCATCCAGGCGCCATGACAGATGGCGGCAATTGGCTTTTTCAGTTTATCGAAAGCCGTGACCAGTTCCCGTGTTGATTCTGAGCGCCGCATGTAATCGGGCGAAAAGCCTCCCGGGATAAACAAGGCCGCGTAATCGCCGGCCTTGACGTCACCGGAACCGTGGGTGCTTTTCATGGGAAGCCCTGCTTTGCTGCTGTAGACGGTATCTTTGTCGGCGCCGATCAGGTGCACCTCAAAGTCTTCCCTCAAACGGTGGTAGGGATAGATCAATTCGTGCTCATCGAACATATTCTCAACAAGAATCGCGATTTTTATCATTGGGGGTACCTCCTTAAGTCAGTGTAATCAGTTAAGACCATCTTAAACGATGGAGGAGAGGATAAAAAGGAGCCGCGGGCAGCTCTCTGGTCACGGCTGCCATAAGACGGGTCAGGGTTCAGGTTTTCACTTGGAAGAACGGTTCAGTTTTGAAGTTTAAGCTAAAAAGACAGGTCCATTTCGAGAAGCAGGGGCGTGTGGTCCTGCCTTGGTCCAGAATCGATCATTTCAGATTTGAGAACCTGATCCGCCAGACGGTCGCTGACGATCCAGTAATCGATCCTCCAGCCTGAATTATTGATTTTGCTTGTCCTGGCCCGCTGCGCCCACCAGGAATAGATGCCTTCCACATCCCCGTGAAGGTGTCGGAAGGTGTCAGTAAAACCTTTGGCCAGCAGATTGGAAAAACCGGCACGCTCTTCATCTGTGAAGCCTGCCGTTTGCCGATTGTTGTCTGGATGAGCCAGGTCGATCTCCTTGTGGGCCACATTGAAATCACCGGTGGCCAGGACCTGTTTGCCCGCGTCCATGCCTGCCAGGTAATCGGCGTATTTTTGGTCCCACACCTGACGGTCTCGCAGACGGGCCAGGCCTTCACCCGCATTGGGCGTATAGACCTGAGTTAAAAAAAAGTCGTCAAACTCCAAGGTAATGATGCGGCCCTCCGCGTCCATGGTGCCGGGCGCCCCGATGACCGGGTAGCTGACGACCGGTGTCAGGTGATTCTTGTACAAAAACATAGTGCCGGCGTAGCCCGGGCGCGCCGGTTCCCTGGAACTGTTCCAGACTGCCCGGTATTTGGGAAATCGGTTGGCCAGAATTTCCAAATGTTTTTTGGTTGGTCCGTGGCCGGGAAGCTTTGTTTCCTGCAAGGCGATAATGTCAGGATCATGTTCCTGGATGGTTTCCAATACCGCCTGGGACAGAAGTGCGCGTTCCGATGTGCCTGTCAAGGCAGCATTTAATGAATCAATATTCCACGAGATTAACTTCAAGAGCTTCCCCCACTCGTTTGGGCAAATTCATGCGGTTTTCCGTATCTGCTTTTTGTGTTAACAGGCAGTTACTCAATCGTAATAGCTTCAGTCGGACAGGATTCGCGCGCTTCTTCCACGCTGTCTTCCAGATCTGGTGTCACTTCCCCGATCACGTGCGCCAATCCGTCATCACCCATTTCGAAAACTTCAGGGCAGATCGATTCGCACAGGGCACAACCAATACAAAGCTCATGGTCTACTGTTGCTTTCATGAAAATATCCTCCTTGAATATCCCCTTCGGGATCTCAATTAACCATTATTACCGATCTTTACCTTTTTTAAAAGTATCCTGCACCGCCGAGGAAAGAGGTAACTTAGCATGACTTCGTGGAGCTGCTTTCTTTTCGCCTTTTATTGTATTGCCTGATACCGATTGAGATATCGGGTTTAAGGATCATTTGTCGAAAGAACAAATTGCTTTTGACCAAGTCGTCCCCGTAAAAGTTGATGTCTCTTTTTCTTCTTTCCTCAGAAAGAGCTATCTCAAAGCCTTCTCCCTCTTTCAAGTCATGCGATATACGTTCAGCTCCACCAGCATAAATTTTGGTTTTTCCATTCATGGTGAATCCGGATAATTTCATCAGCAGGCCCATCATTCCGGGCATGGATTCAAGTTTTCCAACACTGTTTATATAAATCACGGGAAGGCCAAAGGCGTCTGCGTATTGGTTGCAGAGATAATTATTGGCCGCAATCTCTTCAGAACTTTTCCTCGGGTCAGCCGGGCTGCCGTGGGGGAATACAATCAATGAAATTTTCTCATCTTTGATGTTTTCATAAAAATGTTTGCGCCTGGAATCGTAGCAAATAGCAACCGCAACCTTCCCGAATGGTGTTTCGATGATGTTGTCAAACCAGCCTCTTTTAAAGACAGCTGCTTCCCCTTCACTTTTGGTGACAATTCCGTATACACACTTTTTGTCAGCAATCAGATAGCGGTTATAGTAATCTCCATTTTCATAGTCGGCATATCCAACACCAAGAAAGGTACTATATTTTGCCGCCATCTTCATAGCCCAGGCTGAGCTGTCTCTGCTGCAATTATCCGCATACTTCCATACTTGTCGGTTTGGCATGTAGCTGCATAGTGCCAATTCCGGCAGCAGGACCAGGTCAGGGGAGGGCAGCCTGGCAATCAAGGATTCGATGTAAGCTTTTCTTTCATCAAGGCCCTTGATGTCGTTATTTAATTCCAAAGCGAATATTCTCATGTGCTCTTCTCATCAGCCAGATCAGATTTTCACCTGCTCTATGACATCAAATTCACAATATACCTTCTTGCAGGCGGGACAATAATAAGCATTCGGGAAACGCCCATTCGGGTTTTCGAAGAGATCAATCGTCCTTCTTGTCTCATATCCAAAAAGCCCTTTTACTTATTGTTCAGCAGCCAGCCATTCGATCCGTGAACCGACGGCAACATTTCTTGCATGGAAAATGAGTTCGCCTGTTTCCATTTCACCTTGGCAGTTGGAACACTTCATTTTCACCCGCTCCTTCATTTGTCCGTTATTGTTTTTGAGCTTTAAGGTGTCCAACAGTACTGAACAGCACAGCCATTGATATTGTAAATGTAAAATACGATAAAGCCTAGCTGCAGTTTACCTGCCTGTGGGCGGGAAGCCCCGGCGCAGGGACAAACGGCTCATTCGAGATCTTCGATGAAATGAAAGGGGCGCAAATCCCAGTATTTCTTGTATACCCTGTCTTGATCACCGTCAAAATTGAGTTGATACATTCTGAAGGTAACCATCAGGTCTTTGGGCTGCCAGTGTTCCCAATAGGAATACTTGTACTGCATGCCCAGTTTTTTCATGACTTGGCCGCTTCGGGTGTTGTTGATATCATGGGTTGCCGTTACATACCGAAATCCATCTCCTTTTATCTGCTCCAGGATAGCCTTGCACGCCTCTACGATGATTCCTTTGCCCCAGAATTCTTTTTGCAGACCGAAACCCAGGTCATGGCTGTCGTGCGTGCTCACATTGGCATAGCCAAGCGGGATATTGTTATGTTGCAAGCAAACAGCATATCGGTAGGCCCTCTCCTTTTTGTATTCATCCTCATATCTTTCCTCAAAGAAGGCTTCGGCTTCCTCAATGGATCTCAGGGGGAACCAGGGCAGAAAGACGTTAACCGCTTCATCGGCGTGTATGTCGAAGAAGGCCTGCAAATCTTCCCAGGTAAACTTCCTTAAAACCAGTCGCTCTGTCCTCAGCTCCGGAGTATTTTTAAGACGGTTCACCATCACTTACCTGGGAGCCAGCAGCTTGAAATCAAAAAGATCTTGAGGCATATCTGACCTTACAAGAAAAATGTCAGGTAAGCGGGCAAGTACAGTATGGAGTCAGAAAAGTTCATATCCTTCGTATGCACTATAACTCTCTCAGAGATCCGCTTATGGTATTTTCGGGAGAACCAATCAAGAGAAGGATGGCTTCTGTAGTTCGAAGATTTTACTTCGACGGGAACGATTTTATTGCCTTTTGGTAAAATGAAATCGATTTCGAAATTTCTTCTCCGGTTCTTGTCATAAGCGGTGTGATAAAACAGTTTATATCCTTTTGATGCCAGAATCTGTGCCACCACATTTTCATAAAGAATGCCCAGGTTGGCCTCGAGCTTGTTATTAAGCAGCTTTTTGTATACAGAGTTTTCAGTAAACTCTTTGTCCTTAAACATCAATGTAACCAGGAGCCCAACATCCGCGCTGTACAATCTGAATCGATCCAAATTGTATGTGCTGGACAATCCAACATTGGGATCACTTATGTTATATGCCGCCAACACCGTTTTCGAAGCAATCAACTCAGACAGTTCTTCAGAAACCGAAGATTTGCGGTCGGAGGGCAGAACACTTGAAATCTGGTAACCCTTCGCGTGTTTGCTCAATTCATTGGGAATAGCATCGTAGAGAGCAGAGATTTTGCCTCTTTTATCTATTTTATAGAAATCCTGTTCATACAGATCGATGATGTCTCGTTTGACGCGATCCACCCTCTCCATATTATTCGAATCCATGTACTCCAGGATCGCCTGAGGCATTCCTCCAATAAGCATATACAGACGGAATTTTTTCAGCATTTCCCTGTTGAGTTGCTGGCCCAGCGGTTTTTTTTGAATGAAGAAGTCTTCAAGTACAGAAATGGTTGCAGTATCCCCAAGTGCCCAAAGAAATTCTTCAAAGTCCAGAGGATACATTGGAATTCTTCTTTCTTCGCTGGGAATTAAAATATCTTTAACATTCTTGCTAATTGAAATGAGAGAGCCTGTTTCAATATAATCGTATCTGCCGTCCGCTACAAGCTTTTTAATCGCTTGTCGTGCTTTGGGATTGAATTGCACTTCGTCAAAAATAATGAGTGAATTTCGTTCCTCCAGACGAACCCCGTAATAAAGCTGCAACTGCATGAATAAGAAATTCAGATCATTAAGGTTTGAAAAGAGATTATGAACCTCGTCACCGGCAAAGGCAAAGTCGATTAAGATAAAGCTTCCGTATTCGCGTTTACCGAAAGCCTCCACAATGGTTGATTTGCCTACCCGTCGAGCCCCCTCAATGAGCAGTGCCGTCTTCCCTTTTGAAGATGATTTCCATTCCAATAAAGCACTGTAAATCTTCCTCTTGAACATAAAGCACCTCAAATGCGCGTTTCCCTTTAGCCAATATTACCACAAACGCGCAATTAATTGTATCGCATATTACTACAAACGCGCATCTAAAAGATGTCTTTGTAGCCCGGAAGCGCAACTGTCCATCATCATGGCGGGTTGGCAGTAAGATCCCAAGGCTCTCCGAACGGGCTTCTCATCTGTGGTACATGGAACCCTGTCCATCCGCATCTTTTAGTATTCTATAGAGAGTGTGCGGTTAGCATACTTTCGTACTCTATAACGCCTTCTGATTGCCTGGTCCATAGTCATCTCATCCCCTCCAGCCCTTTGCACAAGCCTCCCACGTTTGATGTGTCTCTAAAGGGCTTTGATCATAATCAAGCATGGATTCCATTCGTCCCATAAAGCGGGGAAAACTTCGAGCTTGGAAAAACCGAGAGTCCTATAAAAAGCAATCGTTTGATCATATTCAGGATAATGCCCTTCGTCAACTGTTTTCACTTGCAGATACTTGTATTTTTCTTTCGCGTATTTTTCCAAGGCTAGAAACAGTTGGGATCCAATCCCCTTTCTATGATAAGGTTTTTTAATTCCCATACAGTGTAAGTTACCGGTATCCCGACTGCTTTCAGCCAGTGTTGCAAATCCAATGATTTCCTCATCTCTTTTTGCCACCCATAAAGGCAGTTGTCTGGCATCTTCAATGTAAGACTTTGTGCTTTCCGGAAGGCCGAACCACTCGGGTAAATCCAGCAAAACCTCGGTGACAATTTGGGCTTTTCTTTCAGGGTTTTCAACCCTTTCGATCACAAGGGCACCTTGCATTTGCTTTCTCCTCATATCAAAGGGGGAGATTCATTCTCCTCATTAATTACATGAATAGTCTATCTTACATTCTATATTCCCCGGAAAAAATTCTTCCTTCCGATCTAAAGGCTAAGTTCTCAAAAACAAGGGAAATGCTCTTTCCTTAAAGACAGCCTGAATTTGACTCTGAAATCACATAAATCCCCAAACAAAAGGACGACGAAATGATCGCCGTCCTTTATTGGTGCAATGGAATGACATTACGCTCTTTGTTCTCTTCTGCGCAGGATCAGGACCAGGATACCCGCCAGACTGACAGTCAGGAGTCCCAAGCCTGAATAGATGAAATTAAAGCCTGTCGCGGGGATCCCTTGACCTCCCACACCGCCAAAGACCGCGAAGGGAGAGAGCCCGGTGACCGTGAAGGTTGCCCGGCCGTTCTGTACGATGGCTGTATAAGTTTTGAGTGTGCCGCTGGCGCAATGGAGGATGGCCACCTTCTTGCCGTTATAGAGGGGGTCAACTGGAATGCTCAGGGTCAGCTCACCCATAAAACCTTCGGCAAGTGAGATGTCCTTGTGCAGGAGGAGGGTGTAGGCTTTATTCTGTGCTCTTTTACGGATGGCGTCGCAGGCGGCGCATTCTCCCGCCGCATGGGGCGCGGCATCAGTGACCACCAGCTGGGCATCTTCCCGGATGCTGCCGGAGACAGATATGCCTGATACAGGATCGGTCAAGGTTAGAGGAAGGTACTGGGGCAGATAAGGGGCGATCACGAAATAAGCGATTTCACCGGCGGTGTGAGTCGCTGTTTCTTTGACCCGGACCTGATAAGTGCCGTCAGTAAGCCCCGTCAGGTCACTGCCGGTTCCGTCCTGCCAGAGTGTGTCTGTCAGCTCCTTGTATTCCATGGCGGCGGTCACGCCCAGGAGGCTGCCGTCATTGTTGGCCAGTGTCGTGCAGTCGGTCTTTGAAACGCCTGAAACTGCGGGGCCTGCCGCTTTCGTTACAGGTGCGCTCGTCATGGCGATCAGGCTTCCTGTCTGAACATCACTGGTCACCAGGCAGCTGATGATCTGCCCGATATCAACCTCAGCCAGGGTATAGGCCGGTCCGGTGGCACCATCGATCGTGCTTCCCCCACGCAGCCATTGGTAAGAAAAGCTGCCTGTATTATTGGTGATGGAATTGGTGTCGACGATCAAGGTCTCGCCGAAGGCCGCGGAGCCAGTTAAAGATACAAACCCGTCAAGTGCCTCTGGTGTCCACTTGGCGTAGAGGGTCAGGTCTGAGGTGACCGTGTCGTTATCGAAATCCCAGGGGTTGATCCCTTCAGCTTCCTTGCACCAGCCATCAAAGGTGAACCCGGGTTTTTCAGGATCCATGTCGGGCAAGGTGACCTTCCCGTCCTGCCTAATGATCTGAAAGTCGGGTATTGGTGTGCCGCCCGCCGTGTCAAAGTCGACTCGGTAAAGATTGGCATAGGTTGCCGTGACCACGACATCCTGGCGGTTTATGCGGGCACTATAGCGGTTGGGAACACGTGGATCAGCAGCCAAAGTGACGCCGCCGCTTTCAAGGACCCATTTGTCAAAGACCTGTCCGGCTGGCGCAGGATCCGGATCGATATAGAACAAGTCTCTGAAAAAGAAGTATGGGCCGCTGCCTGTTCCATGGTTGACCGTCAGTTTATAGGTGTTGTTGATAGCGGCGGTCCCCTCACCCCAAACTGTTGGGTCGTAATCAGAGGTGGCCCGGATCGTAATCTCCCTGGACTTTTCATCCCAGCCCACAGTCAAATCACCTTGCTGGCTTATGATTGTGTCCGGGCTGGTATTTCCGCTGATTGACCACGACACCTTGCCGGCATCCTGGGGGAGGCCTTGGTGCTGGCTCACTTCCTCACTGACGATCTTGTTACGGGTAGTGCCGCCATTGATGTATTCGTTAAGCGTGAGGTGCACATGCACACGCACCCAGTTGATGCCAATATTCCAGGTGGCATAGAAGGTCTGTTCCGTTTGGAGTGCGAAGACTTTGTTACCAACGTCGTAGAGGGAACCTGTAAGCGGATCGTTCAAACGCCAGCCGCCAAAGTAGGGTTTATCATCCGGCGCGGTGAATTCGGGTTCCGGCAAAGGATAGCCATTGGCCGTCGGTGTTACGACTGTTTCCATTGTGTCTGTGCCGCCATTGGCATCAAAGTGAACGGTGTACATACGCTTCATCTGGACGGTGATAAGAATGGGCCCCGTGACATGCTCATCAAAAATTTCCAACTCACCGGTGTCATTGTTATAAATGTATTCGGTACCAATTTGCAGCGACGTTCCATCGACCTTGACTTGAGCGTCGTCAGATGGTAAAGCAAAGTGGGTTTGGGGCAGAAGTTTCCCCGTGTAAGCCAGGCCGTGCGTTGCCACGGGACTGCCTTCCAAGTCGGCCCCATTGACAAGGACCGGATATTGATTTTCACCGATCTCTGTCCATTGGGCATATAGGGTCTGCGACGAGGTCGGTGGTAGATTGAAATTAAAGGTGGGCGCCGTGGCCTCGGGGCCTGTTGTCCAGCGGGTGAAGACGCAGGCCGGGTCCAGAGCTTCAGGGGCAGGCGGCATGGTGGCAGGCATCACCGAGGTTCTGTACTGTGGGGAGGGCAGGGTACCTTCCACCAGGTCCTGTCCGTTGGCATCAAAAGTTATTTTGCTGAAATTGACCGAAGTATGGGAGGTGGTGCCATTTGCCAGGGTGGCAGACCTAAAACGCTGACCATGGACTTCCAAGTCATAAAGCCCCGCCGGCGGCTGGACCGAGTAGTGACCATTTCCCTTGTTGGTGAATTCATAGAATTCAGTCGAATTGTCCCTGGATCTTGCGGTGAGGACGGCATCAGTGAAAGGCGCCCAATCGACAGTGGCTTCCAGATTGTAGGTGGGCCAACTGATCCAGCGGGCAACAAGGATCAGATCGCTGTTGACAGGATCGGAGAATTTCCAAATGGTATAGAAGCCATTGTAGTCTAAAAAGGCCCAGTGACTGAAAACTACATTCTCCCCTTCAGGTACTTCCGGGTCTGCAGGCCTTGCAACCGTACTTCCGTGGGGGATGGTCCGGATAAAATCCGGATAATCATAGCCGGGTTTAAAGACCACGGTTACCTCATCCTGGGGAGTCGCCGCAACAGGTACAGGTGCTTGTCCGGAAGTTTGCACGATTACCATGGCCGGAATCATGACGGCCAGCATACAAAGGCACAGTAAAGCGGCCACAAACCTCTTCTTCATAATCTCCATCCTCCAGATTCACTCCAAAACCACAGTAGGAACTGTGCAGCCAAAATAGCTGTTCGGGGCTCTTGCCGACACCCGGCCCCGCTATGTGTAAAACAGCAATCGATAAAGTCGGATTGATTACCTCTTGTAGTATAGCTACAAAAAAGGATAATTTCCAGCTATAGTTCACACAATAAAAAAGCATTCAAGCTGACTTCTCAACCGGCAGGTCGGGAAGGGTAACAGCAAGAATTTCAGGACGTGCTGTGTAACACCAATACTACCGTCTCTACATGTTTTGATATGATTGCATAGCTGTCAAAGCAATCTTGTAATTTCAATTTTTGTTATAAAGTCATGTGTGGGAACACATCCAAGGTTGATTCTCATTTGTGGGAATAGATCAATCGGAAAATCCGTATTGATCATGAGTTGACAGAGTCAGTGAGAATACACACTATTTCTTATTCTTTGTTACCTTTGTAAGCGATAGCATCAATTTGAAACTTAAGTCCATCTGGTTCGCCACGATGTGCAAATTCTGTTTGAATTGATTTGCGCACAGGATATTTTCCGTTGAATCTTTGTATGATTACCTTTTCCAGGATTGGAATATCCCATATATCACGAAACAATGCATCAATTTTTACAACTGATTCTAAAGATAAACCAATCGATTCAAGTCTGGAACGCAAATTGTCAAAAGCACCGTTAATTTGCGCTTCTATATCTTGTCCTGTGTTCCCAACACAATATCCTACAAATGCAAAATCTCCCGCTTCAATTATTCCAGAGTGTGCCCACTCTTCATTTACATCATGTCTTGTTATTTTTGACATTTTTATCCTCCCGGTGTAAACAGTTTATGTCTTTCGACATCAATACCACTGTCTCCATGTGTGCTGAGGTCATCAGATTGATAGATTGCGTGTGCTTTTACATTTATTCCCTCAGAGAGAATAAGTTTACACCTTTAAGGATCTCAAAGTGCTCAATAATGATATGTAGCTAATAAGACATTTGCAAGGCAGATGTCGATAGCAAGCGATTCAAAGGCTTCACTAAAGAAGTTGATTTGCTCGTGGTTTGAACCAAAACGATGAAGGGTAAAAATTTCACTGAACTCTATAGAAAGGAGTTTCCCGCAACGAACAGCGAACGACAAAAGAAAGTCTAGGAGAACGCTGATCTTGTTAGTTAGGTGACAAAGGGAGGTTTTTATGAAAAGAATAGCGATTTTGCTGGTTCTTGCTTTAGCAATTATGGTTGTTATCAGTGCTGAAGGAGACAGTATTTCCACAGCTGCCGAAAACAATGAAGGCATCCAGTCGATCGCAGAAAGAGCACATAACATACAAGAAACTGTTTATGAGGATTTTTATGAGAGTGGCACGGATAAGGCGAGGGATTTTATCTTCAGGCATGACATCTCTATTGAAGAAATTCAAGACTTGAGGGATGCCTCAGAAGCCCAAGTATTCGAGAGATTAGGGGAACCTCACGGTTCTGTGAGTGGAGGCAGTTTTATTCTATTTCAGTATGTTCTTGAAAATGGTGATATTGTTATTTTCCCCTTTTCGGGGCTGAGTGACACACTGCCGATATCAATTTATGATAAAAACGGTGAATTTAAACAGAACATTTTCGGGTAGCCGTCCACCAGCTTCCTCATGATGTGAAAAGGAAGTTTTGGGAAGCTGAATTTCTTCGAACATTCGATATTCATTCAGAATTCCTTGTCTGCTTCGTCGCACTGTTCCCGCCATCTGTAAAGCCAATCAAGCTGTTTGTCAAGAAATGCGGCATCTGCGCAGTCAATGCCATGAATCTCAATAATCGTCGCCTGTAACGCAAAGTGGTACATGGCAAGCAGATCGTAAAAGGCGTCAATTTCTTTCTGAGTTAATGAGTTATGTTTTTGGTATTTCGCTAATACACGAGCAAATAGCTCTCCCGACTTTCTATAGCCCTCTTGATCGTATTTAAAATAATCCGTCCTAATCATGGTGGAATGAAGCTGTCCAAGCAGCTCACCGATAGCTTCTGCATCCTCCAACTGCTACGCTGCATCAGATTCACGCACCCGACAATTTTTATGATACCTTCCACTTCCAAAGAAAAGTCGGCGTGATACGGCATATCGTCGATGTTGATCTTGTATTCGTCATGCAGAGCCGGGCAGTTATTTGAATAAATTGGAATTCCAAGAGTACGTGCCTGAAGAAGTCACCCCAGAGAACTACCCATTGTCATGTACCTGGTTGGTCCGATTGCCAGTATGGTTGTGTTACAAGCTGATATATTGCCCAGGCGGGAGCAGAGCTTTATTATAATCCCTCATCGGTTACGAAGGAATAAAAAGCTGCTTCTTCGCTTTCCTCGCGGCCTCTGACCCTGCCGACGGGCTGCAGGTAAACGGTAAATTCATTGTCACCGTCCAGCTTCAGGATCTGGTCACAGTGGCTCTGTGAAAATGCGCCGATTCCGCATGTCCCCAGTTTTAATGCTTCTGCGGCCAGATAGAGGTTTTCGCCGATATGACCTAAATCGACCAGGGCGATGCGGTGCGCATGGATTGAATATCTCCACTCAAAGCGGTATGGCACTGCACTGAAGTAAAAGGTGGCAGGTGCCCGGACGGCCCACTTCTGACCTTCTACAGCTTGCAGGCGGTCTTCTTCAGTTTGCCTGCTTCTGAGTTCGAGTGCATGGCTACCGGCAAGATAATGGTATATTCCCGGCTCCATTCCTGTCACGCGGACCACATCCACGTAGCATTCAAAACCATGCCTGGCGCCTCCGCTTGGCACAGTGCGCAGGGTCGCGTATCTTTTGCCCCGCCGGCCTTTGACTCCCTGGGCACTCCAGAGAAGGAAGGACAGCTCCAGCAAAGAAAGTGCCTCTTCGGAGTAAATGCGCCTTGATTTCCTGCTGCGCAGGAGGCCAAAGAGATTCTCGTTCAGGTCCAATTCTTCAAAGTTTTGCGGCAGTGCAATTACTTCGCTGTCCGGTGCCGCTTCATGATACAGTTCCGGCTGAGGAAGTTTCTTGTCCTGGTCGGATCGCAGGGCTTCATCCCAGACAGGACATTTCATGAAGTTTCTGCCGATGTCGTTTAAAACCTTGATTTCTTTCTCATCCATGAATATCCCCCGTTTTTGGCAGTGCCAGGCACCTGACTAATTAAATCATTTGTTAATGACAGCGGGGCTGTCAGCAGTCCCACTGGTATTTTTTCAGGTCGACGTGACCATCATCCTTCAGAGTGACACCCTCGGACTCCAGCAGGTACTGCTGCTCCCTCCAGCCGGGCACAAGCCGGCCGGCGTGGCTCACGACTCGGTGGCAGGGGTAGTCACCATAGTATTGTGACATGCTCAGCACTTTCCCGACAAGGCGGGAGTTCTTGTCCCGGCCGATAAGCCGGGCGATCTGCCCGTATGTGGCGATCTTGCCTTCCGGTATTTCTTCGACCACTGAAAGGATATCGTAGATTAAATCTTCGTGTAAAACCTTAGCCATCGATTAGCTCCTTTGAACTAAAATGATTTCCATCTCTCCAAAATTCATGTATTGCACTTGCCTTGTTTTGATTACCTTTCGCATACTTCATTGATATGCTGCTATTTTTCAATGTCCAAATTGACCTTAATGGTCGCGACAGGCATTTTACGGGACAAATGTACAATCGATTCTACGTGCGTTGTCCTCGGGAACATGTCAATCGGCTGAACGCTCTCAATTTCATAGA
>CAZSFQ010000015.1:0-34568 GCA_964606165.1 uncultured Mageeibacillus sp.
TCACCGGCTTCAGCTCCGCCGCTTGTTTTCATGATGGTACAATGCAGAGGGAATCAGGTGGCTGCGGGCGGTTGCCCAAAAATAGCAAAGCAAGAAGACAGAATAGAAAGGTTAGGCGCCAATGAACAAAGTCGTGACTATGGAAGAAGCCTTGTCCCGGATCAGGAGCGGCCAGTCCGTCATGGTGGGAGGCTTCATGACCGTCGGTACGCCCGAGGGTATTGTCGACGCCCTTGTCGACAGCGACATCAGGGACTTGACTCTTATCTCCAATGATACTGGATTTGCCGACAGGGGGGTTGGCAAACTGGTTTCCTGCAATAAGGTCAGGAAGGTGGTCGCTTCCCATATCGGGACCAACCGGGAAACGGGCAACAAGATGAACGCCGGGGAGATCGAAGTGGAGCTGATTCCCCAGGGAACGCTGGCAGAGCAGATCCGCTGCGCCGGTGCCGGCCTGGGCGGTTTTTTGACGCCAACCGGAGTTGGGACCATCGTTGAAGAGAACAAGCAGATCATGGAGTTTGAGGGGAAAAAATACATCCTGGAGCGCCCCATCGGGGCCGATGTGGCCCTGCTCAAAGCCCACAAGGCTGACACTTCCGGCAATCTCGTCTACAGGCGGGCGGCCAGGAACTTCAACCCGCTCATGGCCATGGCGGCCGGCCTTGTCATCGTGGAGGCGGAAGAGATTGTCGAAGCCGGCGAACTTGATCCGGACGAAGTGATGACCCCTTGTGTCTTCGTCGACCTCGTCGTCAGGAAGGAGGCAGGCTGTGAATCCGCGTGAGAGAATAGCGCGCCGCGTCGCCAGGATTTTTGAGGACAATGATGTTGTCAATCTGGGGATCGGACTGCCAACCTCGGTTGCCAACTATGTGCCGGACGATGTCCACATTGTCCTGCAGTCGGAGAACGGTTTCATCCGTGTCGGGCCTGTTCCCGAACCGGGTCAGGAGGATCCCGACATCGTCGACGCGGGCGGAAATCCCGTGTCCATCCTGCCGGGAGGCTGCTGCTTTGACAGCGCGACATCCTTCGCCATTATCCGGGGCGGCCACCTGGCCGCAACGGTCCTGGGAGCCCTGGAAGTCGATCAGGAAGGCAATCTGGCCAATTGGATGATTCCAGGCAAGATGGTGCCCGGCATGGGCGGCGCCATGGATCTGGTCGCGGGCGCCAGGAAGGTCATTATTGCCATGGAGCATGTGACGAAAAACGGGGACCCAAAGATTTTGAAAAAATGCAGGCTGCCCTTGACGGCAACCCATGAGGTTGACCTGATCGTGACAGAACTGGGCTTCATGGAAGTGACGGACCAGGGCATTGTTTTGAAAGAATTGGCGCCTGGCGTGACCGTCGGGGAAATCCAGTCAAAAACTGAAGCGGTCTTGATCATCCCGGATCAGATCGGAGTCATGAATTCATAGATAAAGGCACCGCCTGTCGTACAGTCATCTGAATCGGGGGGATTATGAGAAGGATACTGATTACGGGAAGCCTGGGACAGATCGGCACGGAACTGACCTGCCACTTCCGCGAAGAATACGGCAGGGACCGGGTGATCGCGTCGGACCTGATCCGCAAGGATGTCCCCGAAGTGATCGGGGAAGGCCCCTTTGAACAACTCGATGTCCTCGATGCCCAGCGGCTTGCCGCCATCGTCAGGGCCTACGATATCGATACGGTCGTTCACCTGGCTGCCATTTTGTCAGCGACCGGCGAAGAGATCCCGCAGCGCGCCTTCGATGTCAATATGAACGGCCTTTATAAAGTTCTGGAGGTTGCCCGGGAAAACAAGCTGTCCGTTTTCACACCAAGCTCAATCGCCGCCTTCGGCGCGTCAACGCCGCCCGACCAGACACCGCAGGACACGCTTCAGCGGCCCAACACCATGTACGGGGTCACCAAGGTGGCCGGTGAACTCCTTTGCGACTATTACCACCACCGGTTCGGTGTTGATACACGGGGAGTCCGCCTGCCCGGCCTGATCTCCTATAAAACGCTGCCGGGCGGGGGCACCACGGACTACGCGGTCCACATCTACTATGAAGCGATCAGCCAGGGCCGCTACGAAAGCTACATCGCGGCCGGTACCAAGCTGGACATGATGTACATGCCCGACTGCCTCAAGGCCTTCACCATGCTCATGGAAGCCGACCCCGCACGCCTGAGACACCGCAACGCCTTCAATATTTCCGCCATGAGCGTTTCACCCGGAGAAATCGGGGCCGAGATCAAAAATCATATCCCCGGCTTTGAACTGACCTACAAGGTGGATCCCGCGCGACAGGCCATCGCCGATTCATGGCCCAATGCCATGGATGACAGCTGCGCCCGTCAGGAATGGGATTGGAAGCCGGATTACGACCTGGCCGCCATGACCGCAGACATGCTGGCGCAGCTGCAAAAAAAAGGCAGGTGACTGGATGAGTGACCACCACGATCTGCCTTTGGGCCTGGAACCCGTATCTTATTACACCGGGGCCATTGAAGCTTTTTGTGAAATGGTGGCGGGAGGCCTGAAATCCCTGGCCCTGAGCGCGCCCCTGGAGGAGCCGCTGGCCTCTCAAGTCAAGGTCCTGGCCGTGAAAAGCGCGGCAAAATACGGCTTGGTCCTCTATGAGGAAAAAGAGTTCCCCCGCACGAGCCTGACTCCGGGGGATTCAGTCGAAGGAAAGACCATCTTTCTTTTCTGCCGGGACGCTGACGTCCTGGCGGCTTACCAGTTGCTGAAGACCAGGGCAAAGGCCGGCGGCAATGTGAGCGGGGAATTGCGCCGCCTGCTCGGCTACCCGGAAGACGGCTCCCTTTGAAACCGGCCGGCTAAAGGCTCGCCTTTACTCCTCACATTCGTCGTGATGCTGATGGTCACGGCAGACTGATCCCGTCGAGACCAGCTCACCCTGAAGGTAGGCTTCAGCGGCGGCTCTGGCATCGCCTCGTGCACCGACCACAACTTCGATGCCGTGGCTGTTAAAGATATCGACAGCCGCGCCCCCCATCCCTCCGGATATGATGACGTCCACGCCCTGTTCATGCAGGAAATTGGGCAAAAACCCGGGGCGGTGTCCCGGATTGGCTACGAGCTGGCCCCCGGTGATCTGTCCATCTTCCGCTTCAAAGAAATTGAAGTTTTGGCAATGGCCAAAATGCTCTGTTACCATGCTTCCATCGCTTGCTACCGCGATTTTAATCATCTTTTTTCTCCATTTTTTCAATTTGATCAGCCAGCGGATCCAGCCAGCCGGCTTCCAGGTCTTCTATCTTCCCCTCGTCTGAAGCAGAGGCGATCGACGGTTCGATCGGTATGCGGGCGAGGACTTTCAGTTGGTGAGCTTTTACGATTTCATCAACGTGGCTGTCGCCGAATATCCTGTATTCCTTCCCATTGTCAGGGCAGAGAAAATACGACATATTCTCAACAACACCGACGACGGGAATCTGCATCATGGCGGCCATTTTGACCGCTTTTTCGACGATCATGGCCACCAGCTCCTGGGGCGAGGTCACGACCACGATGCCGTCCACGGCAATGGACTGAAAGACAGTCAGCGGAACATCGCCGGTCCCGGGTGGCATGTCGATCAACATGCAGTCGATGTCGCGCCAGATGACGTCGGTCCAGAATTGTTTGACAACTCCAGCGATGAGAGGCCCCCGCCAAATGACAGGGTCGGTGTCTTTTTGAAGGAGGACATTCATGGACATGATCTCGATCCCGGTCCGGCTTCGGACGGGGAAAAGACCCTTTTCGCTGCTCCTGGCCCGCTCCTTGATGCCGAACATTTTCGGGATGGAAGAACCCGTGATATCGGCGTCCATGATGGCAGTCCGGTAGCCTCTTTGGTTCATGGCCACCGCCAGAAGCGATGTCACCAGTGACTTGCCGACGCCTCCCTTGCCGCTGACCACGCCGATGACTTTTTTGACACTGCTCAGGGGGTGAAGCTTCTCAGAAAAGTCATGGGGCGCCGCTGTCCGGTCGGCGCATTCCTCCATGCACTGGGCACAGTTGTGATCACAGTTTTCAGCCATTGTCCGCCTCTCAAATCTCCAGGATGTCACCGGCCGCCAAATAATCGATCCGGTCACCCATTTTTTCCTTCAGGATTCCATAAGGAACCAGGCCCGTACAGTGACAAGTGTAGTACTTGGCTCCCGTCGAAACAAGGAAGGCCGAGATCCTGTCAATTTCCTCATCGCTCTCACGATCCTCATCATTTTTGGCCAGGTGGAAGCCGCCAATCACGACATGGGGGTAGCGTCCCTTGATGGTATGGAAGTGCCGGACGATATTGACGATGCCATTGTGGGCGCAGCCGGTGAAGAGAACCATCTTTTGTCCCTCTTCGATGACCAGATTTTGTTCGTGGACAAAATCGTCGTCCAGCAGTTCCCCCTTTTCTTTTTTCAGCAGGTCGCGGTTGGAGGATGGAAGGGGCTCCGCCTGCTCCACTTTGGAAAAGACCCGGATACCCCGCGTGATGGTGAAGCGGTCGGCAGTGAAAACAATCTGTTTCTTGTCTTTCAGCTTCTCATCGATTCCGATGAACCGGGTCTGCCCCTTTTTTCGGGCGTAATAGCCGCCGAAGGCTTTTGGATGAATGAAGACTTCCGCCCGGTCATTGATTTCAAAAAATGCGTCCAGACCGCCGCCATGGTCATAGTGGCCGTGGGAGACAACCACGAATTCGACCTGCGACAAGTCGACCTCCATTTTACGGGCGTTGTCAATAAAGAGCGGGCTGGCGCCCGTGTCGAAGAGGATCAGGCGGCCCAGCGCTTCGATGTAAAGACTGAGGCCGTGTTCGCACCCCAGTGAAGGGCTCCGCGCCGTATTTTCCATCAGTGTTTTAACAATCATGATCCTAACCGCCTATTCTTCCAGAAGCAGGGCCATGGTCTTTCGATAGACCGACCGCACCGCCTCCCCGGAGGGACAATCAAAGTCGACGATTGTCCTCCCCTCGTTTATGGCACTGACTGCTGCCTTGTCAAAGGGGATGACACCGACAAAAGCCAGATTCTCCTTTTCACAAAAACGCCTGATCTCTTCCGTCCTCTCCGGGTTCACATCGTATTTATTGACACAAACCGCGATCCTGGTTCCAAACTTCAGCGCTGTGTCAATGACGCGTTCCATGTCGCTGATCCCTGACAGGGAAGGTTCCGCGACGACCAGCACGGTGTCAACGCCGCTCAGGGAGGCGATGACAGGACAGCCGATGCCGGGTGATCCGTCAATGATGGCAAAATCCCTGGAGGCCACCTCCTCCCGCAGCTGCTTCTTCACTTCCGCCACCAGCAGGCCTGACATGCCGCTGCCCATCTTGAGCTGAGCCGTTGAAAATACTCCTTCATCATCCTTGTAAAGCATCAAGGTCCCCGAGGAGGCCGGTACCATGGTGACGGCCCCGGCCGGACAGACATGGTGACAGACGGCGCAGCCTTCACAGGCAAAGGGATCGACTATGTAGGTCTCTTCAACGCGGATGGCCTTGAACCGGCAATGTTCGGCGCACAAACCGCACTGGATGCAGAGATCCGGATCGATTTCCGCTTTGGGCAGGCCATAAAAATCCCTGCGGACAGGCTGGCTTGTGTGGCCGGCGACCAGGTGGAGATTGGGCGCTTCAACATCGCAATCGGCATAGGCCCTGGCTTCCGCCAGCCGGATAAAGGCGCTGGCGACGGTGGTCTTTCCCGTCCCGCCCTTGCCGCTCAGGATCAGGAGCTCTTTCACAGGCCGGCCTCCTTTCGAATCGCCGCCAGCAAATCGGAAAAGATCCTCCGGTAAGCTTCATCTTCTCTGACAGCAATGGCCCCGTTCGAATTGAGAAGACCCAGCTTCTGATCAAAGGGAACCCTCCCCAGAACCGGTATTTCTTTATCCTTACAGAATTGCCCGGAGGGGTTGTCACCTTCCTGGATTTTATTCAATACAACACCGAACGGTTTTCCCATCAGGGTCACCAGCTCGTGGACCATGGCCAGGTTATGGGCGCCGAAAATGGTTGGTTCCGCCACAAGGACACAATAGTCAGCACCGGCAACCGTATCCATGACGATGCAGGATGTGCCAGGCGGGCAATCAATCACAGTGAGAAGATCCGAATGGTCATCACTGTCTCCCAAAAGGCAGTTGATGATGGGAGTCCCTGACTCCTCCCCTGGATTCAGGATACCGGTATGGACCTGGACATGACCGGATACACCGCGCTCAATCCTGCCGATCTCCTTATCTTTTTCGGTAAAAGCCTTTTCAGGGCAGACCAGGACACAGCCTCCGCATGAATGGCAAATCTCTTCGAATACGATCAGGCGGTCTTTGATATAGGCCAGAGCGTTGAACTGGCAAAAATCGACGCATTGGCGGCAGCCGGTGCATTTTTCCTGATCGACCACAGGGATTTTCACAGTGACCGCCTGGGACTCCAGCTGTTGCGGCTTGAAGAAGAGGTAGCCGTTCGGCTCCTCGACGTCGCAGTCCAGGTAAAGCGCTTCACCGGCCAGCTCGGCAAGGTTGACGGATACCAGGGTTTTCCCCGTCCCGCCCTTTCCGCTTAATACAGCGATCTTCATGGACACTTAGTGGCCGTGGAGCCCCGCGTGAATCTCGTCGAGCTCCGCCAGTTTCCCCGCCAGGTAAGCTTCAATATTACCCTTGATCGAATCACCTTCTGTTTTGAAAATCCTGATATTGGCCGCAAGCAGAACCTCAGCGGCATTCTGGCCGCAGCGCGGGGTCAGAAGCAGGTCGACCTTCTGGTCGGCGACAATCTGCGCGGCGCGGACGCCGGCACCCCCGGCGCTTTGGGCGGCCGTATTCACCACAAATTGATTCTCCCCGCTTTCCGTATCATGGATCAGGTAATAGGGCGCGCGCCCAAAGGACATACAGACATTGGATTCAAGGCTGTTACTGTCAACCGGTATGGCTAGTTTCATGGATTTCTCCTTTATTTCATTTGTTTCATAATAATTGGCAATTGCCTTGCGAAGCGCTGCCACTCCCATCAAGGAGCAATGAATCTTGCTTTCAGGCAGGCCGCCGAGCGCCTCGACGACATGATCCTCGGTAATAGCGAGCGCCTCTTCCAGGGTCTTTCCCTTTGCCAGCTCCGATGTCATGCTGGCGGTCGCGATGGCGCCGCAGCAGCCGAAGACCAGATAGGAAATGTCGTCAATGCGGTTATCTTTTACTTTTATGTAGATGACCAGGCAATCACCGCATGAGGGGTCACCCACACTTCCTTCGGCATCCGCGTCCGGCATGGTGCCGGCGTTTCTGGGGCTCATGAAATGGTCAATAACAATGTCCGAGTAAATCATCAGTCGCGCCGGCCGCGATTCCCGCGCATCCGCCGGCCGCGGCCATCACGCAGACAGCCGGGACCGCACACGCCTTCAGGGCCTTCACACAGCCGGTATTCGCCTCCCTCAATAATCAGTACTTTCCCATTGACGAGCGAATCGGCGATCTTTTGCCTGGCTCTGACATAAATACCCTGGACGGTCGTACGGGCCACATTCATCTGCCGGGCACATTCTTCCTGGTTGAAACCCTCCTGGTCGATGAGCCGGATGGTCTCGTATTCGTCGACGGTCATCCGAACGTGTTCGCGCCCGCCTGCCCCGACTCCCAGCGGCCCAAAACGGCTGATCTGCGGCAGCTGGCATACTCTCCGCCATTTCATGGGTCTGGCCACGATGATTCACCTCAAATAAGTAATGGGGGGATAACCGGATGACCGGTCACCCCCGACCATTTTACTCGCTTTCGAGTTGTTTTGAAATGTAGTCCAGACGCTCCTGCAAGATTTCTTTTTCTTCTTCCAAAATCTCACGTTCACTGCGGTCATCGTAGGCTGCGTAACCATAGCCCGGGCCGAAACCGCGGCCATAACCGTAACCAAAGCCGTAGCCTCCGCGGCCGCGGCCCATCCGGCGCCCGCGGCGCCCGTAGCCGTATCCCTGTTCCCTGCAGGGGCCCATGCCCCAGCCCGTCATGGGACCATAGCCCATGGGTCCTGTTCCATCTCTGCGTGGCATATTTTAGCCTCCTTTTCATTTGCCATAATCGGCATATGTCATTTACTAAATTGATTATATTCCCATTAATGTCATATGTCAATTACATCGTTTACAGGAAACGATTGAGTATAATGAGAAAAAGCCATGAGCCGATCGGGCCACTCTTTTCAGGAAAGGATATTCTTATGAGTACTCTCAAATATGCCAACGCCATCAAGGAGCCGGGCCTTCTTTCGCCGCGCGTCAAGTGGCTCAGGGACTATTATTTCACGGGGACCGGCCGCAAGTGGAACAACGAGTACCTGGTCTACACAACTGGTACACCCTGGGATGTCCAGTTCGATGAACTCACCTACTACATCGTCCCCGAGATGTATTCTTTCATGAACTCCTTTACTGTGTCCTGCCGGCAAAGCGCCCAGAAGGTTCTTGTGCCGGACGATTTCTTCAGCTGGTCCATCCCCGAGCGCAAGGCCTGGTTTACCAAGGAAGTCGTCACCCGGCACATGCCGGTCGAGATCCTTCCCGGCGATCTTTTGTGCGGTGCCCAGTTCAATCTTCAGTACTCCATGTGCCTGACCAGGGAAGAGCAAAAAGAACGCAACCGGCTGACCAAAAAGGCCAGGGAAGCGGTCCTCTTTTTGCACACCCACGGTTACGGCAACTGCGGAGCCACCAGCGGCCACCTGATCCCCGATTACGAAAAGATCATCCGTGACGGCTTTGGCAAGGTATATGAAGAGATCGAAGAGGCCTACGGGAAGCTGAACGAAGAAGAAAAAGCCGGATCCAGGGGCGGGGTGCTGCGCGCCATGAAGACGGCCTGCCTGATGCCAAAAGAGCTGGCGGACAAGTACGCCGCGCATTGCGATACCCTGGCTGGGCAGGAAGAAGATCCGGACCGGGCATCTGAGCTCCGTGTCATGGCCGATAATATGCGGACAGTCCCCTGGGAAGGGGCCAAAGACTTCCACCAGGCCGTCCAGTCGCTCTGGTTCACCCACATGCTGGTCATGTCGGATGAGAAATATCCGGGGCCGGGCGTCTCCTTTGGCCGGCTGGACCAGTTCCTCTATCCCTATTACCTGATCTCCAGGGATCAGGGCATGACCGATGAGGAGATGAAGGATATCCTGGGCTGCTTCTGGATCCACTGCAATACTGCCTACGACGCCCAGATCCGGGTTGGGGGCAACCAGGGGATCACGGCCGGTTTTGGCCAGCTCTTCAACTTGTCGGGCCTGGGAACGGACGGCGAGGACAAAACCAATGAACTGACCTATTTGCTTCTGGATGTCATCGAGGCCATGAGCCCCATCCTGGAACCCAAGCCCAATGTCCGGCTCCACCGCAAGAGCCCCGACCGCCTGCTCGATGTCATTGTCGAAATGGTCTCCGGCAGCCAGGGCGCGCCCTTCCTTTTGAATTTTGATGAGCGCTCCGTGGCGGGCATGCTGCTCCAGGCCGACCGGTCGGACCAAAAGGACTTGATCAATGAGGACAATGTCTTTGATTACGCCGCCGTCGGCTGCCTGGAAAACACCATGGTGGGCAATGACCGCTCGGGTACCGTGGACAACAACATCAACCTGCTCAAGGCCATGGAGCTGGTCTACGGCAACGGTTGTGACATGCTTCCCTACCTGGATCCCATGACCGGCAAGTGGAGCCGGATCAAACAGGAGGGTCCCCGGACCGGCGCCCTGTCCGAGCTCGACAGCTGGGAAAAATTCTTTGACGCTTACGTCGAACAGACCCGCTTCATCGTCAAAAAGATGGTGGACACCTACGAGATGAGCGAGTCCATCCGGGCCGCCTACCACCCCACCCCATACCTGTCTCTTCTGGTCAAAGGCTGCATTGAACAAGGCCTGGACGTGACCCAGGGCGGCGCCGAGCTTTCCTACACTACCATGGAAGGCGTGACCTACGCGACCACGGTCGACTCCCTGCTGGCAGTCAAGTACCTGGTCTACGACCACAAAGAGTGCAGCCTGGAAGAGCTGGTTCAGGCCTTGAAGGACGATTGGAAAGGCCATGAGGTGCTCCAGGCCAAGGCCCTGCACCGGGCGCCCAAATATGGGCGCGATGATGACGAAAGTGACGCCCTGGCCTGGGAGGTCATGCGGATCTGGGCGGATGAGGTCTGGAAACACAAGACCCAATCCACCAACCGTCAATTCCGGCCGGGCATGCTGTCCTGGAATTACTGGATCGGATCGGGCTACATCATGAAGGCCAGCGCCAACGGCCGGACCGAAAATCAGTTCCTGTCCAACGCCATCTGTCCGTCCAACGGAGCCGACCTGAACGGGCCCACCGCCAACAGCAACTCGGTAGGGACGGCCCTGGGCGGCAAGACTGACTGCGGCGACTTTGTCAATGTCCTGCCCAACGGGGCCAGCCACACCATCACCTTCAATGCCTCCCTGGTCCGGAGTCCGGAACACAAGGCCAAGCTCAAGTCTTTCCTCAAGGGCTATTGTGAGAATGGGGGGACGGCGCTCCAGATCAACATGCTGGACCCCGAGGTCTTGAAAGAGGCCCAGGCCCACCCTTCCGACTACCGCCACCTCCTGGTCCGGGTCACCGGTTACAATGCCTATTTCACCTCCATCGGCAAGGAGCTCCAGGACGAGATCATCGCGCGCGAAAGCCATCTGCAATACTGAACCATGCGGATTTTGAACATTCAGCGCATGTCGACCGAGGACGGCCCGGGGCTTCGGACAACCCTCTTTGCCAAGGGCTGTCCATTGACCTGTGCCTGGTGCCATAACCCGGAAAGTTTGTCGGGAGCCTACCAGATCGAGTGGCTGGGAGAGCGCTGCATCCTTTGCGGGACCTGTGTTTCCGCCTGTCCCGAGCAGGCCCTGGAGCTGACTGATGAGGGCCTTGTCATCGACCGGGATCGATGCGGCCTCTGCCTGCTTTGCGCTGAGGCATGTCCCACCCGGGCCATTGAGACCAAAGGAGAAGACCGGACGGTCCATGAGCTCCTGGATGAGCTCCTTAAAGATGCCGCCTATTTCGGCGAAGACGGCGGCGTCACCCTGTCGGGCGGTGAGATCATGAGCCAGGTGGCCGAAGCGGCCGAACTTCTTCGGAAACTGAAAGAAAACGGCATCCATACGGCCATTGACACCTCAGGCCTTTGCAGCCGGGAATCGCTCGACCGGGTTCTGTCCTGGACCGACCTGGTCCTTTACGACCTCAAACTCTTTGATGACAAGGCGCATCGAAAGTGGACCGGGGCCGGCAACCAGCGCATCAAGGACAATTTCGATTACCTGGCAGCAAAAAAAGACGAACTGGGTTTCTCTCTTTGGGTGAGAACACCCATTATCCCGGGCGCCACCGACAGCGACGAAAACATCCGGTCTCTGGCCCGCTTCATCCATGGCAGGGCCGACCGCTGGGAACTTTGCGCCTTCAACAACCTCTGCGGAGATAAATACGCGCGCCTGGGAGGGACCTGGGCTTTTGCCGGGGTTCCCCTGATGACAGGCGGCCGGATGAGGGAACTGGAAACCATGGCCCGCAAGGAAGGCTGTAGCCATGCCTTTGCGACAGGCAATACCAGGCTGGAAACGGTACACAACCAGAAAGTGACAACAAATACAACTGGCAGTTGATTTAAAGGTGCCAATACAACCCGCGGTCCCTTGACGGGGCGCGAACCGGTTTCTAAGCTGGGATCGTGACAGAAGGAAGAGGTCTAGATGAAGAAGATTAATGTTGAACGCGACGCCAAGGATTTCGCGTCCCCCTACAAGGTGGCTTTAATCGCCACGCACGATGAACAAAAAGACGTCCACATCACCCTCCTGTCATCACTGATGAACCGGGGGGACGATGAAATGGTGGTCGGTGAATTCGTCAAGGGCTTGAGCAAGGAGTTCTTCCATGAGCGGCCACAAGCGGGCTTCCTCATCATGAACCTGGCAAAAGAGTTCTGGACCGGGACCATGGATTTCTATGACAAAAAGACGGAAGGACCTGAATACATCGCCTTCAACGAGATGACCCTCTTTCGCTTCAATACTTATTTCGGCGTCCACACGGTCCACTACGCCAAACTGCGGGAGATCTCTGAAAAGCGCAAACTCAACATGGCGGGGATCGGGGCCAATATGGTCCGTGTCATCCTGGGCGGACCTTTTTTCCGCGGCCGGGAGAATCAGGTATTCAACCCCTGGACACGTCAGCACACGGCCAAGGCGGGCACCCTGCTCTTTTTGGGCTTCACCGGATCCGATGGCTACCCCCGTCTCCTTCCTGTCATCCAGGGAAAGTCCGTGTCTAAAAGCCGTATTCTGTTGACCCTGGCGCCCTACAAAAAACTGGGAGAGGGGCTGAAAGACGGTGACCGGGCCTCCTTGTTCGCGGCCAATCTTGATATGGAGGCTGTCCTTTTGAAGGGCACTTACCGCAAGCTGGCCGGCGGTTTCGGCGCGGTCGATATAGACCGGGTCTACAATTCCATGCCGCCCATCCACCGCTACATCTACCCGGAGACACCCTGGGCTGCTGTCACGGAATTCTAAGCTTGTGATGGAACAAGATCAGCCAAGCACAATTTACCAACTGTTATGGAGCCGCAAACGCGGCTTCATGGTTTATCTCTTTGCCTCCTTCCTGCCCATCCTCCAGCAGCTGATCATGGAGGGGGTCCTGGGTTTTTCTTTTACCCTTCTTGAGGCCCGGACAAGGACGGAAATCAGTTCCCGGATCGCCATCCTGGTCGCGGCCATGCTGCTGCCGTCCGCCTTCCATTGGATCTCAAGAAGACTGCGCATCGGCTTCATGCGCGACGTCCTGCTCGATGTCCGCAAGCGGGGCTTCCGCCATATCCTGAGCCTGCCCGTCCGGGTTTTTTCACGTAAGTCCCGTGACCATTACCTGTCACTTCTGGTCAATGACCTAAACATCTTCGAGAACGATTTTTTCCTTTCCCTGCTCAATGTCATCTTCAACGGCGGCCTGACCCTGTTGACGCTTGGCATTCTTCTCTTTTTCGACTGGTGGTACGGCCTGGCCTGTACGCTGGCGACAGGCCTTCTGGCGCTTTTAGGCAGGGGTTTCCAAAAGAAGATTGTCGAGCTCAAAGAGAAGGAATCGGATGCCAACAAGGACTTCTCCCAACAGATGTCCAATGTTTTCGCCGGTCTGGAGATCCTGAAACTCAACCGGGTGGAAGCGCCCTTCCGGGAAAAATCCATGGGCTACGTAACCGCCCTTGAAAACATAAAAATGCGTTTCAACATCTTCGACTATTTCCAAAGCGGGACCATGGAAACCCTGGGCCTCATCTTCACCGTCCTGTCTTTTTTCTACGTGGGAACCGGCCTGGTGTCCGGCAAGCTTTCCTTGCCGCAGGGTATCTTCATGACACAGATCACCCAGCGGGCCATCTGGGGCATGGTTCAGGTTTTCCCTCATCTGAACAAGCTGCGGGCCAGCCAGGCCATTTTTGACCGGATTGTCAAAGGCAGCCCTGATGAAAAAGAGGTGCCTGCTCCTTTGGGAACCCTGCCCTTCGCTCTCGACCACGGCCTCGAGGCCGACCAGCTCTTTTTCTCCTATGAGGACCGGCCCGTTTTGCGCAATGCCTCTTTCAGGATAGAAAAAGGTGAGAAAATTTTGCTCAAGGGGATTTCCGGTTCAGGCAAAACCACCCTGCTCAATTTGCTGGCTGGTGTCTACAACTCCTACGGGGGGGAAATCCGCTACGACGGCAGGGAGCTGAAAACAATCGATCCCCTCCCGCTCAATCGCGGCATCGCGGAGGTCTACCAGGATGTCTTCCTCTTCGAGGACACCTTAAGAAACAACCTGACCCTCTTCGGTGATTACAGTCAGGAGGATCTGGGAAGCGCCATCGACCGGGCCGGCCTGCGGGAGCTGGTTGAAAGGCTGCCCCTGGGTCTGGAAACACAGTTGGAGGAAAACGGAAAGAATTTGTCGGGAGGCGAGCGCCAGCGCGTCTCTATTGCCCGCGCCATCCTGAAGCGGGCCGTGCTCCTTCTGGCCGACGAGGCGACTTCCAACCTGGATGAAGAATTGGGCCGTCACGTTGAAGCAACCTTGCTGTCGCTCGACGCCACGGTAATCTCCATCTCGCACCGCTACTACGAAGGCGTAACGGAAGGCTATGACAAGGTCCTGGAAATTGAAGGCGGAGCCCTCTCTGTCTGGAAGCCAGGCGATTATTTCAAGGGGGCGGTTTGATGGCCAGGGGAAGCACCAAGAAAAAGCAGGCCCAGGCTCCGCTTCCACCGGACCTGAAACAGACCGTCCGGCGGATACGCTGGAGACTGCTCCCGACTGCCATCCCCATGTTGCTGTCGTCAGCCCTCAACGTTTTGCTCATGCTCCTGATCAAGGAGAGTATGGACGCCGCCCTGGCGGGCGATCCCGGCAGGCTCAAAATCATCCTCTTGCCCATGCTGCTCGGCGTTGCTGCCTTTATACCGGTTGACCTGCTTTCTGCCTGGATGCGGGGACGCTATGTCCGGCTTGTCAATCAGACCATGAAAGGCCGCTACATCGACCGGGTTTTCTCCAAAAACATCAGCGAATTCCAAAGTGAGCACCTGGCCCTTTATCTTTCCAACATCACCAACGACATGAACTCGGTGGAACAGCGCTACTTCATCTCCCTGCACGAGATCCTGAGGCGGGGTTTCAGTGCCCTGGCAGGCGTCATCATCCTTCTTGGGGTCCACTGGGCAGTCGCAGTCCTGGCCCTGATCCCCGGTTTCATCATTGCCTATGTGGCGCTTCGCTCCGGCCGGAGGCTCGAAAAACATGAGGGCGAGCGTTCCGACTTCCTGCAGCAATACACCATCTACATCCGGGAGGTTCTTTCCGCCTTCCGCATCATCCGCAACAACAATCTCGAGGACAAGGTAACCGAGGATTTCGACCGAAAGAGTTCGGCGGTCCAGCAAAAACGCTTTGAACTCGATAAGGCTGAGACCCTTGTCAATGTCCGAAACAATGCCTTGTTCGGAATTATGATCTCGGCCCTGCTCGTTGCCGCCATGTTCGCCGTCCGGACCGGACTTACCACGACAGGGGGGCTGATCCTGATCATCAACGGTTTTTCCAACATCATGAATGCCTTCTACATGGTCTCGGAAAGGCTGCCTATGATCCGGTCGGAGAGGCCCGTCTTCCAGCGCATGGAAGAGTCGCTGGAGAACAAGGAGAAGGAGCTTGAAACCGAAATCCTCCATAGCTTTGACCGGGCCCTTCAATTCGATGATGTCTCCTTTGCCTACGGTGAGAACAGAGTACTGCGCCACGCCTCTTTCACACTGCGGCAGGGCGGCAAGTATCTGCTGGTGGGACCGTCGGGTGGCGGCAAGTCAACGGTCCTGCGCTTAATACGCAAGTACTTCAATCCTGAAGAAGGCGCCGTCTTAATCGACGGCCGGGACCTGCGCGACATCACCCGGGAATCCTATTACGAACACCTGGCCAATGTCGAGCAGCATGTCTTTCTCTTCGATGATACCTTGCGCAACAACCTGACCCTCTTCAAAGACTACAATGAGGACGATATCATGCGGGCGGTTGAGGGCGCGGGCCTGTCCAGCCTCCTGGCCTCATTGCCCGGTGGCCTTGATTACACCATCCTGGACAACGGCAAGAATCTCTCGGGCGGGGAGAAGGCCCGGATCGCCATTGCCCGCGGCCTGATCGCCAGAGCCGACCTGCTCCTGCTGGACGAGGCCTTCGCCAGCCTGGACGAGGAGGTCGCGCGCGGAATCGAGCGCACCTTGCTTTCCCTGGAGGGTGTCACCCTTGTCTCGGTCAGCCATGTTGTCTTTCCGGATACCGCGCCCCTTTACGACGCCGTCTTTGAAGTCAAGCGGGGCCGCGTAGCCCCGGCGTCCGGCAGCTGAGATGGTATGATAGGAAAAAGGAGCAATCCATGGACATATTAGATCTCAACCAGGCCATCGAAAAAGGACGCGTCTCGCGCGGACCCGTCCTCATTAACAACAAACCCGACCTGCGCTCAGGCAAGCGGGACGATTACATGACGGGCGAATTCTATTTGCGGGGTCGAACATTTCCTTTCCGGATCTGGGACAAGGGTATTTACGATATCGTGATTGAATACGGACCCGGGATCTACATCGCGGAGACGGTGGGGTCCGAATTCAACGGCCCCTATCTGACGGTTCGCGGCATCGACCTCTACCCGGGCAGCGACCTCACCCGAAACGATTTTATGGGCGGTATCCCCCGCCAGCAATTGATGGAGGGCCTGGAGGACATCAAGAGAAGGCTTACCGCGACCGGCGTTTCAGATACATGCTGGGAGCTGGTCAATCTTGCCCTGGCCCAGCCCGCGCTCGAAGGCCGCTTCTTCATCGAAGGCGCGGCCGTGCGCCACCACGACAATGTGATCGGAGGCCTGGCCCATCACACAACCAAGATGCTTCGCATTCTCGCGGCTCTTTTGGAAAATAATCCGGAGCTGCAGGAGAGCGCCGATTTACTGACCTTTTCCGTTTTCATGCACGACATCGGGAAAATTTTCGAGTACCGGGATCTTGACCTGTCGGAGTTCTGGTTCGCCAACCATCGTGTCCGGGGCATTGAATTTTTGACAGAAATCAGAGACGAGATTATTTCGCGCTACGATGAAGGTTTTTACAGGCAGATTCAGTCGGTCATCGCGGGACACCACGGTCAGTACGGTGACCGCCCCACCACGGTCGCGGCTGCCATCGTCCATTACATTGATGTGCTGGAGAGCCAGACAACCGAACTGGTCAGGGAACAGCTGAACGCCCCCGGCGGCAAGATCAGGCACCCCGACTTCGGCTTCCTGCAGGAAATTCCCACAATAGAAAAAGAATAAAAAGACCGCCCCCCTGCCAGAGAAAAGGGGGCGGCCCGCCAATGATGACTTGATTGTCGTTTTGTTTATTCGTCGCTTTCCGGCGCTTTTTCCCCGCCTCCGACCAGGTCCGCTTCGTCGAAGACATCACCGCAGTCAGGGCAGAACTTGGGCGGTGTGGTCGGGTCTTCAGGTTCCCAGCCGCACTTGTTACAGCGGTAATGCTTGACAACCGGTTGGGGCTTGCCGCAGTTCTCACAGAACTTGCCGGTATTGGTGGTCCCGCATTCACAGGTCCATTCGGCCACTTCCGGCTTGGGTGTCCCGCAATTGGCGCAGAATTTGCTGGTGTTGTCGGCCTTGCCGCACTCCGGGCATTTCCAGACGGGTAGCTCCGTCACTCCGACGGGAACCGGCGCCTGGGCCTGCTGCTGCGCTCCCTGCTGGAACAACTGGCCTGCCTGGCCGCCGCCGGCCATCTGGGCCATGTTCATTCCCGCGAAAGCCATGAAGGGGCCTGCGCCTTCGTTGGAAGCCGCGGCGCGCATGGCATCGGCCTGGGCACCGACCAGTCCGGCTGCCGCCATGGTCGGGTCGCGGAAGACGGCGCTCTTTTGGAGCTCTTTGATCATCTTCTCGTCTTCCTCGGAGGCCTTGACCGACTGGAGTCCAACCGACACGACCTTGATGCCGCGCAGGTTGCCCCACTTCTCCGACAGGACTTCGTTCAGGGCATTGGCAATATCCTCCGTGTGACCGGGCAATTCGCTGTAACGGACACCCATGGCCGAGATCTTGGCAAAGGCCGGCTGAAGAGCATTCATGAGCTCTGCCCGGAGCTGGTCATCCATGCGGCCTCGCGTGTAAGGCTCTTCCACATTGCCTGACACATTGGTATAGAACAGCAGCGGATCCTCGATCTTGTAGGAATACTCGCCGAAAGCCTTGATGGCAATGTCGACATCGAGTCCGATATTCTTGTCAACCACGCGGAAGGGAACGGCGTTGGCCGTGCCGAACTTATTGTTCATCATTTCCTTGGTGTTGAAGTAATAGACGCGCTGATCCTTGCCCGTATCGCCGCCCATGGTGAAACGGTGACCGATCTTTTTAAAGGTCGCCAGGATGTTTTTTCCGAGCGGACCATAGAAAAGGGAAGGTTCCGTCGATGTGTCGTAAACGTACTCGCCGGGCTCGGCGCTGAGATCAACGACCCGGCCCTGCTCAACAATGATCATGCATTGACCGTCATTGACGGCGATGATGGATCCGTTTGAGATGATGTTGTCCTCGCCCTTGACATTGCTGCTGCGCGAGGAGGTGCGTTTTTGGCCTTTTTTGACGATCACGTCGTCAGCCAGCGCGTCGCTGTAGAAAAATTCGCGCCACTGGTCGGCCAGCACTCCGCCGATCGCGCCGCCTGCTGCTTTCAGTAAGCCCATTTCATTCTCCTTTATTCTCTTTTATTCCAATAGACTGTCGGTTGAAGCCCGCCCTAAACGGTGCTGTCACGCCACATGGGATCTTTGACATCTTACCACACGGCGCCCGCTTTCTTCCGCCGGTCCTTTACGCGGAACACAGGTATCAGTTGGTCTTGTTTATCCTCTGCAGGATGGCCCGGGCAGCGTGTATACCGCTCGCCCCCGCCTGGGAAAGACCCCTGGTAATGCCGGCTCCGTCACCAATGGCAAAGAAGTTGCGCAGGCCGGTCTCGAACTCCCTGGTCAGCTCCAGGCGGGCGCTGTAGAACTTGACTTCAACCCCGTAAAGGAGGGTGTCAGCATTGGCCGTTCCGGGCGCCAGTTTGTCGAGGGTCTCCAGCATTTCAATTATGTTGTCCAGATGTCGTTTGGGAAGGGCCAGGCTGAGGTCGCCGGGTGTCGCCTCCAGGGTCGGCCGGACAAAGCTCTTGGACATCCTGTGCTCATTGGTCCGCCGCCCGTCACGGAGGTCACCGAGCCGCTGAACCATGACACCGCCGCCCAGCATATTTGAAAGCGACGCGATGTGCTTGCCGTAGCGGTAGGGTTCCTTGAAGGGTTCGGTGAAGCGGTTACTGACCAGAAGCGCGAAGTTGGTGTTGTCGCTTCGCAAGGCCGGGTCATCGTAGCTGTGGCCGTTCACTGTAATGATGCCGTCGGTATTTTCCGTCACGACATAGCCGTAGGGGTTCATGCAAAAAGTGCGGACAATGTCATTGTAACAGCGTGTCATGTACTTGAGTTTGGCTTCATACATGGCATCTGTGATCTCCTTGAAGACAAGGGCGGGCAGTTCAACTCTCAGCCCCAAATCGACTTGGTTGTTGATCATGGGCAGGTGAAGCGCCCGGCAAACGTCGCTGAACCATTCAGCCCCCGAACGGCCGGGAGCCGCGATCAGAATGTCGCAGGCGACATTGCCCTTTGACGTCTCAAGCTGGTAGGAATCCGGAGTGACGCCGTTCAGATGATCGACGGGCTTGCCGTCCTTGATGGGAATGATCTTTCCCACCTCGGTCCTGCAGGACAGCTCCACGCGCTCATTGAGCCAGTCGTAGATCTTTTCCAGGATCCTGCGGTTGTTTTCAGTCCCCAGGTGTTTGACACGGGCGTTCAAAAGATGGATGTCATAGGAGAGGGCCCGGCGTCCAATGGCTTCCGCCTCCGGCGTGGCCGTCGAGTAGATCTCACTGGTCGCGCCGAACTGCCGGTTGACCGCGTCGACATCGTCAATCAGCTCGAGCACCTTGGACGATTCCAGGTAATCGGTCAGCCAGCCGCCGAATTCGGTCGTGTAATTGAATTTCCCGTCTGAAAAAGCGCCGGCGCCGCCAAAGCCGCGCATGATGGCGCAGGGTTTGCAGTTAATGCATTTTTTAACTTTCCCTTCCAGGATTGGACACTGGCGCGATGCGATGGGATCACCCTGATCCAGCAAGAGGACCTTCAGGTCAGGCCTCTTGGTGATGAGTTCGTAGGCCGCGAAAATCCCCGCAAGGCCGGCACCAATAATAGCTACATCTGCTTTTTTCATCTGAACCCCAACCTCCTTGTTTTTCGTGGAGGACCCGTTTATGATAGCACGCTTATGAAGTAAACTGTGGCCAAACATTTTTTCTTTTGCAAGGAGCAGACAGTGAGATGGGAGAAGACCGGCATGACCGCACACGGCTGCTATGGCCCCATGCGGCCATAGAAATACTGGGCAGTAAAACAGTTCTTGTCGCTGGACTCGGAGGGGTCGGGTCATGGGCTGTTGAAGCCCTGGCGCGCGCGGGGATCGGCAGGCTCATCCTGGTCGATTCTGATGTCATCTCGCCGTCCAACCTGAACCGCCAGCTCTACGCGCTTGAAAGCACGATCGGACAGCCAAAATGCCATGTAGCAGCCAGCCGCCTCAAGGATATCAATGCCTCCATCCAGGTCATCTGCTTCAGGGAACGCCTCGAACCGGGCGGAGCTGGCAGTTTGCTGGACCGTTGCCCTCCTGTCGACTACATCGTCGATGCCATCGATTCGATTGCCGCCAAGGTCGACCTCATCGCCACGGCCCACCGCCGCGGCATCCCCGTCATCTCAGCCATGGGCACGGGCAACCGCCGGGATCCCTCACGCCTTCTTGTCACTGATCTGGCCGGCACACAAGGGGATCCTCTGGCCCGCCGTGTCCGTCATGGCCTGAAAAAATACGGCATCGAAAAGGTCAAGGTCATTTTTTCAAAGGAAACACCTGTCAAGCCGGATGGGACTTCGCAGGCTGTGGGGAGCACGCCCACCGTGCCGCCGGTAGCCGGCTTTCTTATCGCTTCAGAAGTGATCGGCGATCTTGTGCCCTCCGCAAAAAGCGGATGAGCGAAAAAAGCAGGAAGCAGCCGGCATTGACAAGAACGATGACCGGGCCGGACGGCAGGTCGAGGCCGTAGGATAAAAAGAGTCCTGTCGCGAAGCAGACCAGGGACGAAAGGGCCGAGACCATGGTCACCCCCTTGAAACTCCCGCAGAGCCGCATGGCTGACAGGGGGGGAAAGATGATCAGGCTGGCGATCAGGATAGCTCCCATCATCCGCATCCCAAGGACAATGGTGACCGAAGCCAGAACGGCCAGCAGGCCGTTCCAAAGCCCCGCCCCTATCCCCGAGGCGCGGGCGAAGTTCTCATCAAAGGTCACAGCAAAGAGCTTGTTGTAAGAAAAGACGAAGATCAGGGCGACAGCAAGGGAAAGAGCAACTGCCATAGTCAGGTCGCCCCGCGTCATGGACAAAATGCTCCCGAACATGAAGCTGTATAAATCTGTATTCATCCCCTTGGTCAGTGAAATCACGATGACACCCACCGCCATACTGGCGGATGAAAGCATGGCGATGGCCGCGTCCCCTCTTAGGCGGCCGCTGCTGCTCAGGCGTAAGAGCAAGAAGGCCGCAGCCATCACAACAGGAAGCGATACGAGCAGGGGGGAAGTGGAAAAAGCCACGGCGACTGCCAGGGCCCCGAAGGCGACATGGGAAAGACCATCGCCGATCATGGCGTAGCGCGTCAGGACCAGGCTGGTCCCGAGCAGTGAGGCACACAAGGCAACAAGAGAGCCCCCGATCAAGGCGCGCAGGAGAAAGGAAAAAGAAAAGAAATCCACGAAAAAGCCGGTCATTGATCCGCTCCGTCTGGCCGGTTCTTGCGGCCGGGAAGATAGGAAGCAACCAGTTCACTGTTCATGTAAGCCTCCGTGGTCCCGTAAAAGTAGTGTCCATAGCCCAGATGCAAAACATGCGTCGAATCGCGCGTCACGCAGTGGATATCGTGGGAGACCATGATAACCGTCACGCCGCTTTGATTCAGTTCCCGGATCAGGCGGTAAAAATCGTGCGAAACAATGGGGTCCAGGCCGGCAACCGGTTCATCCAGCAAAAGGAGTCCTTCAGCTGCGACCAGGGCCCGCGCGAGAAGAACGCGCTGGCGCTGCCCTCCTGAGAGCTCGCGAAATGAGCGGTATTCCATATCCTCCAGGGCCAGACGGCGCATGGCGGCAGTGGCCGCCTTGCGGTCCTCTCCCGTGTAGAAGGAAATCAAGCCGTGGCGGTTCAGCCTGCCCGACAGGACGATCTCCCGAACCGTCGCCGGAAAGTCACGCTGTTCAGGTATTTGCTGCGGCAAATAGCCGATCCGGTGCGAACGCAGGGCGTCACTGCGGCCAATGGCGCCCTCTGAGGGCTCTTTCAGGCCGAGCAAGCCGAGCAGGAGCGTTGTCTTGCCCGATCCGTTTTCGCCGATCACAGCAAGATAGTCGCCCTCGTCCAGGGTGAAGGACAGGTCGCTTACGACCAGGCGGCGGTCGTAGGCAAAGCCGACCCGGTCAAGTGTCAGCAGCCGGCTCATTCACCCAGGCCCTTGCGGAGGTTTTCCGCGTTCGCTTCCATGATCGAAAGATAGGTCACCCCACTCTCGATCTCCTCTTTTGAGACATTGTGGGCCGTGTGGAAGAGCAGTTTTTGGGCGCCTGTCTCTTCGGCCACCAGGTCAGCCAGCTTTTGGTTGGAAAACTCAATGTGGAAAATATAAGGAATCCCTTCCTCACGCACTCTTTCAATGATGGCTGCCACGGTCCGCGGTTTGGGATCGGTTTCCGCGGCACAGCCGGGAAATGCCGCTGTGTAGTCCAGGCTGTAGGCGGTCGTAAAATAGATCAGGGGAAAGCGGTCGGCCACAATAATCTCCCTGCGGGGCCCGGCCTCAACAATCGCTTTGAAAGTCTGGTCGAGCGCCCGCAGTTGATCGGCATAATGCCCGGCATTGGCGCGGTAATCGGCAGCGTGGCCGGGATCGGCCGCTTCCATACGGCCCGCGATCCCTTCCGCGATCCGGAGCGCGTTCATGGGGTCGGTCCAGATATGCTCGTCATAATGGTGAAGATGGGGCAAGGACTCTTCTTCATGCTCTTCTGCTTCGAGCACACCCTCTTCCGCCTCTTCGATTAATGACACATAGTCCATCATGCGGACGGTCTTGGCCGGATCGATCTCCGCGGCTTCCAGCAGGCGGTCAACCCAGGTATCCGACGGACCTCCGTTGTAGATAAACAAATCGCAGGACTTGATCCGGATAAGATCCTTGGGGGTCGGCTCATAAGTGTGGCTTTCCGAACCGGGCGGCAACAGCATGGACACCTGTACATGCCCGCCTCCTGCCTGGCGCGCGAAATCGAAGGGAGGAAAAGTGGTCGCGATGACCTCGAGTTTTCCCTTTTGCGAACCGTTTCCAGCGGATGGGCCGCAGCCCGCAGCAAGAAGGACACTTGTGAGCAGGAAGAAAAGAAGCAGCGGCAGCCAGATGAGCTGATTCTTTTTGCCTTTAGCTTCCGCCGCCATAGCCGGAGACCCTTCCTTTCAAGATAGAGTGTTCATAAACAGTCGCTACGGATCTAGAATACCATCATGGCCGACCGGTAAAGCAAGAGTTCGGTCGCGATGGCAAAGGCACAGAAAGTTCCCGCGATGGCCAGCCGCGAAATGACCAGCCCCATGGGAAGTGGATCGGCCCTGCGTTCGACCAGCTTGAGCACGTAATGGAAGACAATATCGGCCGCCAGCCAGGCTGCCGGAATCAGGAAAACCTCCCACCGCGTTCCCTGCCTTTCAAGTATGGCAAGGGCGTAGTAGCGGGCCGCGACATTTTCCGGCATCAGGAAAAAGAGCGGGAGTGCCGTCAGAAAAGGCGCCAGCGCGAAAAACCAGTAGATTACGTAAACGGTGTCCTTCTTCATCGCTTCACTGCGCAAAGCGCGACAAACACGCCGTCGCCATAGCCCTCGCGAACCTCCTGGACCACATTTTCAAAAGTATACACCGTTTGCCGGATTTTGGTTACTTCGAATCCCGCCAGGTCAAGCTGGTCAAGTACTTTCCTTGTTCCGCGAAAATAGGCGTCCCGGTAGAAGGGATCTTTGTCTCGTTCTTCCTCGTACACAGCGCCAAGCGGGGCATCAATATCGACATGCCCCATGACCAGGCTGCCTTTTTCCGAGAGAACCCGGCGGCACTCATGCAGGGCGGGGGCCAGTTCTTCGAGATAGCAGTCGACCGTGATCATGAAGACCGCGTCGAAGGTCCCGTCATCGAAGGGCAGAGCCTCCGCGTAACCCTCGACCACTTCGATGCCCCGGTCACGGGCATAAGCCGCCATGGCCCGGGAAGGCTCGAGACCCAGCTTGACACCCAGCGCCTGGGCAAAACGCCCCGTCCCCACGCCTACCTCCAGCGCCCGGCTGAAAGACGGCGTCACCTGGCGGACCGCCTCAATCTCCGCTTCGAGAATCAGCGGATTCTCCTCAAACCAGGCGTCATATTCATCAGCCCGCTGGTTGAAGAGTTCCGTGCTTTTCATTGCTTCGTCCTATTTCTCAAGCAGTCCTGGATACTGTGACATCAGGCGGTGAAGTGTCGCCAGCGCCGATAGGATCTGCTCCTCCGTATGCTCGCTTGTCACGCAGAAACGAAGCCGGGCCTGGCCCCGCGCGACGGCTGGGAAGACTGCCGGCGGGACGATGATTCCCTCGTCCTCCAGCTGCTTGGATAGCATGAAGGCAATCTCGTCCGACCCGATCATGATGGGGGTGACAGCGGTCTCTTCCGCCAGGCAGGTGTCCAATCCGTAACGGTGCGCTTCATCCAGGAAGATCCGGATATTCCGGCGCAGGCGGTCAACACGGCTCGAGTCGCGTTCCATGATCTCGATGCCTTTCAAAACGGCCGCCGCCAGCGGCGGGCTTATGCCGACCGAGAAGACAAAGCCTGGAAGGTTATAGCGAAGATACTCGATCAGGTTGCCGCTGCCGGCCAGGTAGCCGCCGCAGGTCCCGAATCCCTTCGAAAGCGTTCCCATGTGGATGTCTATGTCTTTCGGGTCGATGCCGAAATGTTCGTCGACACCACGGCCCGTCCGGCCGAGTACCAGCATGGAGTGGGCTTCATCAACCATGAGGAAACAATCATAGGTTTTTTTGATGCGCACGAATTCCGGAACGGGAGCCACGTCGCCGTCCATGCTGTAGGCTCCTTCAATGATGATCAGAACCTTCTCATAGCGGTCGCGCCTGTTCTTTAAGAGTTGCTCAAGGGCTTCGAAGTCATTGTGAGGGAAGGGCCGGGCGTCCGCCTGGGCCATCCGGATCCCCTCAGTGATTGAGTTGTGGCTCAAGACATCGTAAAGGATCAGGTCGCGCTCCCCGCAAAAATTGCCGACAAAAGTGACATTGGTTGAGTGACCGCCAACCAGGACCAGGGCATCCTCGGTCCCCTTCCAGTTTGCCAGCGCTTGTTCGAGATCCTGGTGAACTGTTTTCTCCCCCGCGATCAACCGGCTGCCGCTGGCAGACGTACCGTACTGTTCCACTGCGTCAATGGCGGCCTGATTGACCTCCGGGTCGCCGGAAAGGCCGACATAGTTGTAGGAGGCAAAATTCAGCATTTTGCGGTCGCCGATATAGGAAACGTCACGCAGCGAAGAGTCCTGGGCGATGAAATAAGGATTACCGAACATCTCGAGCGCCGCGGTCAGCGAGTCACGCCGCTCAGCAAAGGCCTTGTATTCGGGAGTCTCTTCAAAGGTCCGGATGCGTGTGACCACCCGTTCTTCCTCTGTCCCGCCCGGACCCCGCGCGCCATCGGCAAATTCGCCTCGGATCCGGCGGAAAACCAGGGCCGCGATGTCGTTGACTGTCAAGTCACGGTCGAAGAGGCGTTCATCGATGGCCAGCCCAAACTTCACTTCCGCGTGAGTGAGCAGTGAGATGCTCTGCAGGCTGTCGCCGCCCAGGTCCTGGGAAAAATAGGAGGAGGGCTGTACCTTTTCGGGGGGCAGGTTCAGAAGCTCCGAAATCAATGACTGAAGGGTTTGACGCACCTCAAAAAAGGCGGGATCAGCCGCGATCTCGGGCGTACAATAGGAGGAGGCCTGGATCTCTGCCTCGGTTGGCGCCTCAGCGGTGACTTCCTTTTTTCTGGCTGTGAGGGGATACTCGGTTAAGGGCCACTCACCAGCGGCCACCGCCTCGGCGACAGGACTGCGCCTGACTTTGGCGGAAGCGGAAAGGTCGAGCGGTTTTTCCGACACAAAGAATTTTTCGACGCGCTGATCGAGCGGCATGGTGAGATTAATCTCGGCAACGGCGTCTGCCAGCGCTTGCGGATCAGCGCCTTCAACCGGTTCGACCAGGAGAGCGATTTTGTCGTAGAGCCCGTCCGACAGGCCGAAGATGACATAGCGCTGCAGGCCTGGAACTGTCGCGAAGGCACCTTCCAGCTCGTCAGGATAGAGATTTTCGCCGTTGGCTTTCAGGATAATATCCTTTACCCGGCCGTCCAGGAAGATCCGGCCGTCACAACAGCGCCCGATATCGCCGGTATGGAACCATTCTTTGCGGTCACGGGCGTGAAAGATACCTTTGCGAAGCGTTCCACAGAAGACGACATCGGAACGGACGGTCAGTTCACCGCGCTCGCAGGATGCGTCCTCTTCTCCCTGCCCGTCTCCCAGCGGAACAATTCGCAGCGAGTCGTCAAAAAGCGGCGCGCCGACATTGCCGTCAAGGCGATCCGCCAGCAGCTCATTATTGACGACCGAGTAGATGCCAATCTCCGTCATGCCGTAGCCGTTGACCAGGTAGTAGCCCAGGCCGTTCAAAATCCGCAAGGTCTCAGGCAGGATGTAGCCGCCGCCGGAAACGGCGATGTAAAGATCATTTCCAACCAGCTGCTCACGAATCATCTGCAGCATGCCCGCGACAGGCATGGGCAGTTCAACACCCGCCTCCTGGTAGGACAGTGACAGCTCGATCATTTTGTCAAAATCTTCCGGGGAAGTTCCGCTCATTTCGACAAAGCGCTTCTTCACCAACTGGGCGACCCCGTTCCACACAGCGGGAATGGCGACGAACTGGGTGACTCCGCTCTCCTTACAGGCCTGGACGATGGATTCGGGCGAAGGTTTCGCAGGGATCACCATGGTGTTGCCAAAGACTTGCGGAAAAAGAAAGCAGACAATGAAACCGAACACATGGTGCCAGGGTATGAAGGCTACTGCCTTTTCCTTGACTCCGTCCCTGGCGAAGCGGTCAGTTGAAGCAAGCAATTTCCTGAGGATGCCGTACTGCTCCGTAATCCCGATATCATCATGGACGTAGCAGCGCGATACGCCGGTGGTCCCGCTGGTGCAAAGACAAATGTGCCCCGCCCAGCCGGGCAGTTGCGAAGCCGGTGCCGCCTGGTCACCGCTTCCCTGGCGGGCAAAACGCTTCCTCACCCCCGCGTCCCGCCAGTCGGGCATGAGGGCCATGGAAGGGATGACCGGGCAGGGTCTTGCCCGCATCGATTCATCATCGCTTATGAGAACAACAATTCCTGTTTCAGCCGCCAGCATATCGGTTACCGCATCCGATGCCCGGACGTCGATCAGGACGACCGGATGACCCGCCGCCATGGCGGCCCAGTAACAAATACCAAAGGCGGGACCGTTTTGCAGCTGGATACCTACCCAGCCCCGGCGGCCGGGGTCGTCTTTGTCAAGCGTCCGTTCTTTTTCCGCGATGGCCGCCTGCATCTCACCGGAACAGAAAAAATCAGTCATCCGTTTCGCTGTTTCATCGATCAGACCCAGGTATTCGTCGTAGGAGATCTCAACCAGGCCGTCCGCCGTATGAATCTCAAAAGCAGTCCCGTCCCCGAGGCGCTCCATCAGGTTGAACAAACCCTCGTATCCAGGTACATCTTTTAAATGCTCAAGGTATTCCAAAATTCTCATGCAATCCTCCTTGATAAGGATCATCCGGAAACCAGCACCCGAAAAGGGGGGACCGTCTCCTCATCATCCCGTCAAAGTAAAGAATAGTATGTCACTTAAATATGAGCAAGTTATAAATAAAGAACTGGCTTCCCCCTGCCTTTTTCACCTATAATGCTTTACTTTGAGGCCTGTTCACTGCACGAATGACCAAACTTATTCTGCTTGCGCTTTCCCGCGCCGTGCTAGACTGATGGATGGAGATTTATAGAAGGAAAAAATGGAAAGGCCCCAGGATTGTCATGAAGGCTTCCTATCATTCCGTTGAGACCTACCGGGTCATGTTTCAAGATTGTGCCCCCTGCGGCCAAATTCATTTGCACCGTTTGATGGATTACGCCCAGGACTGCGACGACCGCAACTGCCTGCTTCTCAACATCGACAGCAAGTCCCTGCGGAAGAAAAACACCTGCTGGATCCTGATCGGGAATTCGCTCCATTTCAATGCGCCGAGGCCCCGGGCCGGTGATCTTTTCATCGTCGATTCCTGGTCCATAGGGCTGGATGGAATCCGCTTTTATCGGGGCAATAAGTATTATCGCAATCAGGTTTCGGACCATTCGCTTATTGGAACCGCGACTAGCGAGTGGATCCTGGCGCGGGCGGATAACCATAAGCCGCTTCGGCCGGCTCAGGTCCTCAACCTGGACGAGTTTGCCGCCATGAGCGATCCTCTGGCCGCCAACAAGATCGAATTGCCCCGGCTCAAAACTGAAATCAATCATCTTTCGGCTCCAAAACGCTTTGATTACCTGGTCGGCCTTGGCGATGTGGACATGAATACCCACCTGCACAACACACATTACAGCCGGCTTGCCCTGGATGCGGCCTTCAGACTGCTCCAACTGGATCCTCACCGGCAAACCCTGCTGCTCAAATCTTTTCATATTGCTTACAAGGCTGAAGTTGACTACGGTCAAACCCTTGAGCTTGCCGCGGACTTCGACTCAGCTGAGCCATCTTGTGTCAAAGTCGAAGGAATACTGGGGCAGGACGGTGCTGCTTCCTTTTTTGCCAAACTGAACTATGAGATCACCGATCGCGTCCTGGAGGATAAACAGGCATGAAAGTCCTGATCATTGAAACCGTCATCGACCTGCCCTGGTGCCACTCATTGAAGGACAAAAGACGCGTCCGGCAAGGCCTGATCGACCGCCTGGAAAAGCGCCACCGCCTGTCTGTCAAGGAAATTGGCTGCCAGGATGTATGGAAGACCCTCTGCCTCGGCATCGCTGCGGTCGTCCTCAGTGAAGCCGGCGGCAGGGAGCTTGAGGCATCAATCCGCACTACCATCGAGGAACACAGCAACGGCGACATCCGGGAGTGGAACGCCGACCTCCTTTAAGCCTTCCAATCTTTGCTACAATGAAGTCATATTTCCGGCAGGTCTGTCAGTTGACGTATATGGCAGTCTATCCCGGATCCATCAGGAGACTTACGTTCGGAGGTGTTTATGACTGAATCAACCGGAAAATTGGATTATAAGAAGACTGCCTGGCTCGGCTTCGGATTCCTGGCGAGTTCGCTTGCCTGGAGCATTTACAACAGCCTTGTGCCTGTCTTGCTCGAGAGGCAGTTCCTGCTGTCGACAACGGTCATCGGAACCATCATGACCATTGACAATATCTTTGGCATCATTTTTCAGCCTCTGGTTGGCGCATACAGCGACCGGACCTTCACCCGCTTCGGGCGCCGCATGCCCTGGATCATGATCGGAATTCCGCTGTCGGCCATCTTCTTTGCCCTGGTCCCCTGGTCATCTTCTCTAACCCTGTTCATGGGACTTCTCATCTGCTTCAATCTGATCATGTCCTTGTGGCGGTCGCCTGTCATTGCCTTGATGCCTGACTTGACGCCCAGACCCTTGCGGAGCAAGGCCAACGGAATCATTAATTTAATGGGGGGGATCGGCAGTATCATCGCCTTTTTGGTCGGCGGTATTCTGGCGAAAATTGATGACACTGGCCGCCTCTCATTCGGGATGGGCTCCATTGTCATGGTTCTGGCACTTGTCTGCCTTATGCTTTTCGTCCGTGAACCCATCGGTGATGCCTGGAAACGCGCGCAACGTGACGCGGTCGGCCGCCGGCTGACGGCCAGGGAGTTCGCCAAAACACTTGAGGATGACGGAACTGCGGGTGAGATCCAAAACAAGGGCGGCACAAGCCACAAACTGACGGCTGGCGAAAAGCGAAGCCTGATTTTGATCCTGGCGGCCATTTTCTTCTGGTTTTGCGCTTACAATGCCATTGAAACTTTCTTCACCCTTTACGCGGTTAATGTCCTCCAGGTCGGAGCAGGGACAGCCACGACCATGCTGACTTCCTTTTCCCTGACTTTCGTTGCCTTTGCCTTGCCCGCCGGCCTGATCGCCGGGAAGCGTGGCCGCAAGAAGACCATCGTCACGGGGTTGATCCTCCTGATCGCCTTCATGCTCCCCATGATTTTCATTAATCCGATCTTGTCCGTCTTCGGCGTTGACATCGCGAACGCCTCCACTCTCATAGTTAAACAGATCGTTGTGATTGCACTTCTGGCCTCTGCAGGCTTCGGCTGGGCCTGCGTCAACATCAATTCCCTGCCCATGGTGGTTGAACTGGCTTCGGTTGACAAGATTGGGCGCTTCACAGGCTATTACTACTTTTTCTCCTTTGGTGCATCGATCTTCAGCCCCATCTTGTGGGGTGCCATCCGCGACCTTACCAAAGATTACAACACCCTTTTCATCTACGCGGTTATTTGCTTTGCCCTCGCACTTGCATCCATGCTCTTTGTCAAGCACGGTGAAGTCCAGCAGCACAGCCAGCAAGTAATGGAGGAGGCCACCATGGATCTCGATTGAGATTCAGCCTTCCGCAACCCTTTCATTTAGGCCAAGACGCCGGACATGTGATCGCCTGTCCGGCGTTTTGCAAAGGAGAGTCCGATGAGAACGAAAATCTTTGCCCACCGGGGTGTCAGAAAGTATCACGCGGAGAACACCATGACTGCCTTCAAGGCGGCCGAAGCCATGGGGCTGGACGGGATCGAGCTCGACGTCCAGCGAACGGCCGACGGACAGCTGGTCATCTGTCATGATGAAAACCTGACAAGGTTGACGGGTCAGGACCTCTGGCTCAAGGACCTGACTTACCAGGAGCTGTCACAATTGAATGTGGCCCATTACTTTCCAGGCTCACCTCACGAATCTGCCCCTCTGCTTGATGAGTTTCTCAGCTGGCTTAAGACCAGCTCCATGGTGGTTAACCTGGAGCTGAAAAATACAGTCATTCCCTACGAGGGGATGGAGGAAGAGGTGCTGGCCCTGGTTGACCGCCATGGCCTGCGGGACCGGGCAATTATTTCATCTTTCAGCCTGGAAAGCGCCGCGCTTTTCAAGCGGCTGGCCCCCGACATGGATGTGGGCTTTCTTTACCAGAAAATGCTGCCGTCTGTTGTAGGAAAAGTGCTGAGGCACGGCCTGGATGCCATCCATCCGCTTTACGCCAATCAGCTTTGGCCCTGGCTGATCCGCCAGGCTCACCGGCAGGGGCTGAAGGTGCGAATCTGGACGGTCAACCATCCTCTTTTTATTAAAAATGCGCTCCGGCGGGGGGCCGATGTCATTATGACCGACGATCCGCAACTGGTGCTGAGTATCCGTGACGGGAAAGGCCGCGAATGCTATTCTGCTGATCAAGATGGTTAAAAGAGATGCCGGTCAAGGGCGCCAATCAGGTCATCGACGTCCATTTTGGTGAATGGCCATGAAAGCAGTCTGTCTGCCAGACGCCGGGTGCGGATGGCTGACGGCTTGACTCTGCCATCAGGGGAGGCAAGGTGAACGAAGCAGGCCGGCTGCAACAATTGCCGGGCTGTGTTTGATTCACAAAGCAACAGGCCAGCCTGATCCATCCCGGCATATAAATCCTCAAGCAGATCCGGAAGCACCTGCCGGATGCCTGCTTCTGACGCGACAAGTCGGACAATACGCTGACATCCCTTCTCAAAAAGAGCGCGGATCTGAGGCTTCTTCACCGCTGGGCTTTCTTCGAGAATGAGCGGGTCTTCCTCCTTGGCAGAGGCTTCAATCTTCAGCGCGCACACAGACCGGCCCCGCCTGACCAGGTCACGCGCCAGGGCAGCGCACAAGCTGGTCTTGCCCAGATTCCGATGATCCGAGCCGACCAGAACCATCCGGTCATGCCTTGGGATGCTGCACGGCATTTCTCCTGTCGAAAGGATCCTGGCCGCCCGGTCGAACCGGTGGATCTTTGATCTGAAAAAGCGGGCCTGCCCGGCAAGTATTTCCATGGCAAGCCGGCATGCGTCCCCGGCCGCCTCGGTGACCGCGTCACAAGCCAGGCCTGTTCTTTCATCCGCTAAAGCTTGCAGCCAGGCTCTTTCCTCAGAAAAGAGCAGATCGAGGCTGCCTGCATAAGGATCGACCAAGCCTGTTAGCAGCTTCTCATCGTCCTCATGAGCCAGCACCAGGGGAACGCCCTGCGCCCGGCACGCCTCCTCATGAAGGACATGATCTTTTCTGCCAGTTGAGCAGTCAACCAGGAGATCCGTTTCTTCAGGCAATAAGAAGTCGGGGGAATCATAACCGGAGACCTGGATCAGTCGTATACTGGCGCCGCCGGACGACCGGGCTGCCCGGATCAGGGTATCCTGCGAATTCTCAGAGTGATCTTGCATGGATGAAAGCAGAAAAAAGGACTGAACCCCGGCCCGGGCCAACTGCTCTATGACGCGTGCAGCCAGCCTGTTTTGCCCCGCAATCAAGACCTGCCGGCTCCCGGCCATAAGCTGTCTCGGCAATTCAGTCATATGACTCAATATAGCACGTCCATCCCAGGCTCAGGCGGGAAACAAAAAGGCCTGGTCCCTGCCCCAAAGGGGCTGCCATGGAACAGGCCTTCTTTTCATTCAACTCTCAGAAATAAGTATCGAATATTAATGTTCAATCTCGACTGAGGACGCCCCCTCCGACAAGTCTTCCCCATACATATTCCCGCCGAGCCCTTCATCGTCTGTATTGGTACTGGACAGCAAAGTTGCTGTCGGTTCGGCTTCGTCGTCCCCTTTTTGAGCCCACACGCCGCCCACAGTAACAACCATTAGCAGTAAGACAATTAAGATTAGCGTGACGACTCTTTTCATGATATTTTCCAGCCAACTAATTAATTTTCATAAATATTCATATATATTCATGCTATGCCTGTGGACATCTTTGATTGGTATTACTAATATATTGATTGATATTACTCAATATCCTGCTCTTAACATAGCTTAAGCTTTTATACCACATGCCATGTCTTTTGCGCAAGTGCCTGTCCGGCAGTTGGTAACAAAACCAGATTCTTCCCTGATCCCGCTTCAGCCTGGCAGGTACCGGGCGGCGTCTTGCGCCACCCGGGTTTATAATGGGGCTTGATGTCTGGTAAAGCTGTGAGGGGAGACTTGGCCGTAATGACTGATAAGCGTGATCCTTATATTTGTGAAATCCGCGATCTCAATGAACGGGGCCAGGGTGTCGGTGTCGTTGTGCAAGATGACTCCGCTTCCCCGTCGCGCCAGGGAATGGTCTGTTTTGTCGCCGGAGCCCTCCCTGGTGAAAAAGTTGCAGCTTCACTTATCGAAGCCAAAAGTCATTACCTGGTGCTCGATCTTGACCGGATTATTGAAGCGAGTCCCGACCGCATTGAAAGCGATTGCGATTATTTTCCCCTTTGCGGCAGCTGCCGGCTCCGGCACCTGAGTTACACGGCCGAACTAAACTTCAAGGAGCAGCGGGTGCGCGGCCAGCTCAGCCACAAAGGACTGCTCGAAAGCGGTTCCCCGGTTTTTAAATCAATTGTGGGCATGGAGCGTCCTTATTATTACCGGGGCAAGAGCATCTTTCCCATAGCCGGGTCAGCTAATGGCAAAAGCGACCTCCGGATCGGCCAGTACAGCTATGGCTCGCACGACCTGGTTGATCTGCGCCACTGTGAAATCCAAAGCGAGGCGGCCCTGATCCTGGTAAACCGGGTAAGGGAGTTCGCCTCACGTGACAAAATTGTGGCTTACCAGGAAGAAACTCAAGAAGGTACGCTCCGTCATCTGCTGGTCCGGACCGCCTTCTCAACCAGGCAGATCATGCTTGTTTTCGTTGTCAAAGACAGGGAAGCAGACCCAGCCATCCTGTCCTGGATCCCCGACCTGCGAGCCTCTTTGCTTCCATCGGGGTTCACCCTTCAAAGCGTCTGGACCAATGACATGGATGTCAGGGGCAACCGGATCCTGTCTACCGATTACCGGCATCTGGACGGCAGTGAAACCATCGAGGAAGTGATCAACCGGGTTACTTACCGGATCTCCCCCGACAGCTTCTTTCAGGTTAATCCGAGGCAGGCGGCAGTCTTGTTCGAGGAGGTCATCCGGGCAGCGCGGCTCAGCCCGGGTGAACGGGTTCTCGATCTCTATTCAGGGGTTGGCGCCCTCAGCCTGCAGTTGGCTTCGGCCATGAAAGACGCTGCTCCCCCGCTTGAAGTAACCGGTGTCGACCGGGTCACCCAGGCTGTGGTGGATGCCCGGACCAATGCGGATATCAATGATCTTAAGAACCTGACCTTCATTGATGCTGACGCGACCCGATGGTTGAAGGATTATGAGGACAATCCTCAGAATCTCCCCTTTGATGTCATTGTCGTCGACCCGCCAAGAAAGGGACTCGATCCGCAGGCCATTGAAGCCATCCGGGGATCAGCTACTCCCAGGATTATCTACGTCAGCTGCAATCCGGCCACCCTGTCCAGGGATCTGGCGCTCTTGGGTGATGTCTATGAAATTGAGAGCGTTCAGCCGATTGACATGTTCCCGAGGACAACGCACGT
>CAZSFQ010000016.1:0-33571 GCA_964606165.1 uncultured Mageeibacillus sp.
GGCAACGGGGTCAACCGGATTGAGATGCATTTTCTGCCGGATGTCTTTGTGACCTGTGATGTCTGTCATGGCAAGCGCTACAACCGGGAGACGCTGGAGGTCCTCTACAAGGGCAATAACATCAGCGATGTCCTGGATATGACCGTCAGTGAGGCTCTTGATTTCTTCGGAAACATCCCCGCCATCACCAGGAAGCTTCAGACCCTTGAGGATGTCGGCCTGGGCTACATCACACTGGGTCAGTCGTCGACCCAGCTGTCGGGCGGTGAGGCCCAGCGGGTCAAACTTGCCTTTGAGCTTTCGAAACGGAGCACCGGCAAAACCCTGATCATTCTCGACGAGCCGACGACGGGGCTTCACGCCGCCGACGTCCACCGCCTGACCGGCATCCTGCAGCGGCTTGTCGACGCAGGCAATACGGTCATCGTCATCGAGCACAATCTCGATGTCATCAAAACAGCTGATTACATCGTGGATCTGGGACCTGAAGGTGGTGATCGCGGCGGCCAGGTCATCGCGACGGGGACACCGGAGGAAGTAGCGGCCTGCCCCGGATCCTTTACGGGAATCTACCTTGAATCAATCCTGAACCGGGAGCTTGCCTTCAGCGGCGCGAAAAGTAGCCCTTGTTCTTGTGAATAGAGCGCTCAATCCCTTATGATAGGGGTGGAAGAGGGCGATTGGAAAAAGATAAGATGAGTAAATGTTCAATTTGCAATAAAAATGAAGCGGCGATTTTCACGACCCGCTACGACGACGGTCAGGCGCGTATGGACGGCATCTGCCTCAAATGCGCTTTTGAGTCAGACCTGCCCGGTCTTGACCAGCTCTTTTCGCGGGCCGGTATCAACGAGGAAAATATTGATGAAATTACGGCGCGGATGAATGAAGTCCTGGCTGGTATTTCTGCCAAAAATCCCGAGGATCTGCTGAAAGGATTGCTGTCGGCTGATTTTACGGATATTTCATCGCTCACAGGATTGCCCTTTGGTGAAGGTCTCTTTGAGAAGGAAGAGGCCGCTGACGGTGAGGAGCCTCCTAAAGAGGGACCGTCCTTGCGGCCGCATGCCTCGATCGGTGAGTTGATGCCTGCCAGCATCGGTGAGCCTGACGAGTTATCCGGCTACCGGAGGACGGCGTCAGGGCGCAAAAAGTCGCGGGACAAGAAGGAGCGAAAGCGCAAGTTCCTGGAACAGTTCGCCATCAACCTGACGGATGAAGCCAATGCCGGACGGATCGACCGGATCATCGGCCGGGACGAAGAGCTGGCGCGTACCATCCAGATCCTCAACCGGAGATCAAAGAACAATCCGGCCCTGATCGGTGAAGCCGGGGTCGGCAAGACGGCTATCGCCGAGGGACTGGCGGTCCGGATCGCCGAAGGCAGGGTTCCGGCCAAACTTCTCGACCAGGAATTGTTTCTGCTGGACATGACGGCCATGGTGGCCGGGACACAGTTCCGAGGCCAGTTCGAAAGCCGGATGAAAGGGGTGGTGGACGACGCCAGGCGATCGGGCAATGTCATCCTGGTCATTGATGAGCTGCATAACATCATGGGCGCGGGCGACGCCGAGGGCGCCATGAACGCCGCCAATATTCTCAAGCCGGCTCTGGCCAGGGGAGAGATCCGGGTGATCGGGTCAACTACCCTGGATGAGTACAGGCGCTTTATCGAGAAGGATTCCGCCCTTGAACGCCGGTTCCAGAAGGTCATGGTGGATGAGCCGTCCGAGGAACTGACTCTGCAGATATTGCTCGGTGTCAAAGACTATTACGAGAAGCATCATCATGTGATTTTCCCGGTTCCGGTCCTGGAGGCGGCGGTCAAGCTTTCAAACCGTTACATCATGGACCGTTTCCAGCCCGACAAGGCCATTGACCTGATCGATGAGGCGGGATCCAGGCAAAACCTGGATTCGGAATGCCTGACGATTCTCAAGCACTTGAAGGACAAGCGCGATGAGCTGGTCGAGCTCTGCGATGAAAAGGAAAAGGAAGTCTCCGAACAATCCCTGTCGGACGACGCTCTTCGCCACTACGAAATCCTCCAGGATCTGCGGTCGGAGCTGATGCGGATTGAGACGGAAATCACGGGGGTGGAAGAAGTCTGTCAACCGGTTGAGGTGACTGAGCAGGATATTGCCGGTGTTGTTGAGATGTGGACGGGCATCCCCGTGCAAAGACTGACCCAGTCGGAATCCGACCGTCTCCTTAATCTGGAGGAAGTGCTTCACCGCCGTGTCATCGGACAGGACGAAGCCATCAACGCGCTGGCGCGCGCCGTCAGGCGGACGCGGGCGGGATTCGCTCCCAAGCGCAAGCCGGCCTCCTTCCTCTTTGTCGGGCCGACGGGGGTCGGGAAGACCGAATTGGTCAAGAGCCTGGCTGAAACCATGTTTGACACGGAAGACAGCCTGGTCAGGCTCGACATGTCGGAGTTCATGGAATCGCACACGGTCAGCAAGCTGATCGGGTCGCCCCCGGGTTATGTCGGCTACGACGATGGCGGACAATTAACCGAGAAAATCCGGCGCAAGCCATACAGTGTTGTCCTCTTCGACGAGATTGAGAAGGCGCATGCCGATGTTTACAATATGCTCCTCCAGATCCTCGACGACGGGCGGCTGACCGACAGCCACGGCCGGGTGGTCAATTTTGAAAACACCATCATTGTCATGACCTCGAATGCCGGCACGACACTCAAGTCCCACGGGATCGGTTTCGGCGCCCGGGGCCACCAGGCCATGGAAGAGCGCGTCGACACCATCTTGAAAGAGCTTTTCCGGCCTGAGTTTCTCAACCGCATCGACGAAGTGATTGTCTTTCATGAACTGTCCAGGCAAGAGATACGCGAGATTGTCGACCTCATGCTGAAGGAACCTGAAAAATCGCTGGAGCAGCGCGGGATTGAACTGGTTGTGGAAGCCGCGGCACGTGAAGCATTGGCGGAAGAAGGCTACGATCCCAAGTTCGGCGCCAGACCCCTGCGCAGGACGATCCAGCGCCGTATCGAGGACACCCTGGCTGATCTTTGGTTAACCCGCGAAATTACCTCAGCGACCCGGGTGGTTGTCGACGTGGCCCCGGAAGGGAGCACGGCTCATCAAAAGGAAAAGGATGCCGCGACCGATGGCAGCGGCTGCTATCTCTTCCGCTGGATGGGGGGCGAGCGTATCGAGTGCGATCATGACGACGCGGAGGAAGAATCCGGCCATGTTGAAAAGAAGACAGCTGAAGTTTGACGCCCGCAGGCATTTGTCAGGAAAGTACGGCGACGCCCTGGGCGTCGCTGTTGTGACGTCCCTTATTGGCGCTGCTGTTTCGATCGCCGTTTCAATGACAAGCGGTAAATTTTACCCCGCCCTCCAATTGCCCTTCATGGACGGCCTGTCCGGTATGGGGGATCAGGAAGTAACATATGGGGAACTGGTTGAATGGCTGGCCGATTACCTGGCCCGTTTGCGCGTCAGCTTGCCCCTGATCGCTGTGGGTGCGCTGATCGGCCTGGCCGCCACTACCCTGTACAAGATCCTCGTGGGCAATGTGATTTCGGTCGGCCGCGAGCGCTGGTATCTGAGAGCCGCCCATAACGATGTTGCGCCGCCCTTTTCCCTGATCTTCACACTCTTTCGCAAAGGCCAGTACGGAAAGGCCGTGGGGGGTATGCTGTGGATGTCGGTCTGGCTTTTCATCTGGTCGGTCATCCCCAGCTTGATCTTCCTTGCGGGGCTTCTTCCCAGCCAGCTTGTTTTATTTCATGTGCTCCTGAACCGGGCGGTGCCGACCCAGGGCCTCCTTATTCGCCTGGCAAAGCAATACGGGCTGCCCCTCTTTGTGTTCGGGCTGCCCATGCTCCTGATCTCCATGCTGCTTGCCCTGATCATGTCCCTGGTCCTGATCCGGAAACGGTACAGTTACCGCCTGGTCCCTTATCTTCTGGCTGACAACCCATCGCTGGGAGGAAGACGGGCGCTCAAGCTTTCAAAAGCCATGACCCGGGGAAGCCTCTGGAAACTTTTCATGCTGGACCTGTCCTTTATCGGCTGGATCCTGCTTTGTCTGCTGTGCATTTGTTTCCCCTGGGTAACGCTTCATCTTTTCGCGCCCTACTACTTCATGACCTGGGCGGAAGCCTACAAGATGCTCCGTGACCAAGCGGCCGCGCGGGGAATAATCCGCATGGAAGAGCTGGGTTACGTACGTGTGACCTGAGGGGGCTGGCGTGGCTTGGGCAGAGACAGGGAGAATCTTGATTACCCTCTTCCAGGTACTGGCTGCACTGGCTCTGATCTCAGCGGGGCTGACCCTGGCCCGCCATCTGGTTGAGAAGCGGGTGCGAAGCGCCATGGGGCAGAATGTGGGCAGCCTGGTCGGCAAACGCGCCCTGGTCGTGTCGGATCTTCGGGCCGGCCGTCCCGGACTGATCCGGGCCCTGGAATTGACCGGCAGGCCGCACGGCAGTTTGGAAAACACAGCCCCTCCGGCCACTTTCCCTGCCATGGCCAATCAATTGATTTCGCGGGGCCGGGTGGTAAGGGTGACGGGGGGAGACGCTGAAGGCTATCTGGTGCAGCCTCTTGAGAAGGAAAGATAAGTAATGCTGGAATTTTTTGATTCTTTGACCCGTGATTTTATCGGATCCCATGAATACGAACAGATGAAAGATCAGCTCCTGGCAGCGCGCGGTCAGCTTGACGGCAGAAGCGGGCCGGGTTCCGAATTTACCGGATGGCTGGATCTTCCCCTGGCCATGAGCGCAGAGGAACTCGATTCCATCCGGCTCGCGGCATCACGGATCCGGGAAGAGTTTGATGTCCTGATCGCAGTCGGCATAGGCGGCTCCTACTTAGGCGCCCGAGCTGTAATTGAAGCACTTTCACACCACTTCGCGCCCTTTTTGTCAAAAGAAAAGCGGACAGGTCCGCAGATCTTTTTCGCGGGTCATCAGATCAGCGCAGACTACCTGCAAGATTTGATTGAAATCACCAGAGGGAGGAAGGTAGCGCTCAATGTAATCTCCAAGTCAGGCAGAACCACGGAACCGGCCATCGCCTTCCGTGTTTTGCGGGATCAGCTTTTAGGCCATTTGAGCGACCAGGATCTGGCCTCCAGTGTCTTTGTCACCACTGACCGGGACCAGGGCGCTTTGCGGCAATTGGCCATGGAGTTGAAATTGACTTCCTTTGACATCCCGGCTGATGTCGGCGGCCGCTATTCTGTCCTGTCACCGGCCGGCCTGCTGCCGATTGCCGTGGCTGGAATCGACATCGGGGCTCTGATAGACGGCGCCAGGGCGGAGCGCCAGCGCAGCCTCGCGCCTCCGGGCGGCCACTTTGCCCCGGCTGACCGTTACGCCCTTGACCGGATCCTGCTTTACCGCAAAGGTTACAGCGCGGAGATACTGGCTGCCTACGAGCCTTCCATGCGCTATCTGACCGAATGGTGGAAACAGCTGTTCGGGGAAAGCGAAGGTAAGGACGGAAGGGGTATCCTTCCCCTGGGAGCAGATTTTACCACTGACCTGCACTCACTCGGCCAGCTGATTCAGGAGGGACCCCGTGTTTTATTTGAAACGGTTATCCGTTTTGAAAAGCCAATGCGGGAGGTCATGATCCCGTCCGATCCCCGCGATCTCGATGAACTTGAATACCTGGCCGGGACAGCCATGTCACTGGTGAACCGCCGCGCTGCCGAAGGGACGGCACTGGCGCATGTGGCCGGCGGCGTTCCCAACATGGAAATCGTACTTAAGGAGAGGTCTCCTTACTGCCTTGGCCGGCTGATCTATTTCTTTGAGCGCGCCTGTGCCCTTTCGGCCCTGATGAATGGTGTGAATCCCTTCGACCAACCGGGAGTAGAAACTTATAAGAGAAATATGTTCGCCTTGCTGGGCAAGCCAGGCTACGACCCGATACGCTCCGATCTTCAACCATGAGCCGTTTTGACCAGCCTTCCTATCGCGCCTTGCTGCGAGGGGTCCGAAAACCGGCCCGCTACACGGGCGGTGAGCTTCACGCGGTTGACAAGAGCGGCTCCTTTTTTGATTATGATCCGGACCGCCGGATTCACTTTGCCCTGTGTTTCCCGGATCTTTATGAAATCGGCATGTCCAACCTGGCCATACAGATCCTCTACTCCATTCTGAACCGCGACAGCCAGACCTTTTGTGAACGGTGTTTTGCCCCTGATTTTGATATGCGGGTCCATCTCCGCGAAAATAAGCTGGCCCTGACTTCCCTTGAAACTGGGACGGCGCTGGCGGATTTCGACATGGTCGGCATGTCGCTTCACTATGAGCTGGCCTACACGGCGGTTCTGGAGATGCTTGACCTGGGGGGGATCCCCCTCTTTTCTTCCCAGCGCGGCCAGAAAGATCCAATCGTGATCGCCGGCGGCCCCATTGCCTGCAATCTCGAACCCATGGCCCCCTTTTTTGACGCCATCCTGCTGGGCGAAGGCGAAGAAGCCTTGCCGGAAATAGTGGACGCTTTAAAGAAGAAGAAGAGAGAGGGACAGACCAGGCAGGAATATTTGGCTTCGATCGCGGCCATAACCGGTGTCTACATCCCCTCATTTTATGAGGTGGATTACCTGGAGGACGGCAGGGTCGGGCGAATCGCCCCTGTCCATGCCGCGGCGCCCCCCAGGATAAAAAAGAGACTGGTCGCCGACCTGAACCAGGCGGCTGTGCCGCTCCAGCCCTTGGTCCCCAACATCGAGCTTGTCCACGACCGTATGGTCATGGAAGTCCTGCGCGGATGCGCCCGCGGTTGCCGCTTCTGCCAGGCAGGCTTCACCTACCGGCCCCTTCGCGAACGTGACCGGGACACCCTGGTCGAAACGGCAGGTCATCTGATCCGCAACACCGGTTATGAGGAGATGGGGCTGCTTTCCCTGTCGACGACCGACTACAGCCAGCTTGAGAATCTGGTGCGCGCCCTCCTGCCCATGACCGAACCGCGCCACATCAATTTGTCGCTTCCATCCCTGAGGCTGGACGCTTTTGACTTTGAGCTCGCCAAGGAGATCGCCAGAACCCGGCGGGCCGGCCTGACCTTCGCGCCTGAGGCCGGAACCCAAAGACTGCGCGACGTGATCAATAAAAATATTTCAGAAGAGGATATGATGGATGCGGCCAGGACTGCTTTCCTTAATGGCTGGGACCGGCTGAAGCTTTACTTCATGCTGGGATTGCCGACTGAGACCGGTCAGGATGTCGAAGGCATTATTGTCCTTGTCCGTAAGCTGATCGCTCTTTGGGATGACCTGCCACGGGAAAGCCGGTCCAAACGGCTCAGGGTCACAGTCAGCAGCTCTTACTTCATCCCCAAGCCCTTTACGCCTTTCCAGTGGTCGAAACAGATCACGGTTGAGGAGATGGCCGCCAAGCAGGAGCAGCTCGCTTCCGGCCTTCGGGACCGCAGGGTCACCTTCAGCTGGAATGCCTTCGAAAGCGCGGAACTGGAAGCAGTCCTCTCAAGAGGTGACAGAAGGCTTGCTGCGGTTATCCTTCAGGCCTGGGAAGCCGGATCTTATCTGGACGCCTGGTACGAGCATTTCGATGCCAGCCGGTGGCGGGCAGCGCTTGAGTTGATCCCGGGCGGGGCATCCTTTTATACCCGCGCCCGGCCTTTGGAGGAAATCTTTCCCTGGGACCACCTCGATGTCGGTGTGACCAGGGAGTTTTTGCGGAGAGAATGGGAGAAATCGGGCAGGGGGGAGACGACACCCTCCTGTTACGACCGCTGTTCAGTATGCGGTTGTCAGGACTATGGTGCGGGCCTTTGCCCTGGGGGAGGAATCCGTGGCCGCGGATAAAGAGCGGATCATACTCTTCTATGAGCGAAAGGACGCGGCGGCCTGGCTTGCCCATCTGGACATGATGCGCCTGTTCGAGCGGTCACTTGGCCGGGCGGATTGGCCCCTGTCCTGGACAGAAGACGCCTTCAACCCCCGGCCTGAAATCGTTTTCGCCCTTCCGGTCGGCGTTGGAATTGAGACAAGACGCGATCCGCTGGAAGTGACCCTGGCCTTGGACGGCCAGATCTTTGATCCGGATCTCGCCTTGATTCGCCTCAATCTTTCATTCCCGGCCGGAGTCAGGGTCGTGGACTGGAAAGAAGGGCAAGCAGGAAGACAAAGCCTGATGGCCCGGGTGACAGCAGCCCGCTACAGGCTGGAGGCCGAAGGGATCGGGGCGGCCTTTGGCCAGGCTTTTGGCGGCGGCGGTCAGGTGGAGGTTGAGTGGCAACAAAAAAAGAAGAGGACAGTTGTCGATTTGGCTCCCCGGATACTCTCATTTGAGGAGGGTGGGGAAGACAGGATTTTCTTGACCGCAGGTGCTGGAAGTACCGGCCATCTCCGTCTTGATCTGCTCCTGGAAGCCCTTGTCCTTCACGGCGGCTTGAACCGGAAGGCGGCTCAGGGCGCAAGACTTGTGCGGCTCTCTGTTTTCCTTGACGGCGAACCGGCCTGACAGGGTATAATTGTCTGAATGGCGATGAGCTTTCGATTGAATGGAGTATGAGGATGCCCGCTTTACGTCTGGCAACCGTATTTGGAACCGGAATGGTTCTCCAGCAGAAGACGGTGACAAGACTTTTCGGTTTCACAAAAAGCGAAATGAATGTCACGGTTGAACTGGAGAGGTTTCCGGCTGAAACCCGTCAGGCTTCCAGGGCCAAGACGCAATACGGTCTTCTCCATCTTGAGGAGGAAAAGGCCGACCGGGACGGTTATTTTGAATTCCGCCTGCCTCCTCTGGAGGCTTCCTATGATCCCTACCGCCTGACCGTACGGTCGGGTGTTGAAGCCGTGATCGTCGATGATATTCTTGTCGGGGAAGTCTGGTTCGCGGCTGGTCAGGACAACATGGCGCAGACGGTAAGCATGTCGGACGCGGAGGAGCTGTTACCTGATTGTGTCAATCTGGCCGCGATCCGCTTCTTCCAGATGAGCGCGGACGGCCTCTCGGAGAAAGTTCCTGCGCACAGTTATACGCCTTTGGGCGAGGCCCAGGGAGGAGTTTGGCACCGCGGCGACCAGGGCTACCTGATGGAAGAGATCTCTGCGATTGCCTTTACCTTCGCGCGGGAATTCCACTATGAGTCGGATCTGCCGGTGGGTGTCATCAATGCCGCTTGTCCCGGTACTTACATCCATGCCTGGCTGCCGCGCGAAATCATTGAATCGGATCCCATTACTAAAAACCACGTAAGGGAGGTGCGGCTTTACCGCGACAAGGAGAACTGGAACAGCGACGAAGTTGAAAGCAGCAGGGCAGACCGGGATGAGGGGAGCCAGTCCCTGTCCTCCTTCCCCAAGCCGCAGATCGTGGCCCTGCTCGACGGCAGGCGGCCGGATCGCCTTGCGCCGGCGCCGGTTGTTATTCCGCGGGCAACCATCCGCAAGGCAAGTGTTGTCCAGGATGTCGTTCCGCTGGAGCGCGTATTTTTGCCGCGAAATCAACCGGCCGCTATTTTCAATCACAAGGTAGCCCCTTTTGTCGGCTTGTCGGTCAGGGGGATCCTTTGGATGCAGGGCGAAAGCGATGCCGACAGTCCTGAGTATTACCTGCGGGCCTTTCGCCACCTTGTCGATATGTTCAACGAAATGTTTGAGCCCGTAGACGGGAAACTGGTTCTGGTCGTATCCCAGCTGCCGCCCTATCTCTACAATGGGCTGAATGCTTTCGGGCTTGCCGCTTTCAATGAAATGCTTGCCCATGCCTGTCACCGGGTGCCTGCCAGAGCCGGCCTGGTTACAGTCTATGACCTTTCGCCGGCATTTTTGGATCAGGATTATTATTGCGCTGCCCTGACTCCCTATGCCAAAAGGGAAATCGGCCGCAGAATGTCGATTATTGCCCGGGGTCTGATCCAGGGGGATGATTTGCCCTCAAGCGCGCCGCAGCCCGTATCAATGGAGCGGGTTGGCAACAAGTGGATGATCGATCTCTCCCCTCCGGCAGTCAAGGGGCACGGCCTGCAGCTGCGCCAGGGCGACAGTGTCCTGAAAGGCTTTTCCATTTGTGACGCGAACCGGGTATTTATCAAAGCTGAAGCGCGCGTCCTCTACGGCGTGCGCGTCCTCGTCTGGCACGATGAAATTGAGGATCCGCTGTCTTTGACTTACGCTTTTTCTGCCTTTAACAGTGAGGCCAACCTTTTCGGGGCGGACGGGATCCCCGTTTTACCCTTCCGCTTCGATCTGGAGCCGTCCTCATATCTGGCGCCCATGGTCTGGGCTGATTGCGACAGACTGACTGACTTTACATGGAAACAACCGCTTTCCCGGGACTCTTTGCGGTCAAAAAAGAAAGATTGGCCCGGTATCAATCCGCTATGGGACATCACAAGCGGCAGGGGAAAGCTTCATCTGACCGAAGAGGTCCAGGGATACGGTAGCGCTGATATCAGGCTTGATTACTGGAATGCTGACGACCGTCCCCCCGTTATCGATGCCGCCGTTTCGCACGCGTCCGCCTACCCGCCCCTTGATCTGTCTGCATACACGGGGATTGAGCTCACCCTGCTCAATCCGGATCATCAAAGCAAGACGATTCAGCTTCTGTTGGAGGACGCGAACGGCGTCGTCTTTGAGTCTCCTCCTGCCTCTGTCGAAGACGCGTTCAGGCAGCAGACACTGGTGTGGGGCCGGGAAAAGCTCGCCATTGACATGAGCAGGGTAACCCGCCTGGCCTTCCGGTTGATTGATCCGGCCGGCAGGGGTAGTCTTGTTTTTATCCGGGTAAATTTCCCCTACAGACCCGAAGAGGAGTAAAGAAAGGCTGTAAGGCATGAAAAAGATCGAACAGATTCCAAAATCATTTGAACCTGGCAGGGAGGAAGCTTCCATCTATAAGGACTGGGAGAATTCCGGCTCCTTCCACGCGGAATCGCCTTCGGAAAAAGAATCCTTCTGCATTGTGATGCCCCCGCCCAATATCACGGGTGAACTTCATATGGGTCATGCCCTTGACAACACGCTGCCAGATGTTCTAACGCGCTTCCAACGGATGCGCGGCAAGAACGCGCTCTTTCTGCCTGGCACCGATCATGCGTCAATCGCCACGGAAGCCATTGTCGTCCAGCGGATGAAAGAAGAGGGGCTTTCAAAGGAAGGTGTTGGCCGTGAGGGTTTCCTCCAGAGGGCCTGGCTGTGGAAAGATGAATTCAATGATCGAATCGTTGAGCAGCAAAAAAGGCTGGGACTTTCGTGCGACTGGCAGCGTCACCGTTTTACCATGGACGAGGGTCTTTCCCGCGCTGTGATACGTGTCTTTGTCAATCTGTACCGGGAGGGGCTGGTCTACCGGGGGGAGCGCATCATCAACTGGTGCCCTGTCTGCGGGACTTCCATTTCGGATATCGAAGTTGAGCACAAAGAGCAGGCCGGACATTTTTACACCATCCGTTATCCCTTCGAGGACGGCGTGGGCGGCATTGAAATCGCGACGACCCGCCCCGAGACCATGCTGGCGGATACAGCCGTCGCCGTCCATCCGCAAGATGAACGTTTTGAGCACCTTGCAGGCCGCAAGCTCCGGCTGCCCTTGACCGACCGTGTTATTCCAATCATTACGGACGAATACGTCGATCCGGATTTCGGGACGGGACTGGTGAAAATTACACCGGCCCACGACCCCAATGATTATGAAATCGGGCTTCGGCATGATCTGCCGGTGATCGATATCCTGACCCTGGACGGCCGCATGACGGATGCCTGCGGCGCTTACGCGGGAATGACAGTTGCCGTGGCGCGAAAAGCCGTGATCGCTGACCTGGAATCTCAGGGCCTGCTCATCAAGGTCGAGCCCATGCGTCATAATATCGGAACCTGTCAGCGCTGCCATACCATCGTGGAGCCGAAAATTTCTCTTCAGTGGTTCGTGCACATGGAGCCCCTGGCCCGGCCCGCCATCGAGCTTGTGCGCGAGGGCGGAACCCGGTTTGTACCTGATCGCTTTAAAAAGATTTACTTCAATTGGATGGAAAATATCCGTGACTGGTGCATCTCGCGGCAATTATGGTGGGGGCACCGGATTCCCGCCTGGTATTGCGACCAATGCGGGGAAATCATTGTTGCCGAGGAGACGCCTTCCAAGTGCCCGGTCTGCGGCAAGGCCAGTCTCAGGCAGGAGGAGGATACGCTGGATACCTGGTTCTCTTCTGCGCTCTGGGCCTTTTCCACCCTGGGCTGGCCCGATGAAACAGACGATTTCAAGACATTTTATCCGACCGATGTCCTGGCAACGGGCTATGACATTATTTTCTTCTGGGTCGCCCGGATGATTTTCTCTTCCCTCCACCAGACAGGCCGCGCGCCCTTTCATACGGTTCTGATTCACGGCCTGGTCCGTGATGAGCTGGGCAGGAAGATGTCCAAGTCATTGGGCAATGGGGTCAATCCGCTTGAAATGATTGACCTTTACGGCGCGGACGCGCTCCGCTTCGCCTTGATCACGGGCAACGCGCCGGGGAATGATCTTCGCTGGCGCGAGGAAAAGTTTGAGAACGGCCGTAATTTCATCAATAAAATCTGGAATGCCTTCCGTTTCATTGTCATGAATCTGGACGACAGAACCGATTTTCCTGACCTGAAAGAAGTGGATCTGAACCTGGAAGACCGCTGGATCATGTCCGAGCTCAAGGAGACCATCCATGAGGTGACGGATCATCTGGAGTCCATGGAACTGGGTCTGGCCCAGGAAAAGATCTATTCCTTCCTCTGGGACCTTTTCTGTGACTGGTACATAGAGATGGTCAAAGAACGGTTGCAGGAGGGCGGCGCCGCGCGCCAAACGGCCCAGGCCGTACTCTACCGTGTCTTCTCGGACACCATGGCCCTGCTACACCCCTTCATGCCCTTTGTCACCGAGCGGGTTTTCGGGATTCTGCATGAAGGTGAGCTCCTGATCAAGGCTCCCTGGCCTGAGGAGGAAGCCTGCCGCGAGGACCCTGAAGCCACCAGGGTTATGCGCCATATGATCAGCGCCATCCGCGGGGTGCGTAATATCCGCGCGGAATACAAGATCAAGCCGGCACATCTGTTCGCCGCGAGACTTAGAACGGATGATGACGGACTGGTCGCCGGACTGGCGGCAGCCGGGCCGACACTGGCGCGCCTGGCGGGGATATCCAAGCTGGAGCGCGTCCCGGAAGGTTTTTCACAATCGGCCGGCGATGTGGTCGTGGTATTCACCGGTGGTGAAGTGGTGGTGCCTTTGCGCGAACTGGTTGATGTCGCCTCGGAAGTCATCCGGCTGGAAAAAGAGGCGAACGGACTGCGCAGTGAAATCAATCGTGCCCAGGGTATGCTGACCAACCGGCAGTTTCTGGAAAAGGCACCTGCTGAGGTGGTCTCCCAGCAGAGATCCAAGAAAGAGGATTACGAGTCTCAACTGGACAAGGTCGAACAACAGCTCGATTATCTCAAGGATCTGAAATAAGAACGTCAAAGCCTTATGGCAGGGTGCGCTATACTGAAAACCAGGATTCAATGGCCTGCAATGACAAGGCGAAAATAAAGGAGGTGCGTATGCCATTGGTGACCAGTACTGAAATGTTCAAAAAGGCCTATGAGGGTGGGTACGCCATCGGGGCTTTCAATGTCAACAATATGGAGATCATCCAGGGTATCGTCAATGCCGCCAAGCAGCTGAAGGCGCCGCTCATTTTGCAGGTATCCGCGGGAGCGCGCAAGTATGCCAACCAGACCTATCTGGTGAAACTGGTCGAGGCCGCCCTGATTGATTCGGAACTGCCCATCGCGCTCCATCTCGATCACGGTGACAGCTTCGAACTTTGCAAGGACTGCATCGACAATGGCTTTACCTCTGTCATGATTGATGCGTCACACCTGCCCTTCGAGGAAAATATCGCCTTGACCCGGCGCGTTGTCGACTACGCGCACAGCAGCGACCCGGCAGTCGTCGTTGAGGCGGAACTGGGCCGGCTTGAAGGGGTGGAAGACGATATCAGGGTATCCGCCGAAGATGCCTCCTATACCGATCCCGGCCAGGTCGAGGAGTTCGTAAGCCGGACCGGCTGTGATTCGCTGGCCATCGCGATCGGGACAAGCCACGGCGCTTACAAGTTCAAGCCGGGGCAAAAGCCAGAATTGCGCTTTGACATACTCGAGGAGGTCGCCCGCCGTCTGCCGGGCTTTCCCATCGTCCTGCACGGGGCAAGCAGCGTTCTGCCCCAGTATGCCGAGACCATTAACCAGTATGGCGGCTCCATGCCGGATGCTGCGGGGATCCCGGAAAGCATGCTTCGTAAAGCTGCGTCCATGGCAGTTTGCAAAATTAACATTGATACGGATCTGAGAATGGCCATGACAGCTTCCATCCGCCAGCATATGGCCCTGAATCCGTCGCACTTTGATCCGCGTCAGTATCTGGGACCCGCGCGCCAGGCCATCGAGGAGCTGGTCAACCACAAGATAGTCAATGTGCTGGGTTGCGCGGGCAAGGCCTGATTGCCATGGCGGATCACCGGCCGGAGCCATCGAAACCGGACCCGCGCCTTCAAGGCGGCATTGCCGAGGCGGTCACCCAGGCCCTGAAGGCGGCTGAACCTGACTCAAAACAGGTTGCGGCCGCTTTGATCTCCAGGCTGACCCAGCTTCTTCGAGTCCTTAATCACGCCTATTACGACCTTGATTCACCGCTGGCGGAAGACACCGATTACGACAGGCTTTTGCACAGACTCGAGCTGCTTGAGAAAAAATGGCCCGGCTTATCGGGTGACGATTCGCCGGCGAAACGTGTAGGCGGAGGGATTTCGGAAAAATTCACCCCGGTACCTCATCGTTTCCCCATGCTCTCACTTCTGGACGTCTTCTCCCGTGATGAAGTGACCGCTTTCGCCGACCGGGCAGCCAGCCAGGCCCGGGATCCCCGATTTCTTGTGGAAATGAAAATTGACGGCCTCTCCGTCAGCCTGACCTATGGGAACGGCCGTCTGCTCCGTGGCGTGACACGCGGGGATGGCGTCACTTCCGGGGAAGACATCACGGAGAACATCATGGAGATCAAGGCCATTCCCCAAGTGCTGACCGAGCCGGTGGAAGAACTGGTCGTTCGCGGGGAAGTCTTCATGCCCTTTAAGTCCTTCGAGCGTTTGAATGCCCTGCTGGACAAGAAGGGCGAGAAATTGTTTGCCAACCCGCGAAACGCTGCTGCGGGTACTCTGCGCCAGCTCGACGCATCCATAGTTGCCGGGCGCGGCCTGTCCTTCTTTGCCTTTGATGTCCAGCATTCGACCCGGGACTTTGATTATGATTCCGAATCGCTTGACTGGCTTTCAGAACTGGGCTTTTTGGTCATACCGGAGATCAGGCTGGCCATGACCCGTGAAGAGATCATGGAAGCCGTCGATGAGATTGAAAAAAAGCGGGGAGTTCTGCCCTTTGGAATTGACGGCGCGGTCATCAAGCTCGACCGGCTGGAGGAACGCGGGCAGATCGGGTCGACCAACAAGTACCCCCGGTGGGCCGTGGCCTACAAGTACCCGCCGGAACAAAAGGAAACGAAGATTGTCGATATCAGGGCACAGGTGGGCAGGACCGGCAGGATCACACCCCTGGCCTGGCTGGAGCCCGTCAATCTGGCAGGCACCACGGTGAGGAGGGCGACCCTCCACAACCAAAGTTACATTGATCAGCTCGATATCCGGATCGGCGATACGGTTCTGGTCCAGAAGGGGGGCGACATTATCCCGGCCGTTGTCCAGGTTATCAAGGAGAAAAGACCGGCCGGCACCAAGGCCTATCAGCTGCCGGATCATTGCCCCGCCTGCGGCTCCAGGACGGAATATACAGGAGGCGGTGTTGATCTTTACTGCACAGGGATTGACTGTCCCGCGCAGCTTGTCCGCCACCTGTCCTACTTCGCTTCAAAAGAAGCCATGGATATCACCGGCATCGGGGAGAAGACAGCGCAGGCTTTGATCGAAAAGGGCTTTGTCAAGTCGATCGCGGATCTGTACACCCTCCATGAAAAACGCGATGAGCTCATCGCTGACGGCTCCGTTGGGAGGCAGAAGACTGTAGACAATCTGCTTTCTGAAATTGAGAATTCCAAAAACATGCCCCCTGACCGCCTTCTGACCGGCTTCGGGATCCCGCTTGTGGGCAGGCAGACAGCCAGGACGCTGATGGCAGTCATTCCCTCCATCAGAAAGATCGCTGGCACGGATGAGGAAACACTGGCTTCCATCCGCGACATCGGCCCGGCTACCGCCCGTGAAATCCATCTCTGGTTCCGGCTGCCTCAAACAGAAAGGCTTCTGAACCGGCTTGAAGTTTACGGTCTGCCCTTTTCCGAATCCACTCCGGCAGACGGAAGGCAGCTGGAGGGCAGGACCTATGTTTTGACGGGGACACTTGGATCCATGACCCGCAATGAAGCCAGAGAGGTCCTGGAAAGCCTGGGTGCCCGTGTTTCCAACTCGGTATCTTTGTCTACAAGCGCGGTGATCGTGGGCGAGAATCCGGGCGGGAAAGCTGAGCGCGCCCGCGAACTGGGCCTCCCGGTCTTGAATGAGCAGGAGTTTGCCGCCTGGTTGGCTGATTTAGGCCAAGGAGCCGGATCCTCATGATGCACCTCTATTTCCTGGCCGGACTTTTTGCCAGCGCCGCCATGGTATTGGCCCTCCTGACCCTTCTGGTCATTTCACTTCGCAGCAATTGGAATCACGCCAACCGCTTCCGGCTTTCTTATCTTGCCCCTGTAGTCCTGGCAGCCGCCATCGTCTATTTCTGTGTAACTGAATTCGTCCCGCGCGCATTTGATCTTGTTCACATGGCGGGGCGCCACTATGATGTCGCCGACATTGATCTTCAAAAGAGTTCTTTAGGGAGAAGCTCTTTGATCGCAGACGGTCTCTCTTACTATTTCATGCCCGGCACCTTTGACAAGAATTCCAGGGGCCGCTTCCAGGTCATGTTTACGCCCGGTACGCGCTTCATCGTTCACGCGACCTACCTGGAAGACTCGGCGGAAAAATAGGGGACTGCGCTCCATTTTGACCCCAACAAAATAAAGTTCCCGCATTCTTCCCATAATGGTGTGGGAGGTGATGCCGGATGACGCAGGAAGCAAGAATCGACTCCGATATGGCATCGGAACACAGGGAACTTAAAAACAGGCCGCCGGAGGAGCTTGGTTTTTATCTGGTCGCTTCGAACCGGGAATTACTGAATCATGTGGAAGCCTTGATGAACCGCCAGGGTGTCTTTGGAGTTCTGGATTCGTCAGGCCGGGTCCACTACCTGGTCGACGCGCGCAAAGGTTCGCCTTTGGCGGCCAGACATGTGATGGCAACGGCGGACGGCATCGCAAGAAAAACTTGCCGCGATACGCGAAATGAAAGAAGGCGGATCAGGGCCCTTGTCGACAAGGTACTCAGCTGTTATGAGTGGAATACACAACTGCGCGGATACAGGCTTCTGGGGGAAATCCTGCGCCGGACTGCGACGGACATCTCGCTTCTGAATCCGATCAGCAAGAGACTTTATCCGGAGATCGCAAAGCAGCAGGGTTTGCGCCCGCATCAGATCGAACGCAACGTCCGCTACCTTTTCGATGATCTGGCGTCAAGGGAGCGGTCCGCACAGCGCAGCCAGGGCAAACAGCTATTGAGGAAAGGAGAAAACAGCCTCCCTGTTGGCCGCACCATCACCCGGCTGTCAGAGGAAGTCTGGAGCGAGCTTGACACCTTTGAGCTGGGGGAAGCCGAAGACAGCGACTGAATCGGGGCAAAAGAAAGAGGCTGCCCCGGGGACAGCCTCTGCTACGTTCAAGATTCAAACATTAGCTGTTGACAATTGTCTTCAAACCCTTACCGGCTTTGAAAGCGGGAGCCTTCGTCGCGGGGATCAGGATCTCCTCTTTGGTGCTGGGGTTGCGTCCTTTGCGCGCGGCGCGGTGACGGACTTCAAAAGTGCCGAAGCCAACCAGTACGACTTTTTCTCCGCCTGCGAGCTGTTCGGTGATCACGTCAAAAACAGCAGAAACAGCTTTTTCGCTGTCCTTTTTGCTTAATTCTGTTTTGGCCGCTACCGCGTTGATGAGATCAGTTTTATTCATTATGGTGCCTCCTTCCGGCTGTGTTCTTCGCCTATTATCCTGTTCAAATATCGCCTTGTCAAGCCTTTCGGGGCTAATCTGTATTAGATGTTCCCTTTTTTCTCTTTTTCACTTCCCTTTTCCTGAAAAAAAGAGAAAAACTTGCCTCCCGGCGCGGTAATGCGATAACATTCAGTCAGTAATAATTACTTTGATTTGGAGAATGACTTGATGAAAGCCACAAAAGATATGTTGATTCTGGACTTGCTGCAACTCGATCAAAACATTGCCGGCCTTTTAATGGGCTACGGGATGCATTGCATCGGCTGCATGCTGGCCAGCAACGAGACAATTGAACAGGCCTGCATGGCACATGGAATTGATGCGGATGACTTGATTGGCCACATTAATTCCTATCTTGAAAAAGCCGAATCCGAGCCGTCGTCTGTTTAGAAGCGGCCGGTGATCCGACAAAGGGCAGGTAGCAGCCTGAAATGAACAAGTTCATACCGATCCGGCATTTGACGCCGCGAAAACTGTTTTTGGTCGCTTATGATATGGCGTCCAGCGTTCTGGCGCCCCTTCTGTCGCTTTACCTTTTGTATGAGAAGGGGATTCCTGCCCGCTTTCTTGAGCAATTCAAGTCAACCTGGTTTGTTTTCGTTATCCTGTCGGCCATTTGTTTTTCCCTGAGCGGTTTTTATTCGCAGATGTGGCCCTTTGCCAGGGGATCACAGTACCTGGTCCTTGTCGCGGGGACAATTATCCAGCTTTTTCTTTCTGTTTTGACCTTTCAGGTCATGAAGCGAAATTACGCGCTGGCCTTTTATATCATCTACTGGTTTTTGCTGACTACCGCCGTCTTTTCCATCCGCTTTTTCTACAGGTTTTACCATACGCGCCGCCAGGTAAGGCAGATCCGCAAAAGGCAAAAGGGCAGGGAGCCAATCCGTGTCATGATCGTTGGAGCCGGCCAGGCGGGAACGCAGATTATAGTGGAGCTCAAGACAACCCAGTCGCTTCGGGTCCCGGTCTGCGTCGTAGATGATAATCCCCTCATCCACTTCTACAAGAACAACGGCATACCCGTTCTGGGCGACCGCAACGATATTGTCGAGCTTGCCGAACAACACAGGATCGACGAAATAATCGTCGCCATCCCCTCGGCATCGAGTGAAACCTTGAGGGACATTCTTGCCATCTGTCATCAGACCAACTGCCGGGTAAGGCTTTTGCCTTTCTTTTCGGAACTCAGCAGCGAGCAGGTCCATCTGTCCGATGTCCGGGATATACGGATTGAGGACCTGCTGGGGAGGGATCCCGTTGTCTACGATATGGAACGGGTCAGCCGTTTTATTGAAAACAAGGTGGTGCTGATTACAGGCGGCGGCGGCTCCATCGGCTCGGAATTGGCCAAGCAGATCGCGGCCTTCCGGCCGTCGCTTCTGATTCTTTTCGACATCTGTGAAAACAGCGTCTATGACCTTCAGCAGGAGCTGAAGGCTCAATTTGGCAAGCTGCTCAACCTGAAAGTACTGATCGGATCGGTACGTGACGCCAAGAGGCTGGCCGGAGTTTTCGCTGAATGGAGACCCAATGTAGTCTTCCACGCCGCGGCTCACAAACACGTTCCCCTGATGGAAATCAGTCCGGGTGAGGCCGTTAAGAACAATGTCTACGGAACTTACAATACCGCCCTGATGGCGGCCCGCTACGGCACCAGCCGCTTTGTTCTGGTGTCGACGGACAAGGCTGTCAATCCCACCAATGTCATGGGAGCCACCAAGCGGCTCTGTGAAATAGTGGTGCTCACCCTGAATAAAATTTCGCCGCGCACTTCCTTTTCGGCCGTGCGCTTTGGCAATGTACTGGGAAGCAGCGGGAGCGTGATCCCTCTTTTCGAAAAGCAGATCCGGGAGCATCGTCCCGTTACGGTCACCCACCCTGAAGTCGAGCGCTTCTTCATGACCATCCCCGAAGCATCCAGCCTGGTTCTTCAGGCAGGGGCTTACGCCAGGGGCGGGGAGATCTTTGTTCTGGACATGGGGGCGTCGGTCCGGATCGATGATCTGGCCCGCGACCTGATCCGCTTGTCAGGATTTGTTCCCGATGTGGATGTTCCTATCGAATACATCGGGCTTCGGCCGGGGGAGAAAATGAAAGAAGAACTGTTCCTCAAGGATGAATCGATTGTCCGCACGGATCATGAAAAAATCAATATCCTTTCTCAGATCGATGACCCGGATCTTCTTTCACGCGAAATCCGTAAACTGCTCCGCCTCACTTCAAACGAGGATGAAACGGGGCTGGACGGCTTTATGGACCAGCTTTTGTCGGTCCTGGAAAATGATTTACAGACCCTCGGCGCGGACTCCAGCGGCCGTCTTCCTCTTGTTCCCTACGATTCCACTTGTGAAATCAAGCTGCATTCGCTTGATGAGCCGGCAGCAGTACCGGCAGGAGAAGACTGACTGCCGCGAAGGAGACAGCTTTGACCACTCAAGAAATATTATTGCTCTTCGACGTACACAGTCTGATGAACCGTGCCTATTACGGCATGATCGGGAGGAGGCAGCTCACTGCGCCTGATGGTTTTCCCACCGGCGCCCTTTACGCCTTTCTCAACATGATCCTCAAGTACCGGGAGGACCTGAATCCGACTCATATCGTCTCTGCCATGGATATGCCGGGCAATACCTTCCGTCATGAAAAATACGATTTATACAAGGCGGGCAGGGGCCCCACCCCTGAAGATCTTTCCCGCCAGATACCGGTAGCGCGCGACCTGCTTGAGGCCCTTGGTTTCCAACCTGTCGGCCTCACATCCTACGAAGCCGACGATCTGATCGGCACCATGGCGCGGATGGGCGAGGAGAAAGGAATGCGCGTCTTCATCGTGTCAGGAGACCGTGACACCCTGCAGCTTGTGTCAGACCGGACTTCAGTTGTCCTTGTCACCACGCAAAAAACAGGGTCCGTCAGCGAAACTGTTTCGCCGGAATCCATGCAGGAAGAGTTTGGCGTCTCACCCGGGCAATGGGTGGATGTCAAAGCGCTGATGGGGGATTCCTCGGACAATATCCCCGGAGTCAAGGGCGTTGGCCCAAAGACTGCCTTCCAGCTGATCAAGACTTACGGAACGCTTGACAATGTCTACCGGCACCTCGACCAGCAAAAGGGGGCTCTTTTGAAAAACCTGGAGGAGAACAGGGATTCGGCTTTTCTTTCCCATGAACTTTCCGCCATCCGTCTGGATGTTCCTCTTCCCGATGCCGACCGTCTGATCAACTCGGAAATCGACAGCCGCTTCGACGGGGAAGCGCTCCTGTCACTTTTAACCCGGCTTGATTTCCGTTCCCTGATTGAGCGGTTCGAGCTGAAGCAAGAAGACAGCCCCGAACTTCTGCCGCTGGATTGCTGCATTCATGGATCCGTCCAGGAACTGATTGAGGCTGCCGGCCGGGTAAAGGACCTGGCTTTTTTCCTGCCTGCCCCCGGCCGACCGGGTGTCCTGGCCAATTCCGGGGCTTGTGCCAGGATTGATGATCCGGAAGATCTCTTCCAAGTCCTTCAAAACAATGAGGGACCTTTCGCCACCTGGGATATGAAGGCACAGTTGCGGGCCCTCGGCCGTCAGGCGCCCGGCCGTTTCGTCCATGATCTGATGATCGCCTCCTATCTGCTCAACCAGCTGGGACGGGGTGATGACATCGAATACGCTCTGCGCGCCATACTTGGTGACTCTTTCAGGCCGGTCCCCGAGAGCTTGCCGCTTCAAGACGGGCAGGACGACCGACTCAGATGCCTGGCCCTGCAGCTGCCCGCAGCCCGCCAAAAGCAGATTGAAGCCATCCGTGAAAGGGATCTGGACCGCCTTTACCAGGTAGAGACGCGGCTGGTAGGTATTCTGTCTGACATGGAGCTCAAGGGCGTCCTGATTGACGCAGGGGCGCTTAAGGACGCTTCCGCGAAGATGGCCGGGGAACTGGAGGAGCTGGAAGGCTCGATCTATCATGACGCGGGCCGTGCCTTCAATATCAACTCCCCTCAACAGCTTGCCGAGGTATTGTATACAGATTTGAAACTGCCGACAGGCCGCAAGAGCTCAACGGGTAAGTACAGTACGGCGGCCGACGAGCTGGAACGGCTCAAAGGCTACCACCCTGTCATTGCCCACATTCTCGAATACAGGGAGCTTTCCAAGCTGAGGGGCACCTTCCTTGAGGGCCTGAAAAAGGAGATTGCCAAAGACGGGCGTGTCCACACCTCCTACAACCAGACAGTCGTGGCGACGGGAAGATTATCGAGCTCAAACCCCAACCTGCAAAACATCCCGGTGCGGACCGAACGCGGGAGCCGGATCCGCGAACTTTTCATCGCGCCGCCCGGCTACGTCCTGGTCGGGGCTGATTACAGTCAGATCGAGCTGCGCCTCCTCGCCCACCTGTCCGGTGACCAGGAATTGACCCGGGCTTTCCGGGAGGGAAGAGACATCCATCTGGTCACGGCTTCTTCCTTTTACGGCAAGGATGAATCGCTGATTACGGCCGCGGAGCGTTCGGTGGCGAAAACCGTCAACTTCAGCATCACTTACGGCATTTCCGATTTCGGCCTGTCGCGCGACCTGGATATCCCAATTCCGGAAGCAAGGCGGCTGATTGAGCGTTATCACGCCAAATACCCCGGTGTTGAAGCCTGGCTCAGGGAGCAGGGGGAGTCAGCCAAATCCCTGGGCTATGTCGAGACACTCTTCCATCGGAGGCGCTATGTGCCTGAGCTGCAGTCGCAGAACCGCAATACCTATAATTTCGGAATGAGGGCTGCCATGAACGCGCCCGTGCAGGGCACGGCGGCAGACCTGATCAAGATCGCCATGGTTGACGTCCATCGGGCACTCAGACAGGAAAAGCTTGACGCCGCCATCATCCTGCAGGTTCATGATGAATTGATTCTTGAAGTGGCGGAAAAGGACGCGGTACACGCGGCAAAAATCCTCAAGGAAAAGATGGAAAAGGCCATGGAGTTGTCGGTCCCGCTGCTGGCAGGGACAAAGACCGGCAGAACCTGGGGAGACTTGAAATAACATGTTTGTCCTTGGCATCACGGGAGGGATCGGTACGGGCAAGAGCACGGTCGCCTCGATTTTGCGCGCGGCAGGCATCCCTGTTATCGATGCGGACGCCATTGCCCATGAGCTGACCTTGTCCCGGGGAGAGACGACCGAAAAAATCGCCCAGGCCCTGGGTGGCGATTTGCTTGACGCGGACGGAGCCCTTGACCGGGAACGCGTCGCTTCCCTGGCCTTTACAAACAAACGCTTTCTCGATACCCTAAGCGCCATCATCCACGAAGATGTGATCCGGGCCATGGATGAAAAACTTGAACAGGGGAAGCGAAATAAGACCAAAGTCATGGCCCTGGACGTGCCCCTGCCGGTCAAGAGGGGTTTTCTCGATGTCTGTGATCAGGTTTGGACGGTAACCGCCAACAAGGACCTTCGATTGAAAAGACTGCTGCGGCGTGGCATGGATGAAGCTGAAGCGGAGCGCCGTATGATGGTTCAGATGACCCGTGAGGAATACAGCGCACTGGCTGCGCACGAGATCGATAATAACGGCAGCCTGATCGAACTTGAAGAGCAGGTCCTCCGGTTGCTGAGAGATGAACTGGGCCAGCGGGGCATCCAGGTGCCCGGTCTTTCCAACCCGCCAGCTTAAAGGTTGAATCGGAAGGTGATGTAATCGCCGTCACCTACCGTGTAAGCCTTGCCTTCGGAACGGACCAGGCCCTGTTCGCGGGCCGCGGCGAGAGAGCCTGCCTTTTTCAGAAGATCAAAGGGGATGACCTCGGCACGGATAAAGCCGCGCTCGAAGTCTGTGTGGATGATCCCTGCCGCCTTGGGCGCCGTGGTGCCCTGCTTGACCGTCCAAGCCCGCACTTCCTTTTCATTGCTGGTGAAAAAGGAGATCTGGTCAAGGGTCCGGTAAGCCTGGCGGATGACCCGGTCCAGGCTGCTTTCCGGCATTCCAAGTTCCTGCCGAAACAGCTTTTGCTCATGGTCCGGCAGTTCCGCCAGGTCGGCTTCGACATCGGCGGCGACCGAGAGCACAGGAATGTCTTCAGTCCCCAGAAAATCTTTCAGTGCCTCCAGCCTGGCGCTGCAGTCTTCCAGATCCTTGATATTGGCCACGATCATGACAGGTTTTCTTGTAAGAAGGCTGTACTGGTCCATCATGGAGCTTTCGACCTGGTCAGCCCCGAAACTTCTGGCTGTCTTTTCATTGTTCAGGTGCTCCATGAGCCGCCCGATCAAGGCGAGCTCGGCCAACAGCGCGGGCGCGTGGCTTTTGGCTGACTTGGCAACCTTTGCCTGACGTTTTTCCAACAGAGCCAGATCGGCCAGGATAAGTTCGATCTCGACCGTTCGGAAATCCAGGGCGGGGTCAATGGAGGGGTTGGAGTGGGCGATGGATTCATCTTCGAAACAGCGGATCACATGAAGGATGGCGTCCACTTCCCGGATGTGCGAAAGAAACTGATTACCCAAACCCTCTCCGTGGCTTGCACCTTTGACCAGGCCGGCGATATCGACGAACTCAACTGTCGCGGGGATGATTTTTTCCGGGCCCATGATCACGGCCAGTTCGTCAAGCCGTTGATCCGGCACGGGGACAAGGCCCACATTGGGATGGATGGTGGCAAAAGGATAATTGGCAACCAGGGCCCCGGCACCCGTCAGCGCGTTAAACAAGGTGCTTTTCCCAACATTTGGAAGTCCTGCGATCCCTATTTTCATGATGCTTTCTTCCTGTCACCCAGCCTGCTGTCAGCACCATCATAGCATCAAATGGGAGCGTGATCGCTGCCGATTCGTCTGAAAGAGTACTCTGATGTCAAAAAAATGCAAGGCGTTGACGAAAAAGGGCAGGAACAATGGCTCTATGCGAGCCACTTACTACCACCAGCTTGTATCCTGTGCCTTGACCGGTCTGGAAGGACTTCCTCTTGAGATTGAGGTTTCCATCCTGGCCGGGCTCCCTCAATTTGAAATATCGGGGAGGGGGGACCCCGCCATCCGGGAGTCGCGCGGCCGGGTGCGCGCCGCCATCAGCAACAGCGGCTACCGATTTCCCAAAGGGCGGGTCATCGCAAGCTATGCCCCTGCGTCACTGCCCAAGCAGGGCAGTGCCTTTGATTTACCGCTGGCCCTTGCCATACTGGCTGCCTCGTCACAGGCATCGCGGCCTGCGGGCTTTCCGCCGTCCGCCTATCTGGGTGAACTCTCGCTTGATGGCAGGGTCAAGCCGGTCAAGGGGATGCTGAGCCGGCTGCTGGCGCTGCGCGAGGCGGGGGTGCGCTATGTTGTCGGCCCGCGGGAGGGCGAAAAGGAGGCGGGCTTGGTTGACGCCATCGAATACGAAGGCGTTGGTGATTTGAAAGAAGCGGTCCATCGTTTCTCAGGAATAAGGAGCGGGATACCCCGCATGGAAAAAGGGCATCGGGAACAGACAGTTATGCAGGCCGCCGTCCGGCCCGAACAGGTGCTGGGCCAGGAGGAGGGCTTGCGGGCCTGTATTATTGCTGCAGCCGGCTGGCATCCCCTCCTCATGATGGGTGCTCCGGGTTGCGGCAAGACCTTGCTGGCGTCCATCATCCCCGGCTTGCTGCCGCCTTTGGGTGACCGGGAAATTCTGGAAGTATTGCGGGTGAAAAGCGTTGCGGGTGAAGCAGATCCGGCGGCCGGCCTCATCCTGGAGAGACCGTTTCGCCATACCCACCACAGCATTACAGTCTCGGCCCTGGTAGGAGGCGGAACTATCCCCCGGCCGGGTGAATGCACACTGGCCCACCGCGGCGTTCTCTTTCTCGATGAAGTGACGGAGATGAACCCCCGTGTACTGGATGCCCTGCGAGAGCCGGTCGAAACGCAGGAGATACGATTGGCGCGCGCCGGCTGGAAAATGGCCTTTCCCGCCGACTTCTTGCTGGTGGCTGCCTGCAATCCCTGCCGATGCGGTCTCCTGCTGGAAGCGGGGAGCCACTGCCGATGCCAGGACAGTGCCATCCGGCGCCATCTGTCAAGGATCAGCGGCCCGCTCTTTGACCGTTTCGATCTTACCGCCATCCTGACCCGGGTTGAGGCTGTCAGCCTGATGGGGGAAGGGGACGAAAGGACAGACAGGCCGGATCAGGGCGGCATCCGGGCTGAAGTGGCAGCAGCCTGGGACTTGCAAAGAAAAAGGGCACAAGACTTGGCACCGGGCCCTTTTCATAACAGCAGGGTCAGGGCGGACAAGCCGCTCGATTTTTTCCGGATTGAAAACAGTGTCCGGCAGCATGCGGCAGAACTGGCGGACGCTTCTTTGATGACAGCAAGGTCCTTTTATTCCATGATCCGTGTTGCCCGGACCATTGCCGACCTGGAACAGCGCGCATGGATCACAAAAAAAGACATCGCTGAAGCTTTCCACTACAAGGCTCCCATGCCCTGGCCAGTTCCGGGGGATCTGTTATGACGGATCTTCAGCTTGCCATCAGCTTCTCCACAGTATGTGGCTGCCTGCGAATCGGCAATGACACGCGGGCAAGGTTGCTGCTGGAGGCGGGGGGGATCGGGCGGATCATGGAGTACCTGGAATCGTGCGAGGATCAGCCTGAAGCCCTGATCCGCGGTCTCAAAGAAGAAGCGGATCGTCAAAGCAGGCGCTCCTATCCTGACTTCTGGGAGGCGGTCACCCTGGCCGATGCCGGCTATCCCGAAAGATTGAGGCACATCAGCCTGCCACCAGCCATACTCTTCGTCAGCGGTATGAACATAGCTGCCATCAACAGCCCGGCAGTTATCGCTGTGATCGGTTCGCGCAGGCCTTCTGCCTATGGAATCGAAGTGACCAAAAAATTGACGGCCGCCATCGCCGCCAGAGGGGTGCCGGTCGTTTCGGGAGGTGCGCGGGGGATTGACGCCCTGGCCCACCGCACAGCCCTGCTAAAAGGCGGGTCAAGTTTCGCAGTCCTGGGGAATGGCCTGGGTGTGACTTACCCGCCTGAGCACAAAGCTCTTTTTGCCGAAATTGAAAACAACGGCGCTCTTATCACGGAATTCACACCGGGGACCGCTCCGCGGCGAAACTATTTTCCGGCCCGGAACAGGATTTTGGCCGGCCTGTGTGACGCTGTCCTTGTCACGGAAGCTTCCGGGTCGAGCGGCACGCTGATCACGGCCGGCTTTGCCGGTGACTACGGACGCGACGTGCTGGCTGTGCCCGGATCGATTCTGTCAGGCAGCAGCAGGAGCTGCCACAATCTCATCAGGGATGGCGCCATTCTGGTTCAGGATACGGACGACATTCCCTATTTACCTCCCGCTGCCTTTCACAAGACCATTGGCAGTCAAAAACAGGCAGGAAGAATGTTCCATCCCCATCACCAGCTGTCATCTGAGGATCTGCTCCTGTTGGAAACACTCGAAAACGCTCCCCGCACACTGACCGGTCTGGCTGAGGCCTCAGGCCTCGAAAGAGGCCGGGTACTCAGCCTTGTCGCCAGCCTGACAAAGAGGGGTTTGATCAGAATAAACCGCGGCCTGTACACGCTTCGTGATCGAAGTTCCTTATAGTTTTTTGACAGATACGGTCTTCTCCTATATATAATGATAAGAATTCTGAATTAGAGGAAAAGGATGTTTATGGAAAAAACACTGGTCGTGGTCGAGTCACCGGCCAAGGCAAGAACCATCGCCCGTTACCTGGGAAAGGACTACCATGTCTTGGCTTCGGTTGGCCATATTCGGGATCTGCCGGCATCGACCATCGGTGTTGATATCAACAATGGCTTCAAACCCATGTATTTGACGCTGCCAGGCAAGGACAAGGTAGTCCGCGAGCTGAAAGATGCCTCGCTCAAAGCAGATCGCGTCCTGCTCGCGACTGACCCTGACCGGGAGGGAGAGGCCATCGCCTGGCATCTGGCCCAACTTTTAAAAGTTGATACACAAGGTCTGAACCGCATCGTCTTCAACGAAATCACAGGAAAGGCGGTGGGCCAGGCAATCAAGGACCCGCGCCCAATCAATGAGAACCTGGTCAATGCCCAGCAGTCACGCCGCATACTTGACAGGCTGGTCGGCTATGAATTGAGTCCCTTTTTGTGGCAGAAAATCAGGAAGGGATTATCGGCCGGGCGGGTTCAATCGGTAGCGACGCGGCTGATCGTCATGCGGGAGCGTGAAATTGAGGCCTTCATACCCCAGGAGTACTGGAAGGTCAGGGCCTTTCTGTCGAAAACAGAGCAGGAAACTCCCTTTGCCGCCCTTTATCACGGGCGGAAAAAGAGCGGCCGCGTTTCAAGGGTCACCATCCGGTCCAAAGAGGAACTGGATCAGCTTCTGGAATCCTTGAAGGACAAGGATTATGTCGTCGACCATGTGAAAAAAAGCAAGCGCAGGCGCAGGCCCTACGCGCCTTTCACCACCAGTACACTCCAGCAAAGCGCGTCACGGGCCATGGGTTTTACAGCCAAACGCACCATGATGGCCGCCCAGAACCTCTATGAGGGCATCGTGCTCGGCGGGTTGGGACAGACGGCTCTTGTCACTTACATCCGGACGGATTCAGTCCGCGTTTCCCCCGAGGCAGTCCGCTCTGCGCGTGATCTGATTAAGGAGACTTACGGCGATTCTTATCTTCCTGCCAAGCCACCTTTTTACAAAAATAAGAGCAAGGCTCAGGACGCCCACGAAGCGATCCGGCCTTCCCACTTTGATCTGCCCCCCGCCCGCGTAAAAACCTATTTGTCAAGCGATCAGTACCGCCTCTATGAGATGATTTGGAACCGCTTCATAGCCTCCCAGATGGAGGCGGCTGTCTACGACAAGGTATCCGCCGATATCATGGCGGGCGACCAGCTCTTCCGGGCCCGGGGGGAGACACTGCTCTTTCCCGGCTGGCTTGCCCTTTATGGTGTTCCGGGCGAGGGTCAGGAAGCGGATAAGCAGAGTTCCGCCGAGGACGACGAACCGGATCTGGTTGACCTTCCCGATCTTGTCATTGGCGATCTTCTTCATCTGCACCGGATCGAGCCGGAGCAAAAATTCACACAGCCGCCTGCCCGCTATACCGAGGCGTCCTTAATTAAAGAGTTGGAAGAATTGGGCATCGGACGCCCGTCGACCTACGCGCCGACCATCTCGACTCTCTTCGATCGCCTCTACGTCGAGCGGGAGGGCAGATCGCTGAAGCCGACAGAACTCGGCAGGACAGTGACGGAAATGCTGGAAGCGCATTTTCGAAATATCGTCGATACCGATTTTACTGCGCATATGGAAGACGAGCTTGACCGGGTGGAAGCGGGTGACCGTGACTGGGTCGAAGTCCTCAGGAATTTTTACGGGCCCTTTCATGACGATGTCCTCAAGGCCATGGCCACTGCGGAGAAGGTGATTTTCGAGGATGTGCCGACAGGCAGGAAGTGCCCGGTTTGTGAGGAGGGCGACCTGGTCATCCGTGAGGGGCGATACGGGAAATTCATCGCCTGCTCACGCTATCCGGACTGCAAATACACCGAGACAATTTCTGAGCCGACCGCCGCCCACTGTCCCAAATGCGGATCCCCTGTCCGGTCCAGGAAGATCCGGCGCGGCAGCCTGCTCTATTTCTGCGATAAAAGTAATGATCCTGACTGTGATTTCACCAGCTTCGATCTGCCCCTTGACGGTAAGTCCTGCCCCACCTGCGGCAGCTATATGGTGTTGAAGCGCTTCCGCGGCCGAAGCTATGAGCGCTGCTCGGACAAAGAGTGCCCCTCGCTGAAAAAGACAAGCAAGAAGAAAAAAGAATAATGGACTTAGTGGCCAGGCATCTTACCATCGTCGGCGCCGGCCTCGCCGGTTCGGAGGCAGCTTTGACGGCCGCCCGTTTCGGTGTACCGGTCAAGTTGATCGAGATGAAACCGAAAGAGCGGACTCCGGCACACAGCTTACCCTTGTTCGCTGAACTTGTCTGCAGCAATTCGCTCAAGTCGGATCGTCCGGAAACGGCCCAGGGCCTGTTAAAAAGAGAGCTGCGGGCTCTCGGATCCGGTCTCATCCGGATCGCAGCCAACTGCGCAGTACCTGCGGGCGGGTCACTTGCCGTTGACCGCGGCCGTTTCGCCCTGGCAGTGACAGAGGAGATCACGAACCATCCATTGCTCACCCTGGTTGAAGAGCGGGTTGATTCGCTGGATTCCCTGCTGGAAGAAGAAGATCTGGTCATTGTCGCGACAGGCCCCCTGACAGGAGGCGGCCTTTATGAATCCATCCGGGAATTCACTGGAAGCGAAGGGCTTCATTTTTTCGATGCGGTCGCTCCTATTGTCGATGCCCAATCAATTGATCTCAGCCGGGCATTTCTCGCCTCCCGCTATGGAAAGGGAGGGTCCGATTACTTGAACTGCCCCCTGTCCAGGGAGGAATACAAGGCCTTTCGAGAGGCGCTGACAAGCGCGGAAAAAGCAAATTTGCGTGATTTTGACAAGGTCTATTTCAAGGACTGCCTGCCCATTGAGACACTTGCTGAGCGGGGCGAGGACACCATGCGTTACGGACCCTTGCGTCCGGTCGGCCTGCTTGACCCTGCCACGGGCGAACGCCCCTACGCTTGCCTGCAGCTGCGAAAAGAGGACAAGACAGGCGCCATGTGGTCATTGGTTGGCTGCCAGACCCGGCTGACCTTTGCCGAACAGCGCCGTGTTTTTGGCCTGATACCGGCCCTGCGGCAGGCCGAGTACCTGAGGTACGGGGTCATGCACCGCAACTCATTTCTCAACGGGCCTATGGTTCTGGGCAGGGCTTTTCAAAGCCGGGCAGTGGCTAAACTCTTTTTCGCCGGCCAGCTGACCGGCCTGGAAGGCTATGTAGAGGCGATCGCGTCCGGCTTTGTCGCTGCCCTGCAGGCAGCGGCTGTGTTCAGGGGTGCCGGCATCGATGAAAGAAAATCGCTCATCCCGCCTCCAAATACAATGATGGGGGCACTGGCCTCCTGGGTGACTGAAGCCGACCCCGCCTCTTTCCAGCCAATGAATGCCAACTTCGGCCTGCTCCCGCTGGATGGGACGCGGATCAGAAGAAAAGACCGGGCCAAGCTGCGTATGGATGCTTCCGACGCAGGAATCAGCGGGCTATTAAAAGAGATGGATAAACTGCTGGGTGAAGGACAAGGCAGCCATGGTTCATGACCGGTCAGACAAGGATCTGTTAACGGCGTCCTATCTTTACCCCCTGCCCAAGCAGCTGATTGCCCACCATCCGGCCGGCCGGCGCGATCGGTCACGTCTTCTTGTCATGCGGGGCGATGGCCCGCTTGAGCATCAGCTGTTTTCTGATCTTCCCTGCTACCTGCGGCCCGGTGACTGTCTGGTCATCAACGATACCCGTGTCATTCCCGCCAGGCTGTACGGCAAGGAGACCCGGTCGGGTGCCAAAGTTGAGTTTCTTTTATTGGCGCCCCTGGGCGGCGGCCGTTGGCGTACCCTGGTCAAGCCCGGAAAGAAGGCCAGGCCGGGCAGCCGTATCCTGTTTGATGACGGGAAACTTGAAGCCCTGATCGAGGCAGTGGAAGTGGATGGAGCGCGCATCGCGGCCTTCGACTTCCAGGGTGACTTCATGGCCATGCTGGAGCGGGTAGGTGAGATGCCGCTGCCCCCCTACATCCGGGAAAAACTGGACGACCCCCAGCGCTATCAGACTGTTTACGCAAGAGCGCCCGGTTCAGCTGCCGCGCCGACTGCCGGTTTACATTTTACACAGGACATGCTGGAGGCCATTGAGGCCATGGGTGTGTCCATTGCCCGGCTGACACTTCACGTGGGGGTCGGGACTTTCCGGCCTGTCAAGGAAGCGGTGATCACCGATCACCGGATGCACTGTGAGCCATACAGCCTGGATGAGGGGGCAATTGCCAGGATTGAGAGGACTAAATCGTGTGGAGGGCGCGTCATCGCGGTCGGCACAACAAGTTGCCGGGTGCTCGAGAGCGCGGCTGTTAAGGCTGGCGGCAAAGGGCTTCAGCCCTGTTCGGACGAAACGGACTTGTTTATTTACCCGGGTTTCGACTTCAAGCTGGTCGACGGCCTGGTCACCAACTTTCATTTGCCGGGATCAACCCTGCTCATGCTTGTATCCGCCCTGATGGGACGTGAGAAAATCCTGGAAGCATACCATACGGCAGTGGAGCATGAATACCGCTTCTTCAGCTTTGGTGATGCTATGCTTTTATTGCCCCAAAGAGTTTAATGGAATGAAGGCAAAGAAAAGGAGACCGGTTTGCAGGCAGTAACTTTTCAGCTCAAACACCAATGTGCTCAAAGCGGCGCGCGCTACGGGATGATTACCACGCCGCACGGTTCCTTTGAGACCCCTGTATTCATGCCGGTGGGAACCCGGGCCACTGTGAAAACCATGACCACGGATGAATTGAAATCCATAGGCGCTGAGATTATTTTGGGAAATACCTACCATCTGTGGATGCGGCCGGGCCGGGAAGTCATGGCTGAGCTCGGCGGGCTCCACTCTTTTATGAATTGGGACCGGTCGATTCTGACCGACAGCGGGGGCTTTCAAATCTTTTCACTGGCCAAACCAAAGGACATCGAAGAGGAGGGGGTCCATTTCAGGTCGCACATCGACGGGTCAAGACATTATTTGACACCTGAAAAAGCGATTGCCATTCAGGAGGCGCTGGGATCCGACATTATGATGCAGCTCGATGAGTGTACGCCGTGGCCGGCTGACGAATCCTATGTACGCCAGTCGCTGGAGCGGACAAGCAGGTGGCTTGGACGGGCGGTCAAGGCCTGGAATCATCCGGAAAAGCAGGCGCTTTTCGGGATCGTCCAGGGAGGATCTTACGCGCATCTCCGGATTCAAAGCGCCAGGGAGATAACCTCCTACGACCTTCCCGGCTATGGCATTGGCGGGCTTTCAGTCGGGGAACCAGCCGATACCATGTACGCCATGCTTGAAGCCGTTCTGCCCCATATGCCGGCTGACCGGCCGCGCTATCTCATGGGTGTGGGGTCGCCCGACTATCTGGTTGAGGCCTCAGCCCGCGGCATTGACATGTTTGACTGTGTCTTTCCGACCCGCGTCGGCCGGAACGGGACTGCCTTGACCTGGAGCGGCCGCGTCGTTATCCGCAACTCCGCTCATTTACGTTCTGACATACCGCTCGATCCCGACTGTGACTGCTATGTATGCCGCAATTATTCGCGCGCCTACCTGCACCACCTGATCCGGAGCGGGGAGATACTGGGGCTTCGTCTTTTATCCTGGCATAATCTGGCCTTTTTATTTGATCTGATGCGTCAAATCCGCCAGGCCATCCGGGCCGATCGTCTACTGTCCTTCCGTCACGATTTTTTCACACGTTATGGGGGTTGAAACACAACAGCCGGCCTTTTTTATGTTACCTGTCTTTTGTAGTAAAGCTGAAAATCTTGTGCTACAACCTCTTATTGAAGATA
>CAZSFQ010000017.1:0-32765 GCA_964606165.1 uncultured Mageeibacillus sp.
CCACTACCGATGCCTCCTGGTCTGTCAGGTTCTGGATGCCCTGGTGGCTTCTGAAATGGAACTTGACCCAGACCCGCTCATTGTCCTGGTTGATCAGGCTGTATGTGTGGCTGGAGAAGCCGTGCATGTGGCGGTAGGAGGAGGGGATGCCCCGGTCGCTCATGGTAATGGTGACCTGGAGCAGGGCCTCGGGCAGGGAGGACCAGAAATCCCAGTTGGTGTTGGGCGATCTCATGTTGGTACGGGGATCTCTTTTGACCGCGTGGTTGAGGTCGATGAATTTTTTCGGGTCGCGGAAGAAAAAGACCGGCGTGTTGTTGCCGACCACGTCCCAGTTGCCCTCCTCGGTATAGAACTTGACGGCGAAGCCGCGGATGTCGCGCTCGGCGTCAGCGGCGCCGCGCTCTCCGGCCACGGTCGAGAAGCGCATGAAGAGCTTGGTTTTCTTGCCGATCTCCGAGAAGATCTTGGCCTTGGTATAGCGGGAGATGTCATGGATGACGGTAAACTCACCGAAGGCGCCCGATCCTTTGGCGTGCATGCGGCGTTCGGGGATTACCTCGCGGTTGAAGTGGGCGTGCTTTTCGATCAGCCAGGCGTCCTGGACCACTTGGGGTCCGCGGGGACCGGCTGTCATGGTGTCCTGGTTGTTGATGACGGGCGCGCCGCTCTCTCTGGTGATGCCGGGATGGGGACCCTTGACATCGTTTCGGCTCGGTGACAGATCGCCGAGATCATTTTTCATCATGGGATCTTTCATGTTCACGTTTTCCTTTCTCTTGGGTGAATTTCAAGAATTAGAATCGTTCTAAACAGTGGCTTTATGATAGACAAAAAAGGAGAAGGACAATATCTTTTGTACCCAAGGTGACAGGCAAGCCCAATTTGGACCAGAAAAGCGCTCAGTACTTCTTCTTCATCTCGACCCAGTCGATGGACTGAAAGTCGCGTTGCTGGGTGGCAAAAGTTGTCTGGCTGTCAGTGGCGCTGGCAAAGGCGGCCTCGTTGATGACCGAGTATTCCACCTCCGTGCCGTCCGGCCGGATGTAGGTGTCAACTCCCCGGACCGCCTCGCTGTATTTGTCGAAGATGCGGTCATGGGCTGTAGTTTGGGCGGCGGACGACTGGCGCATGGTGCGGTGCCGCTGGTCGGATCTGGCAAACCAGGCCCGGTTGTAGGCGTCAAAGCTGGCCTGCTGTTCCTGCATCATCTTCATATGGGCCTTGAACCAGTCGGACTGCCGCTCTTGGAGCTGGCCAGTGATACGGCCGCGCTCCATCTCCATCCGAGTCGCGACCTGGGGGCTGGACTGCATGGTGGAGCCGAACATAACAAAGTCACCGTAAAACTGGTCGAAGAGATGGCGGCTGCTTCTCAGGATGAGTACATATTGGGTCTCCCAGATGATGTAGGTCATGGCAGAGGCAAAAAGAAGGCCGCCCGCTCCTCCGCTGATCTGGATGCCGTCGATCAGGACGGCCACAGCCATGCGCCATTCCTCGCCCTCATGGCTGTAGTCGTAAATCCGGGTCCCGCCGTCAAAAAAGGAGGCATCAACCCTGGACCACATGCCAAAGGGCGTGTTGGCCGCCAGCTGCTGCCGCGTGATTTCCGCTGTTTCATTGGCCTTCAATGCGTAATCGATGGGAGGTTCCTTGGGCAGGGGGCGGGTGTCATAAAGCAGGACATTTTGAAAGGAGCCCGCCATGCCGGAGAAGATGGCGTCGGCGTATTGCTGGGGGCTTAGCATCCGCTTCATGGGCATCATGTCGGCGCGGTCGAACTGACCTTCGACATGACGCATCATGCCGCTTCGGATGTCCTTGAAGGCGGAGCCGGAAGCGTATTCGATGCAGGCTTCCTGCCCGGGTGATTGGGTTGTCACGGCCAGGGTCAAAGGCCAGTTGGCGCTTTGCATGGAAGGATAGATGACCCCCTCCGCTGTCCATTCTTTGGGAAGGAGCACGTAACAGAGCTCCTCTCCTGTTTGCCGGTCATGGACCGTCAGACGGCCGTCCGGCCTGCGGTTGGGATCATGGTTTGAAAAAGAAACGCGGATTTTGCTTTTGCAATAGGGGCAGGTGTAAAAGCCGGCTGAGCCAACCCCTTCCAGGGGACCTCCGCACTGAGGGCAATTGACTGATTCAAACTGCATGCCGATTCTCCTTGACGCCATTATAAGCGAGAAAAACACGCTCTTGCATGGCATGCCTCTTTGATCTAGATTGAGGACAGTTGAGGGTCGGTCCTGTCCCGGACGGCCGGAGGATCCTGTCATGAAAATTTTCCTTGAAAATAAAACAATAAAAGAGAAGCCCGGCCGCCTGCCGGGCGGCAAGGCTGTCCTTATGGCAGCCCCTCATGAAGCGGAGGCAGCAGTCGAGCTGGCGGGGATTTCCGTCGCTGCGGGTTATCCGGAGGCCGAAGACCATTCCACCCGATTCGAGTCGCGCGGCCTTAACGACTACCTGTCCATCCACATCCCTGATCTCGACTCTCCCGATCGAGATCCGGAAGCCATGGAATGTTATCTAAACCAGGAGATGCTCCTGGTGATCGGGGCGGGCAGAGTATTTGACAAGTTGGGCCGGGGCATAGAGGCAGGATCCGACCGGACGCCGGTCCAGGCGCTGGCCCTTTTGTTTAATTTGCTCCTGGCGGAAGAAACAGAGCTTTTGGAGTCCATGGACGATGTCATCGATCTTTTGGAGGAAGAGGCCTTAAAGCGAAAACCGGAAGATCATGCCTCGGAGATCATCACCCTGCGAAAACAGCTGGCGGCCGTCAAACACTATTTCGACTCACTCTACGACCTTCTGGAAGAGTTGGAGGAAAACAAAAACGGAATTTTCACAAAAAGCCAGCTTCCGCTCTTCCGCGCCCACAAAAACAAGGTCAACCGCCTGGTCAACCGGACACTCAACTTGCGCGAACGTCTGACCCAGGTCCGCGAGGCCTTTCAAAACCAGCTGGATATCAGCCTCAACGAGACCATGCGGTTTTTTACTGTCATTACGGCCATTTTTCTGCCGCTTACCCTGATCGTTGGCTGGTACGGCATGAATCTCCGGATGCCGGAACTGGAGTCCGCCATCACTTATCCGGTCATCATCGGGGTCAGCCTGGCCTTCATCGTAATCAGCCTGCTCTTTTGCAAGAAGAAGGGATGGTTCTAGGCTTTCCTGGATTTATTGACCAGAAAGACAATGAGCTGGACCAGAAGGCCTGTGACCAGGCCAATGCCAAGGAAGACAAAAAAGGACAGAAGGCCGATTATGTCCTCCCAGCCCGCCACCCCTTTCCAGAAGGTGGAAAGCATGAAGGCCGATCCCACCAAGAGGCCGGCTGTGAACAAGCCGGCGGCATAAAACATCCTGAAGAGTATAAAGATAAAGGAAAAAACGCCGATCGCCAGGCTCAATGCCGCCATAGCCAGGTAGTTGGTTAAAAGCAGGGGCGTTTCCAAAAAGATCCCTACACCCAGGTAAAACACAGCAAAATTGAAGAGGGCTGTAAGAAGGCCGATCAGGATTGCCGCCTTGATATTTATTCTTTTCGTGGCCATATCGGTCACCCCCTTGTATGTGGCCCGGTTTCCCCCGCCTTTGGATACCGGTTTCATCATTATTATGCTGGCGGAAAGGCATGAAGGTGGTACCAGAGGGGACCGATCCATCTGTCATCTCTCCCCTTGAAAGTATATACATTGTTTTCAGGACCATTAAATGATCCTGACAATTGAATCTATGCGTTCAAGCGAATATAATTTACTTGTCGCTTTTCGGCGAAAGGGCGGTTCGGATGGAATACATATCAACAGCGCAGGCGGCTGAGAAGTGGGGTGTTTCGCTCCGGCGGGTCCAGCGGCTGCTGGCCGATGGCCGGGTTCCTCACGCCAAAAAGTACGGAAAATCGTGGATGATTCCTTATGACGCGGAAAAGCCCGCTGACCCGCGCCGGGAGAAGAAGCCCTCCCGGAACATGCCAGATTCCGATCTTTCCCATATTCTCGCGGCCACCTCCCTGCCTCTGCCTGCCCATAATCCCGATGCCATTCTGGAATACGCGGGCGAGAGGAGGGCGCGGCGTCAGTATGAAGCGGAGCTCGCCTATCTGCGGGGCGACTTTGCGCATACCATGCGCTGTTTTCACGAAACCAGGAGGGACGACGCGGCAAGGCTGCGCATCTGTATTTCTGCCATCGCCGCTGCCATCAGCCTGGGGGATTATTCAGCCTACACGGAGATCGAGACACATCTGGATCAATGCTTGAAAAAACATCCGGGCGGTGACATTTCCGCTTTTGCGGAGATGGCGCTTGCCACCGCCGCCGTCAGCGTGATCGCCCCTAAAATGGCCCCCAGATGGCTCCAGGAGGGGGATATGAGCGCCCTTTCGCCAGAGCTCCGTCCCTTTGCCCTCTACCTGCGGGCCAAATACTTTCAATGCATGAACCAGTTTGAGGCCATGTTCGCCGTATCGCAGGCCGCCCTGTCCCTCAGCGAACCGGAGCGCGGGATCAGCCAGACCGGCCTCTATCTGCGGCTGTGCTGCGCCATGGCCTGCCACGCGCTTGAGCAGCGGGATCAGGCCCGCAGCTGGCTGCTGGAAGCCATGCATATGGCGCTGCCCCACGGCTTCATCACGCCCTTCGCAGAAATAGTGACCGCCCTGGGCGGGATGATGGAGGAATGCCTGAAGCGTGAATATCCCGCCTATACTGATGCCATCCTCGGACAATGGAAGCGTACCTTCGCAAACTGGATCACCTTTCACAACCAGTTTACCCGAGACAATATCACGCGCATTTTATCCTTGCGGGAATACCACATGGCCCGGCTTGTAGCGCGCCGCGTCCCCTACGCACAGATCGCCCAAGAGTATTGCATCTCGGTGGGACGGCTCAAAAACATTATGCAGGATGTATACGGAAAGTTGCTGGTTTCGGACAGAAAAGAGCTTGCCAAGTACATTTTTTAGAAATCAAGGTCACTTTTTGTAAGGAAAAGTCGTTACCTTTTGCGTGCAAAAAGTTACTTCCCAAGCGAAGGAAATTCCCCTATGTTGACGGTGACAAGCTGGCATAGGGGCTTTTTGTGTCCATTTCCCAGAGGAGGCACGTCATGGTGCGCGAGGAGGAAAAAAAGCCGTATAAGCTGTTCCATGCGGGAGGCCGCAGCTTTCCCGTTTATCTCGAACACGACGACAGCACGGGTGAGGACTACATGGCCTACCCGGACTTTGAGGAATTCCCGGAGTATACCGGCGATGGCCGGCCTTTTGCCATGTCGGCGCAGGAGAGCTGCCCCTATGCCAAGCCCAGGATTCCAGGGGATCCGCATCCCGGCGACTGCGGCGGCTGCGGCTGGTTTTACAGGGAGCAAACACCCTTGGACCCTATCGGAATCTGCATGTGCGGCGCGCGGCTGCACGGAACCGGATATTCAGGAGGACAGAGATGAAAAAGAAGATATTGGCCATGATTCTTGTCATGGCGCTGGCTGTGATACTGATACCGGCGGTGGCGCAGGCAGCCACAAGGGCGGTCAACACACCTGAGTTATTTGAGCAGGCAGTGGCGGATTCGGTCAGCGGAGATATCATCGAGCTGACGGCCGACATTACGCTGAACAAAAACACCGCCAGCCCCGCGATCAGCCTTTCCGGCAAAAGCATTACCATCGACGTGGGCAGCTACACGCTCAGCATCGTCAATACGGGCGGCCCGGCGCTAAAAGTGGGTTCGGGTGGTGCAGTGGATCTCGCACAGGCTCCTGCAGGAGCCTTCAATGTGACCGGCACCGCTTTTGGTGTGGGAGCATTCGATGGTGGCCGGGCTACGGTCACCAATGCCACTGCGACAGCAGAAATCATTCAGGCAGAGGATGATGCCTCCGGAGCGTACGCCAATGGCTCAAACAGTACCGTCACGGTATCGGGTAAGGCGCAAGCGATGGAGGGAACTGGAGCGGCCGCTGCAGATGGGGGCAGTGTCACGGCAGGCAGTACCCTGGGGCTCTTCGGCGCTATTGCCCTGGACGCAGGCAGTAAGGTCCTGGTTCAAGGAAACGTGAAGGGAGAGAGACTTGGCGTGGGCGCCCTGGATGGCGGCAGCGTCACAGTGAACGGCAATGTTACGAGCGATGAAAACGGTGTAACAGCAATAAACAGCAACATCACGGTGAAAGGCAATGTCGGGAGCGGCTACATAGGTGTGACGGCATACGAAGGCGGCACCGTCACGGTGGACGGCAACCTTTCAGGAGTTGAAAGCGGTGTAGAGATCGGGGAGAGTGGCGGCATTGTGACCGTGAACGGGATCATCAGTTCCCCCGGCACCTACATCAAGATCAATTATTCCTATGGATCTGTGGGCTTTGTGCCGGGCGACGGCCAAATCGGAACCAACGGCGACGCGGGCTATATGGTGTTTGCTCATGCGTCCTTCCCTGGATGCAAGGCGCGGGTGAAGCGGCCGGTGGCGTGCAAAATCACGGGCGGCAGCCTGGACGGGATCGAGTATTATGCGCTGGTCGACGCGCTGGACGCTGCAATGAACGCGTCGGATCCCGCGGTGACCATCCAGCTGCTCAGAAATATTCAGCATAAGGCCGGCATCAGCATCAGTAATAAAACCATCATTTTTAATGTGGGTACCTACAACTTGGAGGTGGAAAACAGTGCGGGCCACGCCCTGGACGTGGGTGCGGGCGGCCTTGTGAGCTTCGTGAAGACTACTGGAGCCTTCAAGGTCAAGAGCACCGGGTCCGGTTACGCCGGCGTGCGTGCGACGAATGGCGGCAAGGCCCTTGTGTCCGACGCCATCGCAACAGGCGTGGGCGGTATGGGCGCTCTTTCGCTTGGCGCCGGCAGTGAAGTCACTGTTACCAGCCTGGCACAGGGCATGTCTGCAGGCGCAGTTGCGGCTGAGGGGGGCAAGGTCACGGTTGACTGTGCCGTGGGTACAGGAGTGAACAGCGGGGGCCTCGTGGCAAGCGGCGCAGGCAGCATTGCGGCGGCAGGCAGCGCCAAGTCCACAGGCGAAAACGGAGCCGGCATCTCTGTAAACGGCGCAGGTAGCCTTGCGACGGCAGAGAGTGTTACTGCAAGCGGTACTGACGGCAAGGGCGTGACCGCTTCCAATTCAGGCAGTGTGACGGTGGGCAGTGCCGGCACCCCGGGCAGCGTCGCGACGACAGGCGCGGGCGGCCTGGGAGTGGACACTTACGGTGATGGAAGCACGGTGGTGGTTTACGGCCATGTACAAAGCACTTATCGCGGCATCGAAACCGAAGGCGGCAGCGTCACGGTGACGGGCGACGTCACAGCGACGGGTGCGGGTTCCCACGGCGTTAACGTGAAGGGTGGCAGTGTCACAGTGACAGGTAATGTCACAGCGGCGGAGGGTGACGGCGTACATGAATGGGGCGGCGGCAGCGTCACGGTATATGGAGATGTGCTGGGCGGGAAATACGGTGTGTTCTCCAATTATGGCGGCATCATCACGGTCACCGGAGACGTTTCGGCAGCCAGCGCATCGGGCACCGGCGTGGCAGTATACATCGGCATGGTCACTGTGGATGGAGCCATCATCTCGCCGCATATCTATATAGCAATGGGGATGGGTTTGGCCTATCAGAAAGGGCCGGGCGACGGCGAGCCCGGCACGGGCGACGACGCGGGTTATTGGGTATTCGGAGACCCGGCCAATCCCGAATACCAGAACGCCAAGGTGCGGGTCAAGATGGCGGAAGGGACCAAGGTGTGTGAGATTTTGGGTGGGCACCAATACACAAGCCTGGGTGCGGCGCTGGATGATGCAATCAGCGGCGACACCATCCGGCTGCTGCTGCCCGTCACTCACAGGTCCGGCCTCATTATATCCGGCAGGAGCATCACCTTTGATGTTGGCGCCTACAGCCTGAACCTGATCAACACGGAGGGCACGGCGCTGACTGTGACCAACCAGGGAGAAGTGAAACTGGCAAGCACCACAGGGGCATTTCACGTCACAGGCAGTCTTATCGGCGTCGCCGCGGACAGCGGCGGCAAGGCGGCCGTCACCAGCGCGGCCGCCACAGGGGCAAGCGGTATCGGCGCGGTTGCCTCCGGCACAGGCAGCGAGATCAAGGTCCTTGGCCTTACGCAGGGCGTATCCTGCGGTGCAGAAGCCTCGGCGGGCGGTGCGGTTACGGCAGGCAGCGTCGCGGCTACAGGAGAAAACAGCGTCGGGGTGAGGGTAAGGGATAGCGGCACGGTGGTCACAGTAAAGGGGGACATCGATGCTGCGGCCGGCTACATAGCGATTGGCGGCGCGCTCAAAACGGCCGGGCAAGGCGAGCCCGGATCGGGGGATGACGCAGGCTACCTGATTTATACCGATCCATCCGAACCGGGCGCCAAGGCGCGCGTAAAGGCTCCTGTGTGCGAGATTGTGAGCGGGAAACAATATACCAGCCTGATTGGCGCGCTGGACGACGCAGTGGATGGCGATACCATCAGGCTGCTGGCGGATATCGATCATACGGACAGCATCACGGTGGAAGGCATCAAACTCATCTTTGATGTAGGCGCCTTTGAGCTGAAGGTCAACGCCAACGGTGCGGCCCTGAGCGTCAGCGATTACGGTGAGGTCGCGCTGGATGCTGACGGCGGCGCCCTCAAGGTGACCGGCACGGAAACAGGCGTCTTTGCCGGGAGCGGCGGCAAGGCGTCCGTCACCAAGGCCACGGGCACCCTGTATGGCGCGTACGCCTGGGATGGCGGCAGGATCGTGGCGGGCAGCGCCACCGGTACGGGTGAGGGCAGTTATGGCGCTTATACCTATGGGGCAGGCAGTGAGGTCACAGTCATAGGCCTTGCGCAGGGCAGCTCCCTGGGCGCTTTTGCGCGAGACGGCGGCAAGGTCTCCGCAGGCAGTGCTACATCCGGTGATGTCGCCGCCTGGGCTAACGGCGCGAACAGCGTGGTCACAGTGGCGGGAGCAGCGCAGGGAAGCAGCTGTGGCGCATACGCCATGGGCGGCGGCCGGGTCGAGGCGGGCAGCGCAACGGCCACGGCCATTGCCAGCTCCGGCGCGCATGCCACCGGCAAGGATATCCATGGCACAGGCAGCAGGATCACGGTCACCGGCCTGGCGCAAGGCGTGGAAATTGGTGCTTTCGCGGCGGATGGCGGCAGCGTGACAGCGGGCAGTGCGCGTGGCAGTACCGGCGCCAATGCATATGGCACGGGGAGCACAGTCATGGTGAACGGCAGCGCGCAGGGCTTGCGGTGGGGCGCGCGTGCGCAGGATGGCGGCAGTGTCACGGTGAGCGGTGATGTCTATGGAAAGGGAACGGATGACTACGAGGGAATCGGTGCTTCAGCACTCGGAGCTGGCAGCATGGTTACGGTAGACGGAACCATTACGGCAGCTGTCTACATCAGCATTGACTGGCAGGCCAGAACCTTCCCGCAAGGTCTGGCCGGATCAGGGGAAGACGCAGGCTACCTGGTTTATACCGGGACGCAGAGTTCTGCCAAGGTGCGCGTGAAAACACCTGCCGGGCCGGCAGTGTGCGAGATCGTTGGCAAGGGTCAATATTACAGGCTGATTGACGCGCTGAACGAGGCATCGGATGGTGATGTGATCCGCTTGTTGACGAGTATCGATTATCCGGGTGAAATCTCGGTCAATAATATGGTACTCACCTTTGACGTGGGCGCGTTTGAATTAAACGTTAACAGCAACTGTACAGGGCTGTACGTGACCAATGGCGGAGAGGTTAAGCTGGCGGGCACCACAGGCGCTTTCAATGTGACCGGCACCAGCTATGGAGTTTTTGCGGAGTCCGGAGGCCAGGCCACCGTCACCAAGGCCACGGCCACGGGCGAGAGGGGTAAAGGAGCGTACGCGTGGGGCGGCAGCAGCGTCGAGGCAGACAGCGTCACGGCGACGGGCCCGCTAAGCTACGGCGCCTGTGCCGTCGGCGCAGGCAGCCGGGTGGAAGTGAACGGCGACGCTCAAGGCACTTGGGCGGGTGCACGCGCGGAGGATGGCGGCAGCGTCAAGGCAGGCAGTGTCATGGCAATGGGCCCGGGCAGTCACGGCGCGTCCACAGGCGGCACGGACAGTTCGGTCACCGTGGTTGGCAATGCACAGGGGGTGACTTGCGGCGCATATGCAAGTGGCACGGACAGTTCGGTTGTGGTGAGTGGCAATGTACAGGGAGAGAGCATCGGCGCGTTTGCGAGCGGCACGGGCTGTACGATCAAGGTGGACGGTGATGTCACGGCAACGAGCGGGGCCGGATCGGGCATGGGCGTGAGTGCCGATGAAGGCAGCACCATCATTGTGGGCGGCCATGTACAGGGTGTAAACACAGGTATATTTGCGGCCAGGGGCGGCAGCGCGACGGCGTACAGTGCCAGGGCCACGGGTGAGAACGGTACCGGCGCGTGGGCCGGGCCCGGCGGCACGGTCACGGTGAGAGGCGATGTACAGGCGACCGGCGCGGACAGCGTGGGCGCGGCGGCCGTCGGCACGGGCAGCCTTATCACAGTAGAGGGAGCCATCGTGGCGGCGGATACCTATATCATGATCGGAGGAAAAGACACCGGAGTAAAAAAATCGCCCTATCCCGCGGACGGTTCTTTTGGAGTGGGCGCCAATCTGGGCTATCTGGTCTATGACGATGTCAACCAAGCCGGCATGGTGCGGGTCAAGGTGAAGATCACCGGCCTGCCGGCAAACTTGACCATGCTAACAGGCGGGCAGGTGACCTGGGATCCGCAACCCGGGGGCGGTGCCTGGCACTGGGATCCGGATTTCTTCTCGGCCAGCTTCAACAGCCCCGCCACCTTCACCGCGAAAAAGGCAGGTAGATCCACCATCAGCTATACGGTCAGCGGCCTGACACAAGAAATCAATGTCACCGTCCAGGCATTAGTGTCCACAGGCACCGGGCAGGATGCCCTGCCGGAGGAGGTGGTGCCGGCTACCGGGCAGGATGTCACGCCGGGGATGCTGTTGCTGATGCTGGCGGCCTGCATGGGAGCCGCGGCAGCTGCGGTGGACATGGGCCGCCGCAGGAAGGCGCGTGACGACGCAGAATAGCATGGTTCCAGGCACAGTAGTCTTAAAAAAAGTATTCAGAATGCCGAAAAGCCCGAAAATTCGGGCTTTTTGGCTGTGCTCATTTTCTACACTCAATGGTGGAAGCGAGGGGAGTCGAACCCCTGTCCGAAATCATCTCCAAAGGGACATCTCCGGGTGCAGTCCGTGGTCGATATTCCCCGATCCGTCAAGTCCACAGACCATCTTGGCGGCCGGGTAGTCTCATGGTACGCGGCAGGGCCTCAAGACATTGGCCCGCCGGTTGCCCCCTTTGACCTGCCTAAGGGGAAAGGTCTGCTGTTGACGTCCCTTTACGGCTAGCAGATTCGCCGCAGGGACGGCAGCGGTTACGCCGCTGCGAGTGCCGGTTTATTGGCAATTATATAAGTTTCCCGTTTTTTAAAGAGGCCAACGAGAATCCTCTACCCGCTTTCCCGATCTCAACAACCCCGTCGAAACCAGTGCGCTCCCGTTGAGAGCGACTCATTATAGCACGGAAATGGACTCTTGTAAAAGAACAAAGGGCTCCGCAGGTGGTATGCTATCCATGTGACAGCGAACGCTTGAATTCTTTTGCGTCCGGAGGAAGAAAGATGACTTACCAGGAACAATACGTATTGGCAGTCGATGTGGGGACCCAAAGCGTCCGTGCCATCGTTTTCGACCGGGAGGGCGGGCAGATAGCCAAGGCCAGGAAGATCAGCAAACCTTATTACAGCCTTGACCCGGGATGGGCGGAGGTGCCGGCCGATCAATTCTTCGATGATTCCTGTGAGGTCATCCGCCAGGTAATTGACCAGCTGGGCGACAAGGTCAGCTTGCTGAAAGCCATGGCCATTACGGCCAACCGCGACAACATCATCCCCCTCGACGATGACGGCCAGCCCCTGCGCGACTGGATCACCTGGGTGGATACCCGGCGGGCGCCGGAGGCCATGGAGGCCCTGAAAAAGGAGCTGACCGGGGTTGACCTGGCCATCTACCTTTACGATTACGCCTTTTTTTCCATGATCGCCTACCGTTCCAAATTCAACTGGATCAAATACAATGAACCTGAGATATATGCCCGGGCCAAGCGCTATGTCTCCCTGACGGGCTATTTGAACTTGAAACTCTGCGGTGTCTTTAAAGACGCCCGCGGCATGCAGGTCGGCTACGTTCCTTACCAGGCCAAGAGGCAGGACTGGTACCGCATCAAGGGGGTATTCAAGTTTCTGGGGGTCCGCCGCGACCAGCTGCCCGATCTGGTCCCGCCGGGGGAGGAGATCGGCAGGATAACGGAGGCGGGGCATGAAGCCAGCGGCTTGCCGGTCGGCCTGCCCGTCGTCGCGTCAGCAGGTGACAAGCAGTGCGAAACCCTGGGCGGCGGCGTATTCGATCCCTCCCAGGCCGTCATCAGCTACGGGACCATGGCGACCTTGGGCACGACCATCATGCATCACATTGAAGACAAGAAATTGAAGTTTTACACCTTTGCCAGCTGCGTCCCCGATGCCTGGAACCCGGAATACAGCATCTACCGCGGCTATTGGCTGGTGACCTGGTTCTGCCAGCAGTACGCCAGGGAGAGCGGCATGCCCGAGTTTTTGGCCCGGATGAACGAGGAAGTCGTCAATGTGCCGCCCGGTTCCAACGGACTTCTTGTCTTTCCTTTCTGGACCATCCACCCCGGGCTGTACCCCCACGGCAAGGGTATGATCGCGGGCTGGGTCGACCGCCATACCGAGGTCGACCTCTACCGGGCAATCCTGGAGAGTATCGCCTACGCCTTGCGGGAGGGACTGGAACTGATTGAGGCCAAAAGCCGGACCAAGGTGCAAAAACTGACCGTTGTCGGCGGAGGCAGCCAGTCGGACGCCGCCATGCAGCTGACGGCTGATGTGTTCAACCTGCCGGTGATACGCCTGGCAAGCGGAGAGGTCAGCGCCATCGGGGCGGCCATCAACGCGGGGATGTGGGCGGGCTTTTACCAGTCCTATGAGGAAGGGGTCAGAGCCATGACCCACGAAGAGCGGGTTTTTTGGCCAGACGCCAAAAATGTCGCTATCTATGATGACCTCTATAACAGGATCTACAAGAAGGTATACAAGAGCAATGAGAAATTGTTCAAGGAGTTGGAACGCTATTCGGGAAAAAGCCAGGAGTAACTTATTCCACGCTTTGGCGTCTTGAAAGGTAGAGAGCCTTCATGGTGGTGCCGTCCTTGTTTGGAGTCAAGGCAGACGGAAAAAGGAGAGAAAAAATGAAAAAGAGAACTCGCATTGTCATCCTTGTGGCCGCGCTTCTTCTGGTTGCCCTGATGGGCGCGGGGTGCGCAATGGGGATGTCCAAGGATACGGCTCCCCGGGAACCCGGCGACTGGAATGAAGGAGCCGAGTGGGGCGAGGATGCTGCCGGCGACTATCCGGGGATCGTGCCCCCCGCTCCCGATTCGCCTCTGCCGCTTCCTCCCGGTGAGATTGAGCGCAAGTTCATCCAAAACGGTGAACTGGCCCTGCGCAGCTCGGATATAAATAAGACCTACGAATCGCTGTCGGCCTTGACTCTGCAGCTGGGCGGGCGGGTCGTTTCCTATGAGCAGCTGACATCGGGCGATGTCAGCTGGATCACCATGCAGGTGGCCGTCCCCTTCGGAAAGTTGTCGGACTTCATGGAGCACACGGCGGAAAATGTCACCAAGGTGGAGAACAAGCTGGTCACCAGTGAAGAAGTAACTGAATCCTACTACGACACCAAGACCAGGATCCAGTCGACCGAGGAGCTGATTTCCCATTACCGGTCCATGCTGACCAAAGCGGAAACCATCGAGGAGACGCTCATGGTCCAGGAACGCATCGATGAACTGACGGTTTCACTGGAGAGCCTGAAAGGCCGGCTGCAACTTCTGGACAGCCTGACCCGCGAATCAAAAATCGACATCACCATCAGGATGGAAACCGACCCGACCATCACCAGGCAGGAAGTGACCTGGGAGACACTCAAGTGGTCCGATGTCGGTTACCTGATGAAAAGCGCCATTCAGCGTGTGGGGATCGGGATCGTTCTCGCCATCCAGTACTTTCTGGTGATCCTGGTTTACGCCGTCCCCCTGATCGTACTGCTTGCTGTCGTGCTCCTGATCATCTGGCTGGTCAGACGGCGCAAGAGGAAGGCAGCCGCGAAGAAGGCTGGAACAGGACCGCCCCTGCCGCCGGCGCAGGAATAAGCGGAGAATTGACAAAAAAAGAGCGGGCTCCGGCCCGCTCTTTTACAATTGCAGAAATTTCATCGAAGGATCAAAAACCAGACAAAGAGGATGGCGGCAAGGCCGACCAGGAAGCCCAGGAGAAGGAAGAGGAAAAAGGTTCTCACATTTCTTTTGCGCTTTTCTTTCTTCACCTTGGCCATCCCCTCATCCCCGTTCACTTTCTTCCTGTCTTTTGCTTTGCCCTGTTTATTCTCATCCAGGCTGTCATCCAGGATTCCGTTGTGATAGATGGTCTTGCGAAGCTCGCTGCCCGGGACCTCCAGTCCAGGTTCCGTGAGTTCGAGATCCCTCACCTTGACAGCGAGGATGGTGCCGCTTAATGAATCATCGCCTTGACGCGAATGGATCTGCGCCTGCCGGATCGAAGCGGCAAAGGCGTCGGGAGACGAGAGATCCCCAATCAGTTGGCGTGGATGGTAACCCTTGCGAAAACCCTTTGAGGTTAAAAGGATCATATCCCCCGGCTTCAGGTCAACTTTCTGGGTGATCATGTCGGCGGGGGGCGGCGCGGTTGAACCATCGCCGATGAGAGCAGGCTGCCTTTTGCTGGTATTGCCGGCAGGGCAGGACAGGTGAAAGAGCTCGCCGCCGCGGAATAAAAAGATATCTGTTTCACCCAGGTTGAGGATGTAGGCGGCGTTGGCGTCGATCAGCAGCAGGGCCATGGAAGCACCTGCCGTCCCGTCGCCGCGGGGCTTGAGCTGACTCAGGACGCGGCTGTGGGCCTCCTTGACCAGGTCACGGCTGAATTTTTGGAAATTGAGGTCAGGGCTTTGATAGCGGCCGAGAAGGTCGGTCAGATCACTGGCTGTCCGCTGAATAATGCGGCCCGCCAGGTCGCCGGCACCCGGCCCGCCCACACCCTGGGTCACAAGGTAAAGCTGGTTGTAGCCGCTTGAGCTTCCTGTCTGCTCCTCGGTCCCGGTAATCATGTCGGGGTAGACCCGGCCCCCGAGACTGAAGGTATCTTCATTGACCGTTGTTTGTTTTCCCGATTCAGTCAGCCCAATGACAAATGTTCTGGCCATATAATCCTCATAAATAAATCCAAATAGTTATCGAAAGCGATTATTTCGGCATTCATGATAGCACAAAGGCAGGCAGATGATATGATTAAAACAATGCGGCTGCAAAGGCCGGACAGGGCGTGTGGACGGAGGTGGCCGGGATGAACGGGGCAGGGGACAGGAAGGAAACAAAAAGAGCCATTGTCATGGTTACCGGAGCTTCGTCAGGCCTGGGCGCGGCGCTGACCCGCCTCCTCGATGAAACGTTGCCCGATGGGCTGATCCTGTGGCTGATCGCCCGGAATGAGGAGAAACTGGCGTCTTTTGCCTCTTCGCTTCGCCATGAAAGCAGGGTGCTGGCACTCGATCTTGCCAAGGACTTGTCCTATGACCGTCTGAAGGAGTTGCTGGAGGGGGAGGAGCCCGTGGTTCAGCTGCTGGTCAATAACGCGGGGGAGGGTTGCTCGGGCACATTCTGCTCCCAGGAACCCGAATCGCACCTGCAGCTTTGCGACCTGAATGTCAGGGCCCAGCTGGCCATGACCTCCCTGGCGCTTCCATTTATGGAGGAAGGCAGTTCGATCCTCTTCACCTCCTCGGTTGCCGCCTTTTTGCCCCAGCCCGGCTTCGCGGCCTACGCGGCCTCCAAGGCTTTCATTTTGTCTTTCGGACGCGCCCTTCGCGAGGAAGTCAAAAAGCAGGGGATCCGGGTGACTGTCACCTGTCCCAACCCTATGTTGACGGACTTCTTCTCGGCGGAACAAAAAGAGGCCCTATTGAAGTCCTACAAGCGGTTCGGCATCGAAGACCCCGGCCGGGTGGCGCAAAAGACGCTGGCCGCCATGCGGCGAAACAAGGGTGTCGTTGTCACCAGCCCGGCGGGGAAACTGATCCGGCTGGCAGCCAAAGTCCTGCCTGCAGGATGGCTGCTGCGGATGATTTCCTGGGAGTGAACTGATTGCGAAGGATCAGCGGCTTTTAATTTTCAAATAGACCAGCTTGACATTGGGGTTGCCCGTGTCCCGCATCTCGATTTCGTATTTGCCCATGGACCGGACCAGGGTTGTCAACTTATCGTAGCCGTAGTTCCGCGAGTCAAAAGAAGGCTGTTTTTTGATAATCAAATTGCCGACTTCCGCCAGGAAGGCCCAGCCGTTCTCATCCTCCACGTCCCGGATGGAAGAATTGATCAGCTTGATCAACTCGCGGTCGACCTTGCGGATGCCGCCCGAATCCCTGCTTCCGGCCTGCTTTTTTTCGGCCGGTTTCTTGTCGGCATCCTTTTTCTCGGCCTCTTTTTTGACCGAGGTCCTGGCCCGCGACACCGGTTTGGCGGCCACTTCCTTTTCGGGTTTTTCCTTCTCCTGATCCTCGTCCTCAGTGTGCTGATCGATGATCTCAAGGTAAATGAAGCGGTCACAGGCCGCGATAAAAGCGTTGGGCGTTTTCATTTCCCCGAAGCCATAGACTGTTTTGCCTGATTCGCGGAGCCGTGTGGCCAGTTTGGTGAAGTCGCTGTCGCTGGAGACGAGAACGAAGCCGTCGATTTTATCGGTATATAGAATATCCATGGCGTCAATAATCATGGCGGAATCGGTGGCGTTCTTGCCCGAGGTATAGCTGAACTGCTGGATCGGACTGATGGCGTAGTCAAGCAGCTGTGACTTCCACTGGGCCAGGTTCGGCTTGGTGAAATCGCCGTAGATCCGCTTGATGGTCGGAGTTCCGTAGCGGGCAATCTCCTCCATCATGCCGCGCACATTGTGGGGGGGGACATTGTCCGCGTCGATCAGGACAGCCAGCCGGATATCACTGGTTGTTGTCTTTGTATTTTCCATGGTGTCATAATCCCTTCATGCGGCAGCCCTTGTGGTGGCTGCCGGCCAGCCTTATTCTAACATAGACGGCCCTTGAAACAGGGGCCGGACCCTTTGGTCCGTGTTATGATTGAAACAGTTATCAAGGCAGGAAAAAGAAGTGGAAAGGTAGACGGCATGGGGGAAAAGGATCCCGTTCTTGTGATCATGGCAGCCGGCATGGGCTCCCGGTATGGGGGACTCAAACAGCTGGAAGCCTTGGGGCCCACAGGTGAAATTTTGATGGATTATTCAGTATTCGACGCGGTGAAGGCAGGTTTTTCGGAAGTGATCTTCGTCATCCGCAAGGATTTCGAAGAAGAATTCGACCGGCTGATCCGAAATAAACTGAAAGACCGGGTGCGCTATGGGTATGCTTTCCAGGATCTGCGCGACCTGCCCGCAGGCTTTTCAGTGCCGGAGGGCCGGGTCAAACCCTGGGGTACCGGCCAGGCAGTTCTGGCGGCGCGGGAACAGATCGAGGGGCCCTTTGCCGTCATCAACGCCGATGACTATTACGGGCCGGGGGCCTACCGGGCCATCCACGCCTTCCTGACCCGGGCAGACGGCGGGGAGGAGGCGGACCAGGCCGGGCTTTGCGTCTGGCGGCTTGGCGACACACTCTCCGATTACGGTCAGGTTTCACGCGGAGTCTGTGAGATCGGGCCAGACGGCAGGCTCAAAAATTTAAGGGAGATCAAGGCGATTGAAAGGTCAGGCGGTATGGCCCGCTTTTCGACTGACGGCGGGGCCAGCTATGAGAGCCTGTCCCTTGACAGCCCTGTATCCATGAACTTCTGGGGCTTCCCGGCCTCATTTATCGACCGCCTGGCTTCTGGTTTTACGGCCTTCCTGAACAATCTTCCTGCCCTTGACCCCTTGACCTCGGAGTACTTACTGCCTATTGTTGTTGGTCAGGAACTGGCCTCAGGCGGAGCCAGCGTGCAGGCCATGGCCGTGGAAGATGCCTGGTACGGCGTGACCAACAGAGAGGACAAGCCGCGGGTGATGGAAGCACTGGCCGAATTTGTGCGGCAGGGTCTTTACCCTGCACCTCTTTGGTCTTGACAGGAGAACAGGATGACCTTGGAATCGAAAATCGCGAAAGCCCTGGCCGGGCTGCTGAATGTTGATCAGGAGGAGGTGGAGGCAGGCCTTGGCAGGCCGCCGAAACCCGAAATGGGCGACATCGCCTTTCCCTGTTTCCGCTACGCCAAAGAATTGAAAAAAGCGCCCAAGCTGATTGCCGGGGAATTGAAGCGATCCTTGGAGGAAGCCGCGTCCGGCCCGCTTGAAGATCTTTTTACGGCCATTGACCGGATGGAAGCCGAGGGCGGCTACCTCAATTTCTTTATCCGGCGGGATTATCTGGCGCGAACTGTCCTGCGGGCCGCGATCACGGCCGGCGAAAGGCCCGGTGCGACCGGGGAGGGAGAGGGCAAGACGGTTATTGTCGAATATTCCTCCCCCAACATCGCCAAACCCTTCCATGTCGGACATGGTTTTTCCACCTTCCTGGGGGAGGCCATCGCCAATTTGTTTGAGTATGGGGGCTACCGGGTGGAGCGTTTCAACCACCTCGGTGACTACGGGACTCAGTTTGGCAAGCTGATCGTGGCCTGGCGCCTCTGGGGCGACCGGGCGGCCCTGGATGAGGCGCCCATCCGCGAGCTGACCCGGATCTATGTCAAATTCCATGAAGAGGCGGAGCGTGATCCCAAGCTTGAAGATGACGCGCGGATTGCCTTTAACCGACTGGAACAGGGAGGACAGGAAGAGACAGACCTTTGGGAGACTTTCCGCCAGGTCAGCCTGATGGAATTCAATAAGATTTATGACCGGGTCGGAATCTCCTTTGACAACACCAATGGGGAGAGTTTTTACTCTCCCATGATTCCAGCCGTTGTCGACACCCTGAAAGAAAAGGGACTGCTCGAAGAAAGTGAAGGGGCCCAGGTGGTCAAGCTCGACGCCTTCGGCCTCAACCCCTGCCTGATCCTGAAAAGCGACGGCTCGACCATTTACGCCTCACGTGACATCGCCTCCATCCTGTACCGGGACCGGGAATACCATTTTGACAAGAATATCTATGTGGTGGGAGTTCCGCAAAAAAACCATTTCAATCAGGTCTTTGCCGTCATGAAGCGGATGGGTTTTCCCAAGGCGGATGATTGCGTCCACGTCGCTTTCGGAACGGTCCGTTTCGCGGAGGGAGCCTTGGCAACGCGTACAGGCAATGTCGTTTTGCTGGCTGATCTGCTGGATACCAGTGTCGCCAAGACCCGCGCCCTGATCGAGGCCAACAACCCCGGTATGGATCAGCTGCTGGCCGCCTCCATCGCCGAGCGGATCGGAGTTGGCGCCGTCCGCTACGCCTACCTGCGAAACGGCCGCGAACGTGACATCCTATTCTCCTGGGAGGAGATGCTCGATTTTGAGGGAGAAACGGCTCCCTACCTGCTCTACACTGTCACACGCTGCGCCTCCCTGGAGCGCAAGGCGCCGGCCGGCATGATGGACCATGTTTCCCGGATCAGCGATGACGAATTATCGCTCCTTGTTGGCGACCAGGAGCAGGAAGTGATCAAGGAAATCGACCGCTTCGCCAAATCGGTTGAAGCCGCGCGCCAGGCTTACGAGCCCTCGATCATGATCCGGCAGCTCATGGCAGTCGCGCGGGCCTTCAATACTTTTTATCACCACACGGCCATCCTGAAAGCCGGCGACGCGTCCTTGACGGCGTCACGCCTGGCGCTTTCGGCAGCGGTCGGCCGGACACTGGCCGCGGGGCTTCGCATCGCGGGCATCGAACCGGTTGACCGGATGTGAGGCAGGGCGGGCCATGACGCAAAAAGCTGAACTTGAGCAATGGTTTTCCGGAGTCGGCGCCGGCCTGCTGCCGGCCCTTGATACGGTGGCGCAAAAGGTGGAAAGGGCCGTATCCCGGCTTCGTTTCCCCTGTAAAAAAGAGGAAATGGCCGAAGTAATCCGGGAGGCGGTGGATGACCTGCGCCAGCCTGAGCTGCTTCGCAAGAAGCTGATTATCCGCTCCTTTTCTGAGCCGGACAAAAGGGAAATACACGAATCGCTGGATCAAATCGCGGCTTATCTGCCAGGTCTTCTTTGCGAGTATTCGGATCTTTTCGCGGTGATTTCACAGCCCACCAAGGGGGCGCGGGCCGCTGCGGCGGCCGGAGGGGATTTTTTGGCAGGAGCGAAACGGATCGCTTCATGCTACAAAAAGGAAATCCTCCCCCAGCTTCTGCTTGAAAAAGATTTGATCTCCGGCCATCTGAGGCGGCTGGACGAGATATCGCTTTCCTGCGGCCGGCCCGGCGCGGTCAAGGGGGAGGCAAGGCACATGCTTCAGTCTCCGTCGCGCGAACGCCGCATGAGGGCTTACCGCTCCCTGGCCGGCCGGATGGCCCGGTACAAAAATGAAGTGGAAAAAGAATTCGTCAAACTCCACGGAGTTCGCAGGGACATGGCTGGCCGGGCCGGCTTCAAGACCTATTTTGATTATGCGGTGACCCGGTCGGGCTTGACGGAGGAAACGCGCGCGCGGGTCACCGCATTTCGCCAGCTGATCCAGGAACACCTGGCGCCGCTTGCCTTCCCGATCAGGGCAGGGCAATGGAAGAGACTCGCGGTCACTGATCCAAAACCCTGGGATCTCATGTACACCGCGCCCTTTGGCCTTCCTGTCATCGATTTGGGGGCCTACCCGCTGGAAAAAACATATTTGAAGGCTCTGAGCTATCTCCTTGCCGACGAGGTCCCGCATTTTGAATCCATGATGGAAGCAGGTTCCCTGTCTTTCCATGTAACGGGGGAGCCGGGCGAGGGCGCCGCCTCTTTTGATTATTGCGAACGCGAGGCCCAAGAGGGTGTGCTGAGCTCCTATTTCCCTGACCTTGACCAGTCCTGCCTGCTGCTTCCCCATATGCCGCAGGAATGGTTTGCCAGCGTCGTTTTCGCGGAAACTGGATCCCTGCTCCTCGAACAGTCCGCCGGCCAGGAGCTGCCCTGCCCCCTGCCCATGGCGGAGGTCAGGCTGATTACGGGTGTCGCCCGCACTTCCATGTCCTTTCTCTCTCAGCGGATCTGGAACCTTTTTTACGGAAATATGGCCCGGTATGCCCGCGAATACGAACTGACCGGATTGGCCCTCGATCTGTCACTTTATTGCGCTCTCGATGAAATGGAAGAATTCCTGAGCCGCGCCCGTGTGACCAACCTCGATGTCTTTCGCCATGCCTGGGGTGAGATCGCCAGGCGCTACCACTTGCCGGGAACGGCGGACGAGCTTCCTCCCCTGATCCCGACAGAGGATCTGTGGCTTTATTCGCCTTCATTATGGAGCCATCCGCTGACAGGGATCTTCCGCGCCCTTGCCGCGGTCACCGTACTGGGGACCTTGCCGCTGAGCCGTCATTACCAGGTTTTGGAGACCTGTTTTGAAAAGCTGATCAAGAATCATGAGCAGACAGGCGATCCCTTTGCCAGACTCATCCAAGCCGGTTATCCGTCGCCCTTTGAAGAGGAGACGGTGCAAAGGGCGAGGTTTGCCATCGTGGATTACCTGGGCCTTTGATCATGGGGGAAGAAATTTCAGTCATGGACATTGCGGTCGCGACCAATAATTCCGGCAAGCTGGAGGAATTGCGAAAGATCGCCCAGGGCTGGCCCGTCCGCCTGATGGGGCCGCAGGAGCTCGGCCTGGTTCTGGATGCCCTTGAATCGGGCTCTTCTTTCGATGAAAATGCCCTGATCAAGGCCCGGTCCCTCTATCGGCAGGCAGGCTGCTGGGTCATGGCGGATGACTCGGGACTGGTGGTCGATTTTCTCGAGGGCGCGCCTGGTATTTATTCGGCCCGCTATGCCGGTGATGCCGCCACAGACCGGGAAAACTGCGATCTTCTCCTGGACCGCTTGAAAAAAGCCGGTCCGGGGAACAGAAAGGCGCATTTTCACTGTTCCCTTGCCGTCATCTCGCCTGATGGCCAGGAAGCCCTCTATCACGGCAGGACTGACGGCAGCATTGCCCGGACAGCCTCAGGAACGGCCGGTTTCGGTTACGACCCTGTTTTTGTCCCCCTGGGCGGACAGGACACGATGGCTGAATTGCCGCCGTATGAAAAGAACTTGATCAGCCACCGCGGGCGCGCGCTCAGGCTCTTTTTGGAGCAGCAGTTCGCAGGCCCGGCCGGTTTGGAAAGGGAGCGGTGACATGGCAAAGCAAAAGAAAACACCCGACGCCTACTACATAGTCAGGGGAGATGATCTGCCCGAAGTATTCCTCAAGGTCATGGAGGTAAAAAGACTTCTGGATCAAGGCCGGGCCCGCTCCGTCAACGAGGCGGTAAAGAAGGTGGGGATCAGCCGCAGCGCCTACTACAAATACCGCAAATCAATCCGGGCCCTGAAGACCATCGACCAGGGGGCCATCACTGCCGTCCTGATCGTCATGGAGCATCTCAAGCGCGTCGCCCCTCTCTGTTTTGATACCTTTTTCGAAGCGGGCGCCGAGATTCTTTCCTTTCTTCAAAGTCCGCCTGTCGACGGCCTTGTTCACGTGCTTGTGACCTACAGGACCGACGGCAATACCTGGCCGGACGATGTGTTGATCTACCGGCTGACACAGACCCGCGGGGTGGTCCACGTGCAGTCCTTAAGGCAAACCTGAGGCGGGACGCCCTATGTGCTGGAATCGGCCGAGCCATCTGTGATAGGCTTGAGCCTGAACTGGAAGAGGAAAGGAAACCGAACTTGCGGATCATTCTGGAAGCACTTAAAATCGATAAAATGCCCGAGACACGCCGGGTCCATCTTTGGTTTTCCGTTCTGTTCGCGCTTGCGTCGTCTGCCTACCTGACCATGCCGTCGGGGATCCAGCTCGATTTATTTCAGACGCAGCTGAACGCTTTTCTGCAAAGGCAGGGTGTACTCCCTTTTCCGCCCCTGGTCTGGTTTTCAGTTCTCTTTCGACAGGTGGGCCTGCTTGTCCTCTCCATGTGGTTTATCCTCCTTTACGCCATCCATTGGCTCTTTGCTTCCTCTGACGTCACGGGAGAAGTGGACATCAGTGTGGGTTCGGTCGCTATCCCCCCCTTGCCCGTATCAAAGGGGAAATCACCCACAGGTGTCGCCATGCGGGCCTTTCCGGCATTTTTGCTTCTGGCTGTCTCCATGATCCTTCCATACATCCTGTCGATCCCGGCACTGGGCATTCCTTTTTATGTACTGGTGTCCATGCTGTCAATGACCATTTTCATCTTTATCTTTGAAGAAAAAAATCTGCCATCCGCTATGGGGGCGAGTTATAAAATGACCCTGGGGATGAAATTATTTATCTTTGTTTCCTTTCTCTTCCTCAGTTCGATCACCACCATGGCCGGCGATTTGCTCCGCATGCTTTTCAAAAGCAGTCTCTGGGCTGCCAGCTTGATCCGGGCCTTTTTCTTTTCTCTGAAGACGCTGGCTTTCGGCCGGCTGGCCGCCATGTTCTACCGTTCGCTCTCCATCCGGGGCTCTGTTTCTGAAAGCGGTCCGCTCGACGGCTTCTGACCTGGCGGGACAAGGATGTGAGGGACCTGTCAATCGACTGACTGCCGGCGGGTGTAACGAGATGAAAGCCGGGAAATGGATCAAACAATGACTTACGAAGAACTTCAGGCAAAAATCGCCAACCATAAATCAATGAATGAACAACTGAGGCTTTCGCTCCGGCTGGAAAAAGACGCGGAGGAAAAAGACCGGCTGACACAGGAAACACTGGAGGAAGGATTCTGGAACGACCCGGCAAGGGCGCAGACTGTTCAGAAAAGAATCGCCTATCTGAACAAGAAAAATAAACGTTTCAGCGACCTGGTTGCCGGAAGCGAAGATTTTGAGATCCTGCTGGAGTTGTCCGACCAGGGCAAGGATCTGCAAGCCCTCCATGAACTGGAAGCCGGGCTGGAAGACTGGGCGCGCGAATACGAAAGCCTGCGCCTCGAAACCCTGCTGACCGGAGAACATGACGCCATGAACGCCCTGGTATCCCTGCACGCTGGCGCCGGCGGAACCGAGGCCCAGGACTGGGCGGGTATCCTGTTTCGTATGTATGCACGCTGGGCGGAAAACCATGACTACCAGGTTGAACTTCTGGACCTGCTGGACGGAGAGGAGGCGGGGATCAAGACTGTATCCTTCCGGGTGGCCGGCCCCAACGCATACGGCTATCTGAGGAGCGAACACGGGGTGCACCGCCTGGTCCGCATCTCGCCCTTTGATTCCTCAGGAAGGCGGCATACCTCCTTCGCCTCATGCGAAGTCTTGCCGGAGCTGGATGTCACCATTGAGATCGAGATCAATCCGGACGACTTGAAAATTGACACATTCAGGGCGTCGGGTGCCGGCGGCCAGCACGTCAACAAGACCAGCTCAGCTGTCCGGATTACCCATCTGCCGACGGGGATTGTCGTTTCCTGCCAGAACGAGCGTTCACAACTTTCCAACAAGGAAACGGCCATGCGGATGCTGAAATCAAGGCTCTACCATCTGGCGCGCCAACGCCAGCTTGACCGGATTGAAGACTTGAAAGGGGAGGTCTTTGACATCGCCTGGGGCAGCCAGATCCGCTCTTATGTTTTTTGTCCCTACACCATGGTCAAAGATCACCGGACGGGTTATGAGACAGGCGACGTTGACGGGGTCATGGATGGTGATCTTGACGGCTTTATCAATGCCTGGCTGATCGAAGACGCCAAAGAACGCGAAACGGCCAAGGAGATTGAACTTCGCCAGGGCGACCAGGGAGGAGATGGCGCGTGACCGGTCTTTTCGGCGGAACCTTCGATCCCTTCCACCAGGCCCACCGGGTCCTGGCCCGCGAGGCGCTTCGCCAGCTTGGCCTGGAAGAGCTGATCGTCATGCCGGTCGGGCGGCCGCCCCATAAGGAAAGGCGGACCAATTTCGCCAGCTATCGCTATGAGATGGCCTGGCTTGGAGTGGAGGGACTGGCCGGCGTCTTTGTATCTGATGATGAAATCAGGGAACCGGGTATCGATTACACCTACCACACGGTCTTGAGACTGAAAAAGAAATACGGGATAAAAGAGCTTCTTCTTCTTTCGGGCTCTGATGTACTCATGTCCATCGACTCCTGGCACAGGCCGGCTGACCTGCTCAAGGAAGTATCCCTGGCGGTCGCCATCAGGGGTGGTGATGACCGGCTGCGGGTGGAGAAAAGGGCTGAGGCGGTCGGATTACGCTACGGGACCCGTGTCCGGCTCTTTGACATGCCTGCCATGGATCTGTCGGCCAGCATGATCCGGGATCTCGCTCTTTCAGGCGGTGACATCGGCGGCTTGTGCCCCCCAGGGGTGGTTGACTTTATCCGGCGGTACCGGCCCTATGACTGGGGGGAAGCCTTTGAATGCTTAAGTGACGCCGACTGGCAGGACCTGCTCGATCTGGAGGAAACTGCCTGGCCTTTTTTGTCGCGTGAGCGCAGGCTGCATTCTGTGTCAGTGGCCCAATACGCGGCCCGGCTTGCCGCCCTTAACGGTGAAAATTGCAAGCTGGCCGCCTCGGCCGGACTTCTTCACGATCTGGCCAAGGAGCTTGACGGCCCCCGCCTGGAAGAGCTGGCTCTGCGCTATGTTCAGCTTTTTCACCAAGACCTGCCCTTGGAATATCTGAGGGGGGATCTGGCCCACGGGCCTGCTTCCGCCGTGATGGCTGCGGAACTCCTGGGGACGCAAGACACCTCTCTGGCGCAGGCAATCGCCTGGCACTCAACAGCCCGCCCCGGCATGACAGTCCTGGGCGAGATTCTATTCCTGGCCGACAAGATTGCCTACGACAGAAACTTCGGTCAGCTGGAGGAAATTCGCAGCCTGGCAGAGGGGGGGGATTTGGCGACCGCCATGAAACGATGCCTGGAGGAAGTCTTCGAGGCGCTCGATCGTGAGGGAAAGAAACCGTGCAGTCTCAGCATTGAAGCTTACAAAAAATATATGAATTCGGGGCAGATGCCCGCAGGGAGGTTGGATTGAAGGAAAAAGAGGAGTTGGTTCTAACACCCGATACCGCGCTTGCGAAAGAGCCGGAAGAAAGACAAAAACTGGATAAGATTAAAAAAATGGCCGCCGCCGCGGCAGAAGCCATTGAGGAGAAGAAGGGCGAGCACGTCGAGATCCTGAACGTGACCTCCAAGACGACCCTGGCCGATGTCTTCGTCCTGGCGAGCGGAACATCGGGCATCCATGTTAAGACGCTGGCGGAATCGGTCGAGGAGAAACTGGAGCGGGAGTTCGGTTTGCGGCCCGATCACATCGAGGGCCTGGAAAACAGGAATTGGATCCTGCTCGATTACGGTGACCTGATCGTCCATATTCTGATGCCGGAAGACCGCGCACACTACAAGCTGGAAAATCTCTGGCGGACCGACTTCGATAAAAGACCCGTCCAGTAGCCGGTCAGCTTACGACGAAAAGACCCTTATCCGGAATAATTGCCAAATCAGGCCCAAGGATCTTTTCACCCCCGTGCGAAGATCTTGACAGATCATTTTTCGATCAAGGGGGATAAGGGTGTGCGGGGACAAGAAAGGACGGGTTCTTACCCTGTTTCAGACCGCCGAAGCGGACGCTCCAAACGGGCTTCGCTTTTCTTTTTCTTTGTCCTGATTACTTTATCGGCCGCCCTTCTCATCCTGATCGCGCGAAGACCCGCCGGCAAGCCGGTGGTGGTCATGCCGGTAGAAACGGAAAAACCAGTGACGAAAAGCCCCGCCCCTGTCCTCTTCCCCGTCCACGTGGATGGGGCGGTGACCCGGCCGGGTCTTTATTATTTCGCGGAGGGCTCGATCCTGGGCGATGCCATAGCCAAGGCGGGCGGTTTTACGCCGCTGGCTGACCAAAGCGCCATCAACCTCGCCATGCTGCTGCAAGCCCACATGAAGATATATGTACCGCGTGAAGGCGAGGAAGCCAGAGGCTTGTCTCTTGAGGGAATCATGCAGGGGACAGAGACCAAGGTGGATTTAAACCGGGCGACCCGACAGGAATTGGAGACACTGCCCGGGGTGGGGGAAGCGACGGCGGAGGCCATTATCGCCTACAGGGAGGAAAACGGGCCCTTTGCGGACATTGAGGAATTGATGCAGGTGCCAGGCATCAAGGAAGGCCGGTTTTCTAAGCTCAAAGACCGGATAAGGGTGACCGGACCCTGATCAGAAAGAAGGGGCGGCCCTCCCGTTTTGTTTGACATTTGTACCATTAACAAGTAAAATCCATAAGGCATCGGGGTGTGGCTCAGGTGGTAGAGCGCTTGGTTCGGGACCAAGAGGCCGCAAGTTCAAGTCTTGTCACTCCGACCAGCTAACCTCCGGATCCACCGCGGACCGGAGGTTTTTTGAAGCAGACAAGGCCGCAGCGGGGGCAGGCCTGTGGTATAATATACGCTGAATTGGTATATTTCTGCCGGAGGGTTGAGATGAGTTTATGTGACGAGATATTCCGCGCAAATTGCCGCGATATCCTCGAGTACGGATTTTCAGATGCCCATCTGGAGGTTCGGCCACGATGGGAAGACGGATCGCCGGCTCACACAGTCAAGCGCTTCGGTGTGGTCAACCGCTACGATCTCCAGCAGGAATTCCCGCTTTTAACCCTTCGGAAAATCAACTACCGGGCAGCAATCGATGAACTCTTGTGGATTTGGCAAAAGAAGTCAAACCGGGTCTGCGATCTTGGCTCGGGGATCTGGGATCAGTGGTGTCTGCCCGACGGAACCATCGGGAAGGCCTATGGGTACCAGCTTGCGAAAAAGTATAAATATCCGGAAGGTGAATTCGACCAGGTTGACCGTGTACTCTATGAGCTCCGCCACAACCCCGCATCACGGCGGATCATGACCAATCTGTACAATTTTTCCGACTTGTGTGACATGGCCCTTTATCCCTGCGCCTACAGCATGACTTTCAATGTGACGGGAGACAGGCTGAACGGTATTCTCAACCAGCGCTCCAACGATATGCTGGTGGCCAATAACTGGAATGTGCTGCAGTACGCGGTATTGATTGTCATCCTGGCCCAGGTGTCAGGATTTAAGCCGGGGGAGCTGGTTCACGTGATCGCCGACGCTCATTTATATGACCGTCACATCCCCCTTGTCGAGGAACTGATCGCCCGTCCCGCCTTCCCGGCACCGCGTCTGGCGGTCGATCCGGCTGTCCGCGATTTTTATGACTTCACCATCGACAGCTTCCAAATCGAAAACTATGAGCACGGCCCCGCAGTTCGCGGCATCCCGGTCGCGACTTGAGGGGGAGGCCATCCCATGATCGCAATCGTAGCATGTGACGCGAACTGGGGCATCGGCTGCCAGGGCTGCCTGCAACAAGCCGTCAGCTCGGACTTGAGGCGCTTTCGCGCCTTGACCATGGGCAAGGTTGTCATTTATGGAAGAAATACCCTGGACACCTTTCCGGGGAAAAAACCCCTGCCTGGAAGAATCAACCTGGTCCTGCGCACCCGGGATGAGGCCTGCGCTGAAGGATGTGAATACTTCTCCAGCATCGACGGCCTTCTGGCCCGGGTCCGCGGCCTGAAGCAGGAAGGTTATCACGACAATGACTTTATCGTGATCGGCGGCGGCGCCGTTTACCAACAGTTGCTGCCTTACTGTGACACCATATTGGTGACGCAGTTTGAGGAGATGTACAAGGCGGATGTCTGGTTTCCGGCCATCGATCAATCACCTGACTGGTATCTGGATTCGTGCGGCCTCTGGCTCGAGGAGGAGGGCGTCCGGTTCCGTTACCTGACTTACAGGCGCAATGACATCGCCTAGATCGGCGTTATAATGTCAAGGGGCGGATGAGCCCGGGAGGAGTAGGTGATGAAAAGACGAAACAAGCAAAATCCTTCCGTTGAAATGCGCCCTTTCTATGTCAAGGACATTGTATGGCTCAAGGAAATGGTAAAGCAGGTCTTCCCTGACCGCACGACCAGCGAATGGCGCAGTATCATGAGCAGGAAGCGCAAAAAAGGGGAACAGCTTTACTTTTTGTCGCGCGGCGGCCGGGGTTTGGGCGGAGTAAACGTGACCGCACCATTCAATTCGCCGACCTGGCGGATTGCGCGCGTCCACACGGTCGAAAGCCTGTCCGACCAGGATAAGAAAGAGATCGCGAGGCAGGTCATCGGCGACGATGAAATGATTTACCGCGTCGACATGGCACATATGGAATTGTCCGAAGCCGACCACCGGATCTTCGGCCGGTTGACGGGGATTGACTGGCCTGCCAGGCGGGACACTTTTTTCGCGCCCCAGGTGACAAAAAGGCAGGTTGCTTTCATACCCTGGGAGTTCGGTTACCTGGCTGCGGTGACGACCCCTGATCGTGAAAAAATCGCTGTCATCGAATTTGTCCGTGAGGGTGGCGAGACCCTGAGTATGCCGGTCAAGCAGGCGGCTTACTTTTTTGGTTTTCTCGGCCACGACGGCAAGATTCTGATTCCGGAAGTCATGGAGCTGCCCGGCGAGTGCGATGTTTTAAAGCTCCTGCGCAAGGAACTGCGGCTCTACCTGAGCGGTGGGCACGAGATCAGCCTTCCTTTCGAGTTTCCAGACGGGACACCCTTCCAGAAACAGGTTTGGGAAGAGACACTGAAGATTCCCTACGGGGCTGTCAAGACTTACGCCGACATTGCCGAGATCATCCAGCCCGACAAAGATAAGGCCGGCCAGATGGCAAGGGCCGTCGGCCGGGCGCTGGCGGCCAACCCTCTGCCCATCATCATCCCCTGTCACAGGGTCATCGGCTCCAACCAGATGCTGACCGGATTCGGGGGAGGCGTCGATGTCAAGGATCACCTCCTGCAGCTCGAGATGTGGCATGCCATCCCCGCTTCATCCTGAAGGCGTGTGTCTTCTAACATTCCTTGACATCGGACAGGCTGCTTGCTACACTCAATTAGATGTTTTTGGGAAGCTACGGTGGAATTAGCTCAGTCGGTTAGAGTGCCAGGTTGTGGCCCTGGAGGTCACGAGTTCGAATCTCGTATTCCACCCCATGATCCCCTAAACAAAATGGGGTGTAGCCAAGCGGTAAGGCACGGGACTTTGACTCCCGCATTCGCAGGTTCAAATCCTGCCATCCCAGCCATAGGATCCACTAGCTCAGTCGGTAGAGCATCTGACTTTTAATCAGGGGGTCTGGGGTTCGAATCCCCAGTGGATCACCAGCGGAGCCTTGAGGCAGCAATGTCTCAAGGCCTTGTTGTTTGAGGGAAAGCGTCAGGTGATATGATAGGCGAAGGGGGCTAGATCCCCCGGCTGACAGGGAGGGAACCGACCATGGACAAGCAAGAGGGCAGGGGAGATTATTTGCGCATCAAGTCTCCTTTGAAAGGTGACCGGCTATTGCTGGCGGCCTTGGCTCCGCGTGATATTGAGGCTGTAGCGCCCTTTTTCGCCGATACGGAGGCGCTCTATTATTACCTTCCGGATCTGCTTCTTCCGCGCACGCCCGCCCAGCTCCAGGCCATGCTGGATGAATGGAATGACGGCAAAAGGAACTTTGTCTTTGCCTGCCGTTATCAAGAGGAAACGATCGGCCTGGTGACCCTGTCGGATTTGGATGCCGCCATGGGGAACGGGGAGACAGGTATCATGCTGGCCGGCCGCGCCTGGCAGGGGAGAGGCTTCGCGACTGAGGCCATGGGCTTGCTGCTTGGCTATGCTTTCGGGGAACTTGGTCTTCACCGGGTCTACGCCCGGGTGGCGGAGGAGAATAGGCCCTCCTTGAATTTGTTCAGGCGTCTGGGTTTTCAGCAGGAAGGCCGGCTCCGTGAGGCCATGAGGCGGGGTGGACGTTTTGTCGATCTCATCTTGTTCGGTTTGCTGGAGGATGAATTTCACAAGCAGGGGAAAAGTTAACTAAAGACGTGCCCTGACCTTATCATGCTAAGATAAATCCGCCGGGAACCGGCAGCAAAAAGGAGAAAAAAAGCAGCGTGATCCGTTCCACTGTGACAGCCCATTTGGCCGAGACCGATCGTTCGGAACTGACCTTGCAGTTGAATGACCGGGATATCGGGGTACTGGCGACCCAGGAGCAGCGCCATTACGTCATGTCGGGCAATCGCCGTGTTCAGCTGATTGCCGGCCTGCATACCGACCCCGGGGATCATGCACATGTCCTGTCGACCCGGGCCATGCTTCGTCACTGGCTCATATCCTTTCGGGAACTGCAGATCAACGGGCTCAGCCGTCTCCCTGTCATTATCGAGCGCAACAGGCTGGCAGCCGATTTTCTCCTCCTCATGGATTCCGAGATTGTTCTGGTCTGGTGCCAGCCCCAATTTGGTGTCTACCTGCATCGCGGCCACCACCTTTACAGGCAACAGCCTACCTATCCGCCCGAACAGGGAGCCTGCGCGGCTTTTTGCCCCAAGCTGGACTTTTATGCCTTCCGGCCGCGCGAGGGCGATGACCTGCTGGTCATTGATCCTTCTTTTATCGATCTGTTCGACCCGGCGGACCTGGAGGATCTGCTGGCTGACATTCACCAGATCAATGTGGCCATGACAGAGCTGACCCGGCTTGCCTACTCTTACGGGCGCGATGCGGATACGACCTGGTTTTCCGCGCAGATCCAGCGGCTGGATACTGATCTTGAGCTTTTAAGCGCCGAATCGAGAGAACGTGTGTCCGGGCGGCGGGAGACAGGGAGACGGACGGTTTCCTGGATCAATCACCTGCAGCTTTCCAAGGTCGTTCCCCTTTTGGACGGCAATATCCGTATCCCGCCCGCGGGTCTTGACCGGTACGCGGCGCGTTCTGCCGCATCACCGGCCAGGGGCTACGGACCCCAGCCGCCGGAGTTTAAGACCGTATGGAGGCAAAGCGGCGAAGAAAATTCCCGCCTGTCCATCAAGGGGCGGGCAGGGGAGCAGGAGGGGCGAGGGAAGCGCGGTGAACCGGATCCCAAGGAGCCGCGGTCAGCTTGGATGGATCGGGTCAAGCACTGGAACACGGAAGGAATCAGGACCAGCTTCATCCGCTTCCATCGGAAGCTGACTCATCTGGTTCCGGGCTCGCGCGGCTTGTCACTGCTTGCCTATGTCGCGATTTGGATGGTTGTGCTCGTTATACTGGTATCGGCTTTCTACGCTTTAAAGGGAGGCGGGAAGGAGGAGGACCCCAAGGAGGAGCGCCCGAAAGTCACCGGCCAGGATTCTATGACAGAGACTCCGAAAACAGAATTCGAGATCGACATTATTGTCAAGGCCAGCAGCCTGCGTGTGGTCTCGGAACCGGGCGGAGAAGAGCTTGTCGCTTCGGTCACCAGGGGAGATCATGTGACGCAGCTGACCGGCCCCCGGGAAGGCTGGGTCCTGATCCGCCTTGAAGACGGCCGGTCGGGCTATGTTCCCGAGTCGCTGCTTCTGTCGCCGGAAGAAGGCGATTAGCTATTTTACAAAAAGACAGGCCTGTTGTATCATGCCTGTCTTTTGTAGTAAAGCTGAAAATCTTGTGCTACAACCTCTTATTGAAGATA
>CAZSFQ010000018.1:0-31735 GCA_964606165.1 uncultured Mageeibacillus sp.
TTGCTCATAAAGTTGCCCGCTAGGCGGGCGACTGAAAACAAATGATAGCAGGAAGACCCTGCTTTGTCCAGTACCGGCTAACTTTCGCACCGGCAATAATCCATCGAAACAGGACCGCCTCTATCCTATTGCAAATCTCCACGTAAATACGTAAATACTCTTAACAGAACACCAAGACAGATCACCTTAGCGCCGGTCGTACTCATAGTCGGACCCCAGGGCGCTCGGCGGATGATTGTGACGCGAGAAAAAGAGCAGGAGCAGGAGGGTCAGGACATAGGGAATCATGAGGAGCAGGTCGGACAGGTCGCTTGACATCCCCAGCTTCAGGATGAGCTGGTAGCCGCCTGAACGGGCGAAGCCGAAGATCAGGCAGGTCAGGAAGGTGCGGCGGATGTCCCAGTTGCCGCAGATCAGGGCGGCAATGGCCAGGTAACCGTAACCCATGTAGATGGTTGGCGAGAAGTTGGCGGAAAAGGTAAAGGCGAAATTCATGCCGCCCAGGCCGGTCAGCAAACCGCAGATGGCAAGCGCAAAATAGCGGATACGCTTAACACTGCAGCCGGCGGCCTCCACGCTTTCCGGATTCTCACCGCAGGCCCGGAGCCGGAGTCCGAAGCGGGTCCGGTAAAGAAGTATAACGGAAATGACCGCAAAGAAAACGATAAAGGGCGCGAAGATGTAGAGATCACGGAAAATGGCGCCGATGACAGGAATTTTACTGATGCCGGGGACACTGAAACGGGGAGCGGCGCCCAGCCAGATCTTGTTGGACGATTCACCGGTCAGGCTCTCATTGATCAGGCCGGTGAGGAAAATGGTCAGGGACATGGCCAGGATGTTGACCACCACACCGCTGATCACCTGATTGAGCCTGAAACGGATGGACATGTAAGCGTGAAGAAGAGCGAAGATCATGCCTCCCAACATGGCCGCGAAAAGGACCGGGTAAATAATGACCTGTGTCCCCCCGCTGATAACCGGTTGCAGATAGGCAAAGGCAACCGCGCCGCAAAAGGCGCCGAATCCCTGGATACCTTCCAAAGCCAGCATGGTGATGCCGCTTTTCTCGCTGAAGATCCCTCCGATCGCCATGGCGAAAAGGGGGAGCGAAAAAGCCAGACCATCGATAATAATTTTGTCAACCATATGCTGCCTCCCCCGCCGTCAATCGTAGTGGCGCGACCGGTCGCGCATGGAAACGCCGAGCGAACTGAACAAGAGCAGGATCCCCGTCACCAAAGAGGCGATCTCGCGGACGACACCCGTCGAAGCGCTCATGTAGACGGCTCCCTTTTGGAAAATGGTAATGAGGGCAGACGACAGGATGCAGCTGACCGGGCCGAGGTTGCCCAGCAGGGCAACGGCAATGGCATCGTAGCCGAGAGAGGGCAGATCCTTTGGGACAATGGTGGAATAGTAGCCCAGATAATAGGTTACTCCCGCAAGACCCGCCAGGGCACCGGAAATCAGCATGGTGCGGATCATGACATTGCGAATGGGCACGCCGGCGTAGGCAGCGCCTTCGCGGTTGAAACCGACCATGCGGATCTCAAAGCCGCCTGCCATCCGTTCCAGATAGAAGCGGATTAAAAAAGCCATGCCGATGGCAATAAAAATCCCAATGGGGACCACCAGCTTCAGGCCGGAAGAAGTCTGAAAGATCACCTGGAGCTTGGCATTGGCAGCCACCTGCCTGGATGACCGGATAATGGGATCCACGTACTTGGTCTTGATGAAATAGCCGGTCAGGAAGCTGACGATGTAGTTGAACATGATACTCGAAACAACTTCATGGACGTTGAAGCGGTACTTGAGCCAGCCTATCATGGCTCCCAGTATGGCGCCGGCGGCCAGGCCGATCAGAAGCACCAGCGGGATTGAAACAGGCGGCGGAAGTTTTGAATAGCCCACCAGGATGGTGGCCAGGAAACCAGCCGTCAGCATCTGGCCCGAAACGCCGATATTGAACAGTCCTCCGCGCAGACCGACGACTACCCCCAGTGACCCCAGCAACATGGGTGATAGAATCCCCAGATAGGAAAGAAAGTCTGTCAGCATGCTGCTGCTTTTTGAATAGGAGGACTTCAGGCCCAGGCCTGAACCCTGGAAAAAACTGTAAATGGCCGTAAAGGGATTGCGGCCGATGACGACGAAAACCAGGATGAGTACAGCAAAGGTTAAAACAACACTGACAAGGGGGATCAGCAGGCGGGACGAGCTCAAACGCGGCAGCCGCTTTGCCTTCATTTCCTGTTTCATCACGCCACCCCCAACATCAGCTTGCCGACTTCTTCCACGGTCAGCTCTTCCGCGGGCGCCATTTTTCGCAGAACGCCGTTGTATAGAACGCCGATGGTGTCAGCCAGTTCCATGATCTCTTCAAGCTCCAGCGAAACAAGCAGAATGGCGTGACCCTTGGCCCGTTCTTCCACAATCTGCCGGTGAATATGGGCGCGGGCCGCGATGTCAAGCCCCCGGGTTGGCTGGACAAACATGATCAGCTGGTTGCCCAGGTCAATTTCGCGGGCAACAATGGCCTTCTGCTGGTTGCCCCCGCTCATGGAGTGGACGATGGTGGCCTCACCTGAACCGCTTCGGATATCGTAGGACTCAATCAGTTTTTCGGCGTGACGTCTGAATGCCGCCCGGTTCAATACTTTTCTTTTCGAAAAGGGAAGCTGTCCATATGTTTTCAGAGCCAGATTCTCCGAAAGGGACATGTCCACCACAAGTCCCGTCTTCTGCCGGTCCTCGGGCACATAGGAAATCCCCTCCCTGATCCGCGTCCGGATTGAGTGGCCTGTTATGTCGCGTCCATTCAACAAAATCCTGCCGGATGATGCTTTCATCTGTCCATAAATGGCCTGGATAATCTCTACCTGACCGTTGCCGGCGACACCGGCAAGGGCGACCACTTCACCCGACCGGACGGCGAAGGACACATCGCGCACGGCCGCAACATTCTTCTCCTGCATGACGGTCAGGTCTTCCACTTCAAGAACCGGCTCACCGAAAGGCCGGTCTTCTTTTTCTATTTCCAGATCAACCGCCTGGCCGACCATGGTCGCTGCCATTTTTGCCGTGTCCGTCGTCTCCACATCGAAGACATCGATCAGCCGGCCGCGGCGCAGCACCGCGCACCGGTCCGCCAAGCGCTTGATTTCATCCAGCTTGTGGGTAATCAAAATGACCGTATTGCCGTGGCGGCGGAGTTCATGAATGACCCCGATCAGGTGTTCGATCTCCTGGGGGGCCAGCATGGCGGTCGGTTCATCAAGAATCAGTATGTCTGCCTTGCGGTAGAGCATCTTCAGGATCTCTACCCGCTGCTGAACCGAAACACTGGCCTGGCCGACCGTAAGACGCGGATCGACACTCAAGCCGTAATGGTCCGAAAGCCTGGCGACTTCTTTGTTTGCCTCTTTTTCATTCACCAGCGGGAAAAGGCCCAGCCATTTTTTAAGCGGCTCGAGCCCCAGAATAATGTTTTGGGTGACAGTATAATTCTCGACCAGCTTGAAATGCTGATGTACCATGCCGATTCCCAGTTCCGTCGCGTCACGGGGGGAATTGAATTCCACCTCCTGGCCGCGGATCCGAATCTTCCCCTCATCCGGCCGGTAGAGCCCGAAAAGGATGTTCATCAGGGTCGTCTTGCCGGCACCGTTTTCCCCCAGGATGGCAAAGATTTCTCCCTGGTGGATTTGAAGGGAAATGTCATCGTTGGCAAGTACACCGGGAAACTGCTTGCGAATCCCTGTGAGCTCCACGACAACCGGGCGGTCAGCGGTTCCCTCCATGCGTCAACCCTCTCTTCCCATAAAGTAAATACAAGCGGAGTTCCCCCTCCAGGGAAGGGGAACTCCTCCTTTGCGAATAAGCTAATGGCGGTTGATCTTTCCCGTCCTTTCTAAAGGCCGGGGAAATCGTTTACGGTCTGTTCAGTGAAGTTGCCGGGCGGGACGATGGCGCCGGATTTCACTTTATCGTAGACATCCTTAAGTTTTGCCAGGGTATCACCCGACAGCTGGTGGCGGCCGTCCGCGGAAACGTAGCCTGTCGAATCGGTCTGAACCGTCAGGACTTCATTTTTGCCGGCAAAGGTGCCGTCCAGGATGGCCTGGAGCTGACGATCCACATTGAGGTGCATGACTTTCAGCGCCGAAGTCAGGATGATATTGGTTCCGTCACCCCGGTCGCCGTCATCGTACTGGTCAACGTCACAGCCGATGCAGAAGACTCCGTCCCTTTCCTTGGCGGCGGTAAAGACCCCGTTACCCGAAGCGCCCGCGGCAACAAAGAGAATATCGCATCCCAGGTCGTAAAGTTCGCTGCCGATCACCTTGCCGGTCGCTTCATCCGCGAAGTCGCCGACGTAGTTGCTGCCGACATTGGCGCCGGTTACATCAGTTCCCGCGTAAGATGGCAGGGAAATAATCTCGGCATTGGCTCCCAGATGTTTATTGGCATACTTGACACCGGCTTCGAAACCGAACTGGTAGTTGACGACCGGCGGGAAGGCCATGCCGTGGACCGAACCGATCTTGCCCGTTTTTGTTTCGAGGGCAGCGGCCACGCCGGCGAAGAAACCGCTTTCCTGCTCAGAGAAGAGCATGCCGTAGACATTGTCGAGTTCGGTATCGTTGCCCTTTTCATCAGCAGGCGCCGAGTCGACCAGAATCACGCGGATGTCTTCATTTTCCATGGCCAGTACGCCAACCGGAGCGAACTGGAATCCAGGCAGGACCATGACGTCGTAGTCGGCGAAGATATCGGCGACGGCCTGCATAACCTTGGCGTTGTCGGGTTCCTTGACCGTGGTCACCGTGGAAGACGGATTCTTATCAATGAACTGGAGTATGCCGTTGTAGCAGTCCTGTCCGAAAGAACCATCATCGACCCCCGAGGTTGTTACGATGGCAATCTTCAATCCCTTCTCTTCACCTTCAGTTGGTGTCACGGGGCTGTCCGGCGCTTCCGTGGCCGGAGGAGTCGTTTCATCCGGTTCCTCCGGCTTGGGCGCGCAAGCGACACTGGCAACCAGGGTGACAACCAGCATGACAAGCAAGAGCTTTTTCAATAGTGTTTTCATAAATTCCTCCTGTTTCTTTTTTGTCTATACAATCAAGTCCTTTTGGCGGTACTCTTTTTGAGCCTCCGTTTCCTGATCAAGCGCGATCCCCATGGTTTCGAGCTTGATGTCCGCGACCATCCGGTCGATCGATTCCGGTACGGCGTGAACGCCGGCAGGGATCGATCGATGCTGGGTCAGATACTCCGCGCTCAGTGCCTGCAGAGAAAAAGAGATATCCATAATCTCCACAGGATGACCGTCCGCCGCTGCGATATTGACCAGTGCTCCATGCGCGATGACATGGATTTCGCGGCCGTCTTTCAATGTATAGGCGGTGATGTTTTCCCTCACCGTTTCCACCTTTGCAGCCATGGCCTCCAATGATAAAAGGTCAATTTCACGGTCGAAATGACCGGCATTACAAAGGATGGAGCCACGTTTCATCTTCTCAAAATGACGGGGGGTGATGACATCAATTGAAGCGGTGGCGGTAACAAAGAGATCACCCAGGGCTGCCGCTTCATCCATTTCCATGACGGTGAAACCATCCATAACCGCTTTCAAACCCGCGATCGGATCTATTTCCGTCACGATGACACGGGCCCCGAGGCCGGCTGCCATCCGCGCGATGCCGCGGCCGACCCAGCCATAACCGGCGACGACTATCTTCATGCCGGAGATCATCAGGTTGGTGGCCCTCATGATGGCGCCAACCGTACTCTGACCCGTCCCGTAGTAATTATCGAACCAGGTCTTGCACTCGGCGTCGTTGACGGCAACAGCCGGAAAAGCAAGCCGGCCCTCCTTTTCCCAGGCGCGGAGCCTTTGAACACCGGAGGTTGTCTCCTCACAAGCGCCGATTACATGTCCGGCGAAGTCACTGCATTCTCCCATCAGCAAGTTGATCAGGTCAGCGCCGTCGTCAATGACAATGTGGGGCTTCAGGCTTAAGGTTTTTTTCCAGAATTCCCTGTAGCGCTCAAAGGATGCCCCGTGGATGGCGTTGACCTCACAGCCGTCGGCAGCCAGGGCAGCGCAGATCGCGTCCTGGGTGGACTGCGGGTTGGATCCGGTGACATAAACCTCTGCGCCCCCGCGCCGAAAGGCGCGGACCAGGCAGGCTGTTTTCGCTTCCAGGTGAACAGCCAGGGAGATGCGTATGCCCTCGAAAGTTTGTTCCTGTTCAAAACGATGACGGATTTTCCCGAGAATGGGCATGTGGCGTTCAGCCCAAAGAATGCGCCGGAGGCCTTCGTCTTTGAGGCTGATGTCGAAAATTTCTGACATAAGGGGTGAGCTCCTCAACTCGATCGGGTTCAATTGTTTTCCTTATCGAATTAGCTAAATCTTAGCATGGAGACAGGGGGCATTCAAGAAGAGTTGTACAAAAAGAAGAGCGGGATCCTCATGAAAAAAGATCCCGCCCCTTCGATTAAGTCAGCTTCCCGGCCCTATATTTCAAACTGGCTGCGGTACAAATGGGCGTACTCGCCATCCTTATCAAGCAACTCGCCGTGACTTCCGCGCTCAGCAATCCCCTCATCGGAAAGAACCAGGATTTCGTCGGCATTGCGTATGGTTGAAAGTCTGTGCGCGATGACCAGGGTGGTCCGGTCACGTGACAGGTCATCGAGCGCTGCCTGGATATAGCGCTCACTGATGTTGTCCAGCGAACTGGTCGCCTCATCCAGGATCAGGATGGGTGGATTGCGAAGGAAGGCCCGCGCGATGGAGATCCGCTGGCGTTCGCCGCCGGAAAAACGGACACCGCGCTCACCCACGATGGTCTCGTAGCCATCCGGCAGGGATTCAATGAAATCGTGGATGTTGGCACGTCTGGCCGCTTCCTGGATTTCCTCCAGGCTCGCGTCCCAGTCGCCGTATGCGATGTTGTCGCGTACCGAGCTGTTGAAGAGGTAAACATCCTGCTGGACCACGGCGATGTTGTCGCGCAGTGAATCAAGGGTGAAGCCGCGCACATCGGTCCCGTCAATCAGAACCCGGCCATCCGTCACGTCGTAAAAACGCGGAATAAGAGAACAGATGGTCGTCTTGCCGACCCCGGAAGGTCCGACCAGGGCGACCGTCTTGCCCGCCTCCACCGTGAAGGACAGGTTGTCGAGGACATTCTCATCTTCGTATCGGAAGGTGACCTGATCAAAAATAATCTCGCCCTCAAGGGTTCCCGCTTCGACGGCATCCGGCCGGTCAGCGATGTCAGGCTCGGTGTCCAGGACCTGAATCATGCGCTTGAATCCCGTCATGCCCTGCTGGAACTGCTCATTGAACATGATCAATGTCCGGATGGGATCCAGGAACATATTGATGTAGAGCACGTAAGCGATGACATCGGCCGGATTGAGGGTGCCGCGCACAACGAAGAGGCCGCCGGCGACCAGGGTCGTCAAGTATAGCATGCCCTGCATGAAACGGTTGAGCGTGTGGTAGCGCCCCATGATCATGTAGGTGCGCCGTTTCGAATGGTAGAAGGCCTCGTTGCCGCGGTGGAACTTATCCATTTCGATGGCTTCGCTCGAAAAGGACTGGACAGTGCGAATGCCTGACAGGCTGTCCTGGACAATGGCATTGACGTCGGCAATCTTGCGCCGGTTGTCCATGAAGGCGCTGGTCATCATCTTCCTGTAGCCCAGTGTCACCGCCAGCATGACGCCTGTGAAGAAGATCAGGATCAGGGTCATGGGCACATGGATCATGGCCAGGATGATGAAGGAGCCGATCAGTTTGAAAAAGGAAATGAAGACATTTTCAGGTCCGTGGTGGGCCAGCTCTGTGATCTCAAATAAATCCGTGATCAGGCGCGACACCATCTTTCCTGTGCTGGTACTATCGTAAAAGGAAAAGGAGAGCTTTTCCATATGAGTAAAGAGCTCCCTCCGCATATCCGTTTCAATCCGCGCCCCCAGAATATGTCCGTAGGAGGTAACAAAGTAAAGCGCCACCGCCTCGATGACATAAAGGCCCAGCATCAAAAGGGCCGTGCGGATCAGGATGGGAATGATCAGCGAGGTGTTCCCCATGGTGAAAATATCATTGATCAGGTAGCGGATGATGGACGGAAAGGCCAGACCCACCGCGCCTTCAATGGCCGCAAAGAAAAGATCAGCCGTAAAAAGCCAAAGATATGGTTTGTAGTAGGAGGCAAAACGCGCCAGAAGCGATTTATTTTTTTCTGTTTTCGTCATTCGTCAAAGACCCTCACCGGGCCCGTCCCTTCTTCTCACATTGTTTCCGGTAAACCACTAGTTAATCTATCATATCCTGTTCGCCCCGCGGGAGATCTGTAACAAGTTGGCGCCCGCGCAAAGAAGCATTGATCGTATTGAAAGTGTAGACTGGTTACAAAGAAAAACGAAATTCGAGGAGATCGAAAATGGACATCAAAAAAATCCTGGCCGCCACCGATCACACATTGCTTCGCCCTGCGGCGACCTGGAGCCAGATCGAGACTCTGCTGGATGAAGGGATCCTCTTTGGCTGCGCGTCCGCCTGTATTCCGCCCTCCTATGTTCAGGAAGCATTTTCCCGGGTCAGGGGGAAATTGCCGATTTGTACCGTCGTCGGTTTCCCCAACGGTTACGACACGACAGGATCCAAGCTCTTTCAAACAGAAGACGCGCTCGAAAACGGCGCTGCCGAGATCGACATGGTCATCAATCTCGGCTGGGTAAAAGACGGGCTTTGGGATTTTATCGAAGATGAAATCGGGCAGATCCGCGATCTTTGTGAAGACGCCATTTTAAAGGTCATCGTCGAAACCTGCGAGCTGACAGACAAGGAGAAAATCCATCTTTGCCGGATTGTCACTGACTGCGGCGCGGACTTCATCAAGACATCGACCGGTTTCGCCAAGAGTGGTGCCACAGCCGGCGATATCCGCCTCTTGAAGGCCCATGTCGGTCCCAAGGTCGGCATCAAAGCCTCGGGAGGCATCCGAACCCTTGAGGATGCGCAGGCGCTCATGGACCTTGGCGCAACCAGGCTGGGTGCGTCAGGTCTTGTCAAGCAGGCACGGCAGCTTCTCAATCAGGACTGATCGAAGAAGCCGGCCATCTCACTGATGTGAAAACCAAGGGGCGGACAGGCAACGGTCCGCCCTTCCTTAGCCGCCAATAGCAGGGCAAGGGCGTTGGACAGCGATTCTCTTCCCGCTTCCCCCGGAGCAATCGGGTGTCCATGGTTGGCAATGGCGTCAAGCAAGTCGGCGTAAAGGAAGGTGTAGGGATTGGTGATCTGCCTCAGTACACCAATTCCCTCGCGCTTTACATGAGCTCGCACGGCCTGGAAAAGAATTCTCCGGGCCAGCTCCCTGCCGCCATCCGCCCGAACGGAAACAGACTGTTTGCCGCCGGCGAAAGAGGCGCGGACGGTGCCCTTTTCACAACGCAGGAAGAAAGATGCTTCCTGGCAGGCGGGATCCGTGTTGGTCGTGCCCTCCAGCAGCAGATAGCGGTTGTCCTCAAGCGTCAAGGTCCCCGACACAAAATCAGCGGCCTCCATGTCGTGGCTTTGGCGGGCCAGGACAGCCGTCGCTTCGACAGGCTTCGCGTCCATGAGCCAGGCCATCAGATCCAGTCCGTGGATGCTCTGATTCATCAGGGCCCCGCCTTCGGCTTTCCAGCTTCCGAACCAGGGGGCCTGATCATAATAACTCTGGTCATGCCCCCACCGGACCGTTGTCGTGCCGTAAAGGACCGGCCCTAGAAAACCGCTTTGGATCAATGACCTGATTTCACCGACGCCGGGAAAATACCGGTACTTCATGCCGACGGCAATGAGGCGCTCTTTCTCTTCGGCCGCCGTGATGAGCTGGCCGGCTTCCTCCAGGTCAAGCGTCAGCGGCTTCTCGATCACCAGATGGGCGCCTGCCTCAAGCGCTTCCATGGCCAGGGCCATGTGGGTCAAAGGAGGCGTCGCGATGACCGCCAGGTCAAATATTCTTTTGCCAAGCAAGTCCTTCAAGTTATCAGATGTGGCCGGCACCGGACGGCTTCTGCCTCGTGCCATGAGCACTTCACCAATGACCCGGCTGTCCCGGTCGACCAATCCTTCCAAAGAATAGAAGCCCCGTTTTTCAAAATAGCCGATCGCCCTGAGATGCGCGCGGGAAGCCCGGCCACAGCCGATCAGGACGACACGGAGAGGGCGGTCCGGCTTTTGCCGTTTATCCATACCCATGGACCAGCTCCTGCCTATAGGCCCAGTCCGGTGCGATATCCGGCGCGCGCAGCTTCTGTGATCATGCCGGGGAATCCGGCATCACCGATCAGCCGGATTTCCGGCGCGGCGTAGTTGTCGGTCAGCAGACGATAAAGCTCGTTGTTGGGGCAGCTTCCCGCCGCGACCACAAGCATATCCGCTTCCAGTTGCCGGGTTTCCATCGCTTCCCTGATCGGTTTTTCCAGCGGATTAGGGACATTGTCAGGCAGTAGCGGCGCCCAGGTATTGTAAGGGTCGGGCACAGTCGAAGATGTGTTGGTCAGGACCGTCACCCGGCCGAATTCAATCTTTTCGAGCCGGGTGCAGTTCATCAGATTGACTCCGTATTTTTCCAGCTCGTGGATCAGATGAGCCCGGTTGGCCGTACAAATGCCCTTCATGAAGTAAGGGAGCAGATCGATAACCGTGACATCCAAGCCGTACTCCGCTGCTGCCAGGTAGGCGATCTCGCAACCGACACTGCCGCCGCCGGCCACAAGAATCTTCTGTTTGCCGGCAAAGAGGGCAGGATCCAGCAGCAGTTGCCGGGCAGTGACCGCCAGGTCGATCCCTTCGACGGAGGGGATGATCTCCCGGCTCCCCGTCGCACAGACAATGACATCGTAGTGGCCCTCCGTCAAAACCTGGAGGGTCGCCTCTGTCCCTGTCCGCAGCCGGAAGAGAGGGTTGTCACGCTGGGCCTTGGCTGCTGTCCGCTCCATCCATTCCAGGTAATTTCGAAGATCAAGTTTGAAGGAAGGAATGGACGCCAGCCGGACCATGCCGCCCACACCGGGCTGATGGTCAAAGAGGTGGACTTCGTGACCGCGCGCCAGTGCCGTCATGGCACACTCGAAACCTGCCGGTCCGGCCCCGACAAGGGCGATTCTCTTTTTCTGGGTGGCGGCCGCGGGTTCCGCCGGGAGTGTCAATTCAAAAGAAGTTCTTGGATTGACAGCGCACATGGGATGTCCGCCTTCGACAAACTCGTTGATGCAAGCCTGCTGGCAACCGATGCAGGGACGAATATCCATGACACGGCCGGCGTAGGCCTTGTTGGGCCATTGCGGATCGGCAAGAAGCGGGCGCCCCAGCATGACGAGATCGCACAGACCGTCAGCCAGCGCCTTTTCGGCCAGATCGGGATAGCCCAGCTTGCCGACAGCCGCGATCGGAACGGGCATGCCCTGGTTGGAAACAAGCTCTTCCTGATCGAAATATTCCTTGGCCAGCGAGGCTGCCTCGAGGAAGAGACCCGGCTTCATGGTGGCAGGCGGATGTGGAAGCCACCAGTTGTCATAGCAACCCAGGTCGATATCGAAGAGGTCAACTCCCGCCTTGACCAGATTCTTCATGTAATCGAGCGTTTGCTCAAGGCTGCGTTCATTTTTGAACTTGCGCAGTGATTTGACCTTATCCATGCGCTCACCATAGGTCGCGCGCAGGGCAAGCGAAAGGTCAATCCGGTACATGATTGGATAGTCCGGCCCTGTGCGCTTACGGATCTCACGGACCACATCAAGGCCAAAACGCTGCCAGTCACCGTAACGGCCCATCTTCCTGCGGTTAAAGGCGGTGTTGGTCATCTGCTCCAAAAGATAGCCCTCATGACCGTGGAGGTAGACGCCGTCAATGGTCGCCGTTTTGGCGTCGGCCGCGGCCTGGCCGAAATTCCGGACTATTTTCCTCAATTTTCTGCCCGGCAGGCGGAGGCAGGGAAGTCCCGGCAGGTAGTAGTTGGGGTTGAAGGAAGACGAAACTGGAAACTTGTGCTGATTGATCAGGCACTGGGGGTTACCGACACGTCCAAGACCTGCTGAAAGCTGGATAAAAAAATGGGCACCCGCGCCATGGATGACATGGGCCAGATCGCGCCAGCCGGCAAAATGGGTGCGGCTGCCCAGCATTTTCGGGAAATAAGTGAGCCCCCCCGGTTCCGTCAGTGAAGGATCGATACCGAATGAGACCGGGACTAGGCCTGAGGTGATCAGACCAGCGCCTCCTTTGGCTCGCTCCTCATAGTAGGCGATCATGGCGCGGTCGGGCCGGCCTGTCTCCTCCGTCAGGGAAATATTTCCCATAGGGGCCATGATAAGCCGGTTCTTGAGGGTGATGGAGTTGACCTGCAAGGGCGAAAACATTGTTTTGTAAGGATAAAGAAGCTGGGTCATCCGGCCTGAGGCCTCTTTCTCGGGATCGAGAAACCAGCTTCCTGTATCGCTGAGCCAGTCATCCAGCAGCGCTTCGCGATATTTCTCCATCTTCCCGCACCTCCCTTTACGAATCTATCAAAAATAATACCATGTATCCGCAGTTAGCTTAACCGGTTGGCCAAGAGCTCCAAATACCTTGAAATCGCTTTTGTTTACATTGTCAATTCATCTATTTATTGTTACCATACAGTCGGTTGAAACCCACGAACGAAAAATGGAGGTGAACAAATGATTATCGGTGTCCCAAAGGAGATTATGCCTGGGGAGCGTCGCGTCGCCGCGTCGCCTGAAACTGTTGCGAAAATGGTCGGCGACGGCCTGACCGTTCTGGTCGAGAAAAACGCCGGAGAGGGCGCCTTCTACCACGACCCTGATTACGTGGCCGCAGGAGCGCAAGTGATTGATGATGTCTGTGAGATTTTCGAACGCGCAGACGTTATTTTGAAAGTCAAGGAGCCTCTTTTCAACGAAGAGAAAGCAAAACATGAAGTTGACATGATGCATGAGGGTCAGACCCTCATTACCTTTATCCATCCGGCCGCACCGACCAACCATGACATGGTCAAGCACATGGCTTCAAAAGGCGTGACCAGCATCACACTGGACGGGATCCCCCGCATCACGCGCGCGCAGGCCATGGACGCGCTCACCTCCATGAGTACCTGTGCCGGCTACAAGGGCATCCTGATCGCCGCCAATGAACTGCCTCATTTCATTCCACAGATCTTCACCGCGGTTGGCATGATCAAGCCCATTAAGGCCCTGGTCATCGGAGCGGGAGTCGGAGGCCTGCAGGCCATCGCCACCGTCAAGCGCCTCGGCGCCATTGTTTTCGCGGCAGATATCAGGCCGGCGGCCGCCGAACAGGCCATGTCCCTGGGCGCCTCTGTCATCGATCTCGATGTTCCGGCCGAAGAATCGATCGGAGAGGGCGGCTATGCGCTCGAACTGTCTGCTGAACGTCTTGAGCAGGAGCGCCGTATCCTGGCAGAGCATCTGAAAGACATGGACATTGTTTTCCTGTCCGCCCTGGTCCCGGGGAAAATGGCTCCCAATCTTATCACCGAGGAAATGGTCAAGGAGATGAAACCGGGTTCGGCCATCGTCGACATTTCCATCGATCAGGGTGGCAACTGCGAGATCACTCCTCCCGGTACCATCGAAGTCAAGCACGGCGTGACCCTGATCGGCATCAAAAACCTGCCGGGACTCCTGCCGACCAGTTCCACCTGGATGTTCTCGCAGAATGTCTACAACTTACTGTCCTATCTCATCAAAGATGGAGAAATCCATCTTGATATGGATGATGAAATTGTTAAGAGCGCCTTGACCACACATGAAGGCAAGGTAGTCCACCAAGGGACACTGGAGGCTTTCGCCGCACTTGGTCATTGACATTGACGCTACGGGCTGCCGCACCCATCCGGGTGCGGCATTTTTCTGTAGCGGCAGGCAATTCAAACTTTACAGAAGGAGAGTTCTCTATGACAACAACACAGGGCATCCTGATCGCCGTCTTCATCGCGGCTACCCTGGTCGGCTACAAGATCATCAACCGGGTTCCCAGCCTGCTGCATACGCCCCTGATGTCGGGCATGAATGCCTTTTCCGGCGTCACGGTTCTGGGTTGCCTGTCGGCAACCGCTGCTGCCGCGCACTGGGGAAGCAAAGTGATGGGTTTCATCGCTATCGTGCTGGCCATGATCAACGTCGTTGGCGGTTTTGGTGTTACCGATCGCATGCTCCGCATGTTCCACAGCAGCAAATCAGAAGAGGAGGGTAACCAATCATGATCGAAACACTGCTTGCCCTCATGCCCTCAGGCACTGGCTTGGCCAACCATATGATCATTTACTATGTAGCCGCGGGTATTTTGACCGTCGCTGTACTCGCAGGCATTGCCATGATGAGCCGGGTCGAACGGTCGGTTGTTGGAAACGCCATGGGCGCGGTCAGCATGCTTCTGGCCATTATCCTGACCTTGTGGCACTTCAATATTTTCAGCTTCATTGAGCTTTGGATTGCCATGCTGGTCGGACTTGTCATCGGCGTTGTGATCTCCATCAAGGTCAAGATGATTCAAATGCCGCAAATGGTCGGTCTGCTCAATGGCTTTGGCGGCGGCGCCTCCATGCTGGCTGGAATCCTGACCCTGATCGCCGCAGGTTCAGCTGAAACCATCTTTTCTTTGGTCACAGCCGGTCTTGCCATCTTTGTCGGATCCCTGACCTTGACCGGCAGCCTGGTGGCGGCCGGCAAACTGCAGGGTGTTTTACCCCAGCGCCCCATTGTCCTCAAAGGACACCCGGTATGGACCGCACTGACCCTGATCGGTTCATTGATTACGGTAGCCTTGCTGGCCCTGCCTGCCACGCAGGAAACCCTGGTCTTCAAGGCCGTCCTGATCGTCCTTTGTGCCATCCTGTCCGGGGCATTCGGGATCATCTTTGCCGTCCGGGTCGGCGGCGCGGATATGCCCATTACTATTTCGCTTTTGAACTCACTTTCCGGGGTCGCCGGCTCCATCGCCGGCATGGCCATCAATGACCCGCTCCTTGTTGCCGTCGGTGGTGTCGTGGGCGCTTCAGGCCTCTTGCTGACTCAAATCATGTGCCGGGCCATGAACCGCAAACTCCTTGATATTCTGCTTGGCAAAACATCGGCGGCGGGAAAACCGGCAAAAGCGGCAACAAGCCCTGAACTTGCCAAAGAAGAGCCAGAGCCTGCCGCAACAGCAAGCCTGCCGCCGGAAGAAGCCTGCGGCTGCTGGCTACGTGACGCGGAGCGCGTCATCATCGTTCCCGGCTATGGCATGGCGCTGTCGCAGGCCCAATCTATTGTCAAACAGCTCATGACCGAGCTGGAGGCGGAAGGCAAGGAAGTTAAATTCGCCATTCACCCCGTCGCGGGCAGGATGCCGGGCCACATGAATGTCCTTTTGGCAGAAGTCGATATCCCCTACGACAAGCTTTACGAGATGCAGGACATCAACGATGAGTTCAAAGATACCGATGTCGCCATTGTCATCGGGGCTAACGACGTCATCAATCCTGCGGCCAACACGGCAGAGGGAACGCCCATCTACGGTATGCCCATCCTGGACGTAGAGGACGCCAAACACCTGATCATGTGCAATTTCGACACCCTTCCCGGCTATGCAGGTGTCGACAACCCCCTCTATGATGAAGGCCGGGAGGACCGGATTGCCCTCATGCTGGGTGACGCCAAGGAAACACTCGACTCCGTCATGAAATCCTATCGCCAGGCCGGGACGGCGCAAGAAGCGCCAAAAGAGGCTGAAAGCGCCCTTACGCCCGAACTGCAATGCGGCCACTGGCTGCGTGAAGCGGAACGCGTCATCATTGTGCCGGGTTACGGCATGGCGCTGTCGCAGGCCCAATCCATTGTCAAACAGTTGACGGCAGAGCTGGAACAGGAAGGTATAGAAGTTGACTTCGCCATCCACCCCGTCGCGGGCAGGATGCCGGGTCATATGAATGTCCTTTTGGCCGAAGTCGATATTCCCTACGATAAACTCCACGAAATGGACGAGATCAATCCTGCCTTCAAGGAGACCGACGTCGCCCTGGTCATCGGAGCCAACGATGTCATCAATCCGGCGGCTAACACGGCGGAGGGAACACCCATCTACGGCATGCCCATCCTGGATGTGGAGGACGCCAAACACCTGATCATCTGCAACTTCGATAAGCTGCCCGGTTATGCCGGTGTCGACAACCCTCTCTACGATGAGGGCCGCGAAGACCAGATCGTCCTCATGCTGGGCGATGCCAAAGATTCCCTCAATGCCATCATCCAGGCATTCCGGGTTTGTCAACTGCCGCAAAAATCCGATGGCCAGGAAACAGCCCCCGAGGAAGAAGGGGGCAGATGGCTGGAAGAAGCCGAGCGCGTCATTATCGTCCCGGGCTACGGCATGGCACTGTCACAGGCACAATCGCTTGTTAAGCAGCTTATGGCCGAGCTGGAGGCAGCCGGCAAAGATGTCCAATTCGCCATCCATCCGGTCGCGGGCAGGATGCCGGGCCACATGAATGTCCTTCTGGCCGAAGTGGACGTCCCCTACGACAAGCTCCATGAGATGCAGGACATCAATCCCGCTTTCAAGGAGACCGACGTCGCCCTCATCATCGGCGCCAATGACGTGGTCAATCCCGCGGCCAACACAGCAGAGGGAACACCTATCTACGGCATGCCCATCCTGGATGTGGAGGAAGCCAGACACGTCATCATTTGCAACTACGACAAGCAGCCCGGCTATGCCGGTGTCGACAATCCGCTCTATGATGAATCCTACCGGTCCGGCATTGCGCTCTTGCTGGGCGACGCCAAGGAGACTCTGAACTCACTGATCCGGGCCTACAGGAAATGCTGATTGACAGGCCCCATCTTTCTTAAGAAGGCCGCCCCGCGGGGCGGCCTTTATTCTGGACGGGTTTTTTGCTGATTCAGCCAGTCTTCCTTTGTCAGTTGTCGCCCTGCGGATGACTAAATGGCCTTATTGCAGATACATCATTTTTCAAAGGCCCTCCGGCTCAGGTCCGGCCAAGCAATGTCATGGCCCCTTTCCCATGCTGTCAGGGCCACCCAATAAGGATTGCGCAGCAGCTCTTTGCCCATGGCCACCAGGTCTGCCCGCTTGTTTCCCAGGATCTCCTCCACCATGTCCGCCTCACGGATGCCGCCTACCGTTATGACAGGAAGCTGGCAGTTTTTCTTCACCGCATCGGCCAGGTGAATCTGGTAGCCAGGAAAGACATGGATGGACTCAGGGGCGATCCCGCCTGAAGTGATGTGGGCGATATCGATGAAAGCCTTTGCCTGTCTGACCAGCCAGACCGTCTCCTCCAGGCTGATCCCGCCTGGCAGGTAGTCAGTCGCTGAAAGCCGGAGCAGGAGGGCTTTTTCTGCCGGCCAAACGGCGCGAACCGCCTCCAGCACCTCAAGCAGGTAACGGGCCCTGTTTTCCAGGCTGCCGCCGTACCCATCCTTGCGCTTATTGGTCACGGGGGACAGAAAGCTGTGGAGCAGGAATCCGTGGGCCGCGTGGATCTCGATGGCGTCCAAAGCTGCAGCGTGAGCCCGCCTGGCAGCCTCGCAAAAGGCCGCTTTCACCTCTTCCATATCATCCGCTGTCATCTCGCGCGGGATCCGGTAGGTCTCACCAAAGGCCAGGGCACTGGGCGCCAGGATGTAGCCATCATCATCCGGCCGGGCGGTGCACTTGCGGCCCGCATGGTTCAGCTGGAGGGCAACCAGCGCGCCCTCGGTATGGCAGATGTCCGTTAAGCTTCGCAGACCGTCAATCTGCCCCTCATCCCAGATACCCAGGCAATGATCGCTTATGCGCCCATTGGGCATCACGCCTGTCGCCTCAACGATAATCAGGGCCGTACCGCCGGCTGCCCGGGCGGCATAGTGGGCCAGATGCCGGTTCTTGACCATGCCGTCGGTATCCGCCGTGTATGTGCACATGGGCGGCATGACGATCCGGTTTTTCAAGGTCAGATTTTTCACGTTAAATGGTTCAAAAAGTTTCATCTCTTATTCTTCTTTCTTTCAGCCGCGCAGTTCCCTTACTTTTGAGCCAAGATAACGACGGGCGGCGTCTTCCATGGTCCCGCAGCGGTCAATGACATCCTCAACCGATTTCCCTGTAATAACAGCCCCGCGGTTGCCCAGAATACACGCGCCCGACGCTGAGCGGCCGAGGGCTTTGATAATTGGCCGATCGCGGGCAGGGGCATAGCCGGACCCGTCCTCATCTTCCCGGCCTGTCATGGGAACCGGCTGCCGGCAAGCCGCGAATACACTGCTTGCGCCGGCCCGGGTCAATGCGCAACAGCCGACATCTTCATAACGATCCATGATGGCCGCCTGCAGTTTCAAGTTAAAGGAGGGAGCGATCCCGCCCTCATTTTCCAGCGTTTTGATCTTGACCCGCACGACATCCTCCGGTGACAGAGGCCGGTCTCCGCACCCCCTGGCAGCCACCAGCATATGTGCTCCGTCAAGTCTGACAGACACTGTGCCCGGCGCGGTCTGGATAAGGTTTTCTTCCAGGAGCCAATTGACGCAATGGATAACTTTTTCGCGACTATCCCTCTCATAAACCGGCAGCTCACCTTTCAGGCCATCAGTCTGCCTGGAACACTCAAAAGTCAGGCCTTTTCGCAAAGAAAGCCAGAAGTTGTTCGGCTTCACCCCGCCAAGCAGGGTCCCCTCGAGCAGGGCACGGCAGGCTTTCTCCAACACAAGTGTCGTGACTGCGGCCTGGGTCGGTGTTTTACCGAGAACCAGCACATAGGGGGCGGGCTCTCCGAGTTTTTTCGACGGCCGGATGATGCAGGCGTCCTTTTTTTGAAGGATGCCTTGGATTCGGCCGGGCTGATCGCTGCCGGCCAGCATGACACGGCTGCCGATCATCCGCAGTGCGTCGTCCAGGGCAGGACGGAAGGAGGGGCAGTTGCGGATCTGGGTGACGCCGCCTGCATAATCGGGCAGCGACCGGATGAGGACGCCGGCTTCCGGCCTGGCCTCCAGAATGGCGGCCATTAAAGGTTCACCATCCCGCAGTTCAGCCGCTGTGAGCATCTGTGCTTCTTGTGCGTCTTTCACAGCGTATAGAAATTGACCGTCTGCCCGCCTCCAGACAAGCCTTACCCCTGCCGCAGGGATTGATGCCCCGCGGAACCTCCCAAAGACTGCCAGAAGGGCATCCCGATCTGCTGCTTTCATTTCTCACCTCCTTTGCCTTTTCATTTCATCCTTTGAAAGGTATTCTTTCGCGCTTTCATCATACCCAAAAAATATCCGTTCGGCAGGAAAGAGGGTATTGACAAGAAGTACAGGATGTTCTATTTTGTCTGTACTATTTGATATAGTACAGTTGTAACAAAGAGACGAGGAGCTTGCCATGGTCTATCCGGAGATCAACTACCAAAGCGGCGTACCGCTCTACCAGCAGTTGAAGCGCTCCTTTCACCGGCTGGCAGCGCTTGGGCTGATCAAGCCCCATGAGCAGCTCCCCCCGGTCAGGCAGCTGGCAGCTGAACTCGGCATCAACCCCAACACCGTCCAGAAAGCGTACCGGGAGATGGAACAGGAGAAGTTGATTTACGCCATTCCCGGCAAAGGCAATTTTCTGTCCGACAAGGATGATAACAGGGAGCTTGAAAAAGAGGAAATCCGTCGCAATTTCCGGACAGCCGCCCATATCGCCTGGCTGGCCGGCATTTCATCTGAATCACTGCATGGTCTTCTCGATGATTGCATCGGGGAGGACCGCGAAGAAACAAGAACGGAAAGGCGGGCTTGATGATGGTACAGGCAACTGAATACCAGACAAGGGGAAGCGAAAAGATTTTGACCGCGGACGGGCTCAGCAAACATTTTGGCCCGGTCAAGGCACTGGATCAGATATCCTGTTCGATCGAGGGATCTTCCATTTTCGGCCTGATCGGCTCCAATGGGGCAGGAAAGTCAACTTTCCTCAGGCTGGCGGCCGGTGTCTACAAGCCAACAGCCGGACGGATGCTGTACCGTGGACAGATTGTCTATGAAAACGCGCCGGCCAAACAGGAAATCCAATTTGTCTCCGATCAGCCTTTTTTCCATTTTGACACCCTGAACAAGATGTCAAAATTCAACCGCTCCCTTTACCTGGACTGGGACCAAGCCCTTTATGAGGAATTACTTACCATCTTTCCCCTGGGGGAAAATGACCGGCTGGACCGCATGTCACGCGGAATGCAGCGACAGGCAGCCGTCGTGCTGGCAATCGCCTGTAATCCCAGGCTGCTTCTGCTGGACGAAGCCTTTGACGGGCTGGATCCCGTCATGCGGCAAAATCTGAAGAGGGTACTGGCGCGTCAGGTCGCCGACCGTCAGCTGACCGTCCTGATCGCTTCGCAGAACCTGCGTGAACTGGAGGATTTTTGCGACCATGTCGGCCTCTTGCATGAGGGGGGTCTTCTTTTCGTTGAAGAGCTGGACAAGCTGCGTCTCAGCATCGTCAAGGTTCAGGCTGCCTTTCCGCAGCCAGTGACCGAAAACCGCTTACGGGAACTGGGGCTCGACATCCTGCAATTCCGTACCAGAGGATCGCTGATCGAGATCCTGGCGCGAAGCTCCGAGGAAGAGATCAACCGGGTGCTTGAGGGACTGCATCCCTTGTTGCTCGACGTCCTGCCGCTTTCCCTGGAGGAGGTCTTTATTTACGAACTCAGCCTCAAATCGTACGCGGTCAGCGATCTTCTGGCTTGAAGGGCTTAAGGGGGAATCAAGGCATGATGACGGCAATCCCTCGAAGCGCCCCAGGGCTCGGCTGGGTTTTTGGCAAGTCTTTCCAGCGGACGCGTACCCTGATGCTGCTTTTCTCATTCTTATTTTTACTGGCCATGCCCATTGCGCTTCTTATCATCGGCAGGGACAACTACCTGACACTGGTTTCATCCTACAACTTCCTTGAGTCTGCCTTCAGGGAGCAGAATCTTAATCAGGTACTCTGGCCGCTTCATCTCATCCTGGCCCTGGTCTCTCTTGCGGCAGTTGCTGTGCTGGGCAGTGCCGGCTTTCGGAACTTTTATCTTCAAAATGCGGTCGACAGGGAATCCAGCATGCCCCTGGGAAGCAGCCGCCAGTTTCTCGGCAGGGCACTGGCGCTCCTGGCAGCCTTCTTCTTCATTTTTGCTGTCAACGCCGCGGCGACCCTTGCCGTCTTTGCCAGCTGGGGGAAGATAGCACACTTTCTCACCTATTCGGCCGCCTATTTAAAACTTTTCGCCGCAACGCTGGAACTGCTTGCCTTCTGCCTGGTTTTCCTGGCTTTGTCAGGCACTCTCTTTGATGCCATTCTCACTTGCCTGGGTATTCAATTCGCCTGGGCCTCCTCAGTCCTTCATATACTTGGGATGACCAACCGGCTTAACGATCTGGACACGGACATTCTCTGGCTCCTGGCCCCGGCTGCCCGCCTCTTCATCCCCATCTTCCGGCCTCTTTCAGTCTGGCAGTCTCTGGTCATGATTGTTTTCTGGACCATCATGGCCTGGTTTTTTTACAAAAAAAGGCCCGCCGAATACGCCGGCGTTCGAAACGGGCAGCTTCCATGGTACCCTGCCCTGCAGCCATTTTTTGTCTTGTGGGGGGGAACCCTCTTAGGCAGTTTCGTCCACGGCCTGTTTGCTGAAGAGCAAAGCGTTTTTTCTTCACCTGTCTTTTACATGGGCCTGGCCGCGGGAGCCCTGCTGGGACAGGTCGTGTCCACCGTCGTCAGCGGCAAAGAGCTGCGAAAAACAAAGATCACGAAAGAAATCCTTCCCGTTCTGGCGGGACTTACGCTCTTCGCCCTGATGACCGGCCTGGTTTGTCTATGTATGGCACCAGCTGCCAGGCCCTGGTAAAGAAAGCGGGTATTGAATGAAAATGCATGACCTGCAAACGAAAGCGAATCGTGTGACTGCTTCCCTGGCCTGGCGAAAGCCTGCCGCACTCTGGTTCCTGCCCTTGATCTTCCTCTTCATCTTCACCACCCTTCCGCTGCTGTCGGAGCGGGGCCTCTGGCCCTTTACCGCTCATTTTTTTAACGGTCTCCTATTCATGGTCATGAGCTTTGTTCTGGTACACCAATTCTTCGGCTTTGTCCACCGGATGGATCGGACGGACTTCTATTTTTCACTGCCCTCAAGCCGGACGAAACTATTCGCCTGGCTTAACCTGAGCGCCCTGGTGCATCTGGCCGGGCCTTCGCTTGTCATCATGGGCTTGAACACCCTTCTTGCCAGCCTGCTTCCCCACACCGAAACCGGGTGGTATGACTATACCCCCTCCCCCACTGCTATTTGGATCAGTTATGCCGGCCTCCTCATCAGGATCTTCTATTTCTTTTTTCTCCTGGAAGTCTGTTACCTGATCACGGAGAAAGCCCTGACCGCCCTTGGTTTCTTCGTCATGCTCAACATCATCTGGCCGCTCATGCTTTTTTCTTTCAGTGATGCCACCAGTCAGTTTTTGCCGGGCTTCATCAACCCCCTTGTGACAGCTCTGGAAAAGCCTTCTTCCTTGATGGTCGTTTTGTTTCAGCTCTTCTCACCTGCCTTTTTTACAGGCGGACTGGCGCACTATCACTTGCCCCTGGGCTTGATGACCCTGGGCATGACCTCCCTCGCTTTCTGCCTCTTCCGCGCCAGAAAGGCCGGCTACAGCTCAGGCGAGGGCTCCGTAAATTGGCCTTTCCTGCTGATTCAATGGATGGGCGTGATCACCCTGTCCCTGCTGGGAGGTTATGGGGCCCACTATCTGCGGGTATGGACGACGGATTCCGAGTTCACACCGGTCAACCTTTCCCCCGCGCCCTTTCTGATCGGCACGGGCCTTGGCTTCCTCCTGTCTCTTTGGATCTTCAATCTGATCAGCGGCAAGGGCAAAATCCGCTGGCGGTCCATGCTTGCTGCCGCGCTGGCGGCGGCCTTGCCTTACGCCGTCTGGCTTTGCATCGTCATGACGGGTGCCGGCGGCTTCTCAACCAGACTGCCGGAGGCTGACAGCTTGAAGCGGGCAGGCATTTACTATCCAGGAGCTTATTTTTCACCCTTTGGGCGTGAGGAAAGCAGGCCCTTTCTGCTGGAGTTGACCACAGAGCAGGATCTTGCCCTCCTGGCTGAAATTTACCGTTCGGTCCTTTCGCCTGACAATCCTGGCCTGGACCTGCCCCGCACCCTGTCCAGCAAGGGGCAGTCACGCGATTTTGTCCGGCTTAAAAATCCTTTCATCCTTCCCTACGGCGGAAATGAGATCTATTACCCCCATTTGCCTGAGACACACCTGATCCTTGAAACAAAAGACGGGCGAAGCTGTGAGCGGTCGCTGACCCTGCCGCTCTATGCCAACAATCCCGACTACCTGCAGCTGCTCAGACAGAATGACCTTTTTTTCATGGCCGAGCTGAGCGATTATGCGGCAGTTGACAAGTTCCATGTTACTTACAGACTGGAGGCTACGCCCTACGCATCTGCCACAGACAAAGAAGCGTGGATCCATCCGCTCATGGCTGCCGGGGAAGAGGATGATTACCCTTTTGAATCCCTGATGCAGCACATGACCTATTACATCGCTTTGTCCCTGGGGGGGCAGGATGACCGGGCCTTAGCCGGGCTGGTTGCCAGGGCCCCCTGCCTGATTCATGTCAGGCTGGAACTGCCGACCGGGTCAGCGGCTTCCGGGGATCAGCCGGCAATCACCCTGCCGGTCGATCCTGAACGAGTCCCGGGTCTGCGCGAGCTCATTGATCAGGAGCTTGAAATCTATGAAATGGTTACCATGGACCCCCGGGACCCGGGTGAAGACAGGCCTGCTTTCGATTAATGGATATTGCCAAGGTTGACCCGCTCCAGTGACTCCCTGGCGATGTCGCGCAGCCGGTATAGAATCTCTTTTGGCGTCGCGGGTGCGTCGTACTGGTAGCAGGGAAAGTAGCGCGACAGGTGGAGGGGGATTTTGGGATCAATGGAGGCCAGGAAGGCCGCTTCGGACCGCATCTCTTCCTCATCGTCGGACAGGCCGGGCACTACCAGGGTTGTTATCTCAACATGGGAGACTTCACAGGTAAGCCGGATGGTGCGCAAGGTGACGTCCAGCCGCCCCCCGAGTTTCCTGTATCCTTGATCGCTGAATGCTTTCAGGTCAATATTCCATGCTGTAATGAGCGGCAGCAATTCCTGGAGCGGGCCTTCTTCGATCTGTCCATTGGTAACAACGACCGTTTCCAGGCCCGCTTCCCTGGCAAGTATTGATGTGTCACGAACGTACTCGTATCCGACAAGGGGTTCGTTGTAGGTAAAGGCAATGCCGATATTTCCCCGGTCCCTGTATGCCAGCGCTTTACTGACCAACTCTTCCGGACTTACCCTGGCCGTGCGTCTTGAAGCCGCGGCCTGGCGGGCGATCTCATAATTCTGGCAAAAGGGACAGGCCATGTTGCAGCCGTAGCTGCCGGCAGAAAGAATGGAAGTCCCCGGGTGAAAATAGTAGAGCGGCTTCTTCTCAATGGGGTCCAGCGCCAGGCTGGTCAACTGTCCGTAATTTGCGGGAATGACCACACCATCCCTGACCGTCCGCGCCCGGCAATAGCCAAGGCCGCCCTCAGGGATGCGGCAGTGACGCCAGCACACCTCGCAGACGACCGGATCACCCCTATCATTCTTCATAACGGGTGACCTCAAAGCGCTCCATCTTGTAAGATTCATGGGGATGAATCCCCGCCTTGGCCAGGGCGATCGACACCTGTTCCTGTACTGTGTCGATGCCGTCAAGATTGGGAAGGAGGAGTCCCCGTCTTAAGCCTTTCGAGACAATCACGCCGTAACGGACCGGATCGAGTTCCGCCATGGCCTCAACCGGCTCTGCTTCACCAAGCACATCAACACTGATGACAAGATCCTCCAGCTCCTCCGGCCGCACGCGCGGGAAGCGGGGATCTTCGGTCGCCGCAGCCATGGCATTGCAGATAATTTCTTCAGCCAGTGATTTTCGCACAGGTGATATGGTACCGATGCAACCGCGAAGGCAATCTGATTTGTAGAGTGTGACGAAAGCGCCCGCGCGTTTGTCAAGCAACTGGTCCGGAGTACCCGCGGGAATTTCCAGCGCTTTTCTCTTTATAAGCCAGGATTCGATCGAGGCACGGGCGAGCGTCGTATAAGGGTTTTTTCCTGCCATAGTCTTCACCGTCAGTTTGGTGTGAAGGAGGCGACAGCATAGCCGACGCCAAAGGGGCCCTGGTAGGAGTAAAGCTCTGCCTCGAAGGATCTGCCGTCCAGGGCTCCTGTCATCATCTGGAAGGAACGCAGGCCGCACTCAGCAGCCTCCTCCAGGGTGGCCGGATCCATGGTGAAGAGAGCCTCCAGGTCACCCTCGTTGAATATCCTTACAATCTCAGAGTCGAAACGCGGTCCTTCCGGCTTGAATCCATAGGGGCCGTCTTTTTTCAGGACATGGGACAGATCGCCGCTGGCGATAAAAACCGCCCGGCGCCCAAGTTTTTCAGAGACCTGGGCTGCCGCACGGCCGATTTCCCGGTGAGTCGTGGCCGGAAGCAGCGACAAGCCGATCAGGACAAGACGAAAGTCCCGGTATTGTTCGTGGATGAAGCGCAGAGGGATCAGGGTACCGTGATCCAGCCCCCGGCGGCCCAGCGACATGACGGAAGCGCTGAGCGCACGGCGCAGCAGCGCCTCGCGCAGCGCATCGGCAAAGCCCTTGTCAATGGATACTTCCTCACGGATACCCCGCACGCCAAATGCGCTGAGATCGCCTGTTTCGTGGTCTCCCCCCAGGATAAAAAAACCATCGGCAAAGAGGGGGGCATGGGGGGAGGAAAGGATGATGGTGTCGGGCTGCAGCTCCGCGATTTCACGCGCCATGCGCTGGAAAGCGGCGCTCGTCCTGGCGATGTCTTTTTCTTCTCCGCGTCCGACTTCCGGCAGGATGATCGGCGGGTGCGGTACCGCGTAAGCTTTCAATATCATGGTTGATCCTCCCTTAACCCTTTTGGCATTACACGGGAGAATACCGGCCTTGCTGCTGGTTCGGTCAGGTCAGCCGATCATTCCCATGCAATATTCACAAGCGCCGTTTTCGTCGGGCATGGTGGACGCGCCGCAGTGCGGGCACTTCACACGCTGTTTCGGTTTGGCTTTTTCCTGTTTCTCTTCCATGGCGCCGTCGCGCATAGCGGTGAGCGTGTCGACGATTTCCTTGGCGTCACGTTCGGCTTCCTTATAGTCGGGATGACTCACACCGCCCTCGAGCGACGAATTGTTGACCTGAAGGCGCATTTGATTGACCCAGGGATGCGAAACATCAATCAGGACAAAAAAGTTATGGTAAATGACTTCTTTTGTCTTGGCAGGCACAGCGGGTTTTCCGTCTTTGGCCGGCACTGCTTTTTCCAGGGTTTCAACACGTGTGCCTTTTTCAACATCAACCCGGGCGCCAAGGATCTGTTCCGCGGAAAAAACGTCAGGGTTTGCGTCCTGGTACCGCTTTGTTTTTGTCAGGAACCAGAGGCCGCGCGCATCGTCAACGTAGAGCTTGAGCGATGAGCCGGCTGTCCTGGTCGGTTCGAAAGCCTTGACAATTTCCTGGTTGGCAGCCCTGTCCTCCAGATGCTGCTTCATCTCCTCAACAGTGAAGTTTTTTCTGCTGGACAGGTAGGGCGATTGTTTTTTCGCGCAATCCGAGCAAAGGCGCCCGTCTTTGACCTTTTTCCCTCCGAGAAGCCCAACTTTTCCTCCGCAGATATCGCAGTTTTTCCTGTCAAAGATTGCCATGGATAGATTCCCTTCGCTTGTTTAATTTAGTTTATCACGTCTGCCGGGTCTGACGCCTACGCGTCATCCGGTTCGCCTTCAGCCCCCTCATTTGTCACACTGATCTGCGGCGCGATCCAGGCTGACATCTCATCCAGCAGGGTGAGGGCAGGAACTTCTTCCATGTAGACATGAAGCGGAACCAGCTCCCTTACCTGCTCTTCCGGCATACCCGATACTTCCGTCAAATCTTTCACGTAACCGGAATAGGAGGCCAGGTCGAAGATTTGTCCCTGACGCTTGAGGTATTCACGCGCCAAAATGCGGAACAAAAAACTGGTCCGTCCCAGGTAAAGAACATATTGGCGGATCTCTCCCTCATCCATGGTCGGAATGCCAAAATCCTGGCGCCCGGCTTCCTCCAGGGTCAGCTCCCGCTTCCTGGCATTATCCTCAAAGGCTTCGAGGCGTTTCATGCTCTCTTTCGTCGCCTCTTCATCATTTATCTCAAAGGTGCTGCGCTGGACGAGTTGCGGCATCAGGTAATTCATCAGGAGGGCATGTACCTGCTCCGAGACAATGGCGGCGGGAATTTCCCTTTTCAGCGTGTCCCGGTATTGCTCAACTGTTTCAACCCCCGGGATTTCTTCCTTCTTGACCATGTCGTCGGTCAGCAGATGTTCCTGGCCTTCCGGCAGCTCAATTGTACTGTGCTTTTCCGCCAGACCCTGGCACTGCAATTCAACAAACTCATCCATATCCGGCAGGATGAGTTCCGTCATCTCCCTGGGCAGATCGATGCTTTTATAATCGTAAATAAAGCTTACTTTTGTTTCCATTTCCTTTTCTCCTTATAGGCAGCCCGGCAGAAAAAAGACTTGCGCCTGGCTCTGTTCTGAACTTCCATTGTACAGAATAACGGTCTTTGCCAGCTCTTGCCGTGCCGGGCAATACGCGAATCTGCTAGCAAGGCGCACTGGGCAAAAAACGGACAGCCTGCTGGTATTGCTGTATAATCGGGCGAAGAAGGGGTGCTCTGCCGTGGCTGTTTTTTTCATCGTTCTTTTTATCATGCACATCCTGGAGTCTATTGCCGGCTTTGGCTCAACATCGATTGGCATCCCCATTCTCGCGCTTGCGCTTGGAACGGAAACATCGGTCGCCCTTCTTTCAGCCTCCGGCCTGATTTTATGCCTGGTCGTTGCCGCCACCCAATACAAAAAAATCCAAAAGCGCGAACTGCTGATTATTCTCGCCGCGGTCATCCCTATCCTGCCGGTTGGTTACCTGCTTTTCGCCAAACTTCGTCTCGTGGAATGGGCACTCCGGTTGATTATGGGCAGCGTCGTCACCTTGGTCGCGGCGCGCGAAATCTGGAGGCGCATCATCCGTAAGGATTCGAGTGATCCGCCCAAATGGCTGGTCTATTCTGCTTTTGGAATCGGTGCGATCGTGCAGGGCATGTTTTCGATGGGCGGCGCCCTGATCAATGTCTACGCCCTGACCCGGATCAAGGATAAAGGCAGCTTCCGCGCTACCATGGTTATGGTTTGGCTTATCACAAATACAATATCGCTGATCTTTCGCGTTTTCGTTCTCCACTCCTATACGCGGACAATCTGGATCAACATTTTGTACTCGATTCCCCTTGTCTTCATCGCGTTTTTTATCGGCAACAAATTGCACAATAAGATACCCAATGAAAAGTTCGCCAACCTTGTCTATCTTGTTCAGCTTGTCAGCGGCCTCTTCTCCATCGCGGGAGGCGTCATGCTGATCCTATAACTGCCAGGAAAACCGGAGCGTCGGAAAGGCCATGATCTATTTCTTCACCATACTTTTTTTCATGCTCATACTTGAAACCGTGGTTGGTTTCGGGTCGACTTCCATTGGCATTCCCATTCTCTCTCTTTTCCTTGGTACGGAAAGATCGGTCAACCTGATGGCGACAACCGGGCTTTTCCTTTGCCTGGTCATCTTCCTCACCCAAGTCAGGAAAATGGACCGCCGCGAGTTTTTAATTATCGCAGCCAGCATCCTCCCCTTCCTGCCTGCCGGCTACCTCCTATACACGCAAATCAGGCCTTTCGAGTGGCTGCTCCGCCTGGTAATGGGTACAGTCGTAACCCTGGTCGCCGGACACGAACTATGGCGGCGCCTGATTAAAAAGGACGACTCCGACCTGCCAACCTGGGCCATCTATACCTCACTTGCCTTGGGGGCTCTCGTGGAAGCCATGTTCTCCATGGGCGGACCGCTGATCAACGTCTACACCCTGACCCGGATTAAGGACAAGAGCGTCTTTCGGGCGACTATGTCCGCCATCTGGGTGCTGACCATAAGCTTTTCCATGGCTTACCGAATTTTCTTCCTCCAGGCCTATACGGCCTCAACCTGGACCTGGATCGCCTATGCGCTCCCCCTCGTTGCCATTGGCTTTCTTCTTGGCAACAAACTGCACTACAAGGTTCCGGGGGACAAGTTCATTACCCTTGTCTACAGTGTGCAGCTGATCAGCGGCCTGTTCTCGATCGCTGGCGGAATTCTGCTTCTCATGTGAAGACCCCGAATAATAGCGTATACTCTTTGGGAGATTGATTTGAGGTGTCATTGACGTGATTTTCTATTTGATTCTGGTTCTTTTCATGAATGTCATCGAAGCCATCGCAGGTTTCGGTTCAATTTCAATCGGTGTTCCGATTCTTTCGCTTTTTTGGGGGGCAGAAGTCTCCGTGGCCTTGTTCACAGCGACCAGTCTGCTCATGCTGGCCATCATGCTGGTAACGCAATTTAGGAAAATCAACGGCCGTGAGCTTCTGATCATCCTCGCTTGCATCATACCCATCATGCCGGTTGGCTATTTGCTCTTCGCGAAACTTCGCTATGTCGAATGGGCCCTGCGGCTGATCATCGGCATCCTGGTTGCCCTCGTCAGCGGACGTGAACTCTTGAGGATTATTCGAAAAAAAGAACATAAAGAGATGCCAAAACCAGCCATGTACGCTTCTCTTGGCATTGGCGCGGTCCTGCAAGGCATGTTTTCCATGGGCGCGCCGCTCATCAATATTTACGCCCTGAGCCGTATGAAAGACAAGGGAACCTTCCGGGCGACCATGGTTGCCGTCTGGATTGTCACCAATACCATCACGACCCTCTACCGGATTTTTGTTCTGCACGTTTATACGACGGAGCTTGCGACAACGATCGCCTACGCGCTCCCGATTGTTGTCGTCGCCTTTCTAATTGGAAACTGGCTCCACCACCGAATCCCCAACGAGAAGTTCTCCAGCTTCGTCTACCTGATCCAGTTTGTCGCCGGTTTGATCTCAATCGCCGGAGGTATCAGCAAACTGGTCGCTTAGGAAAACAAGACTCTTCCGGTCAAATATCGTACGCCTGAAGGCGCTCATAGACCTGGCCAATCGGCAGTCCCATAACAGAGAAGAAATCACCCTCAATACGCTCGATCAGAAGGCCGCCAAGTTCTTGGATCCCATAGGCACCCGCCTTGTCCAGCGGCAAATCTGTTTTGACATAGGCTTCAATCAAGGCTTCGATGACCGAAGAAAGCGGCCGGAAAGTGACCTCGGAGCGCGTAGAGAAAACTTCTTCTGTTGAAGATGAAATAAGAGCGACCCCCGTGTCGACCAGGTGTGTTTGACCGGCAAGTGTCCGCAGCATCTTGCGGGCTTCAGCCCTGTCTTTCGGCTTTCCGAACAGGGTGCCGTCCAGGGTAACAATAGTGTCCGCGGCCAGGATGAGATCTTCCGGGTAAGAGGACAGGATGGCACGGGCTTTGGCCAAGGCCAGACGCTCGGCCAGGCCACGCTCAGAAATGCCCGGCCTGTCATTTTTTAAAAGCCGGGCAAGCGAACCCTCATCATAATTTGAAGGGGCAGTTTCAAAGGATATCCCTGCCATGGACAGAAGTTGACGCCGTCTGGGCGATCGGCTTGCGAGAATAAGTTTCATGCACGTTCACCCAGAACCTCTTGCATCGGTTCGTCAAGATACCCTGATTCTGAGATGTATAGAGCAGCGGCAGGGTTATGACCGAGACGCCGGTCCTTTGCGATGAGTGTCGTGACCGGAGCTTCGCTGTACTTAAAGAACAAGCTGTCGTGGCCAACACAAAGTCCTATCACAACGTTAAAATCCGTTTTTTCGCGGTTTAGACGTAACGCCTGTGCGACAGGATTACATATAACCTCCATTGAACCCGGGTTAGTCTTCTCTTCATCTTTTATCCCCAGGCATTCCTTGGGGATGCCGCCACTTTTACACACAGCCGAAACCACCGCCAACCCCGATCTTTTTAACAAGCCGATGAATATTGCAGCTTCACGTTTCAAGCCGAGACAAAAGGCGATCCCAATGTTCGTGTAATTCATCTCTTTGCAAAACTGAATGATCTCAAGCGCTCGTGGCCATCGTAAGTATCCTTCCGCTTCAATTCGACAGCTAGTCTGGAAAAACCTAAGATTATCTTCCTCCATAAGCAATCGAACTGATTCATCGAACAGCGAACGATCCTCCATTGGACAGCCGGGAAATCCCTCTTGAATTCCTTGATCGCATAGCAGAAGTTTACAGTAAGCACATTCCATCTCGTATTTATTCCTTTCGATATACAATCAGAAGTCCCTTTAGAGAGTATAGTTTTTGTTGGCATGAGTGTCTACAAATTGGGATTCGCACCTTCCTGTTTAAGCCTAGCATGTTTAGTGCCAGTGTTTTCGCTGTATAAATCATAAAAATCGCCCGGCTCACTGTCCAGTTTACTTTGTCATGAATCAATACGATTTAAGAGTATGCGACTTCCAAAATCTTTGTACAATAATGTTACCTGTCTTTTGTAGTAAGGCTGAAAATCTTGTGCTACAACCTCTTATTGAAGA
>CAZSFQ010000019.1:0-27702 GCA_964606165.1 uncultured Mageeibacillus sp.
TTTCCGATATCACAACGAAGAAAGCCCTGCCCGCCGAATGGGTCGCCGACCCCCATATGGCCAAGACCTGAGTGGGAGGCGCCTGGTCTGTGGAACAGATCACCAAAGCTTTCCGGGCCATTGGCTTTGCCCGGGTCACCGTGGTCAGTGAAGAGGTGACTGAGGCTTATGCCAGAAAGTGGGGGCATGGCCTGGCCATCCGGGAGTATATCCAAAGCAGCCTGATCTACGCGGAAAAACCCTTGGAGCGGAGCCAGGGTACCGTTTCAAAGCCGAGACGCAGAGTGCTGAAAAAAGTGCCGTCAGGCGCTTGCCTGTCTTCTTTTCCGTCGATTTCTGCCGCCGATGCAAATCAAAAGGCCGCCAAGGAAACCAGCGATATGAGCCCACCAGGCAATTCCTCCGGCGCCTCCGACCAGGATGCTTGAGACAAGCTGCAGGATAATCCACAAAATCAAATAGACGAAGGCCGGGATATTGACGAAATAGGGCATGAAGGGGATCAGCGTCAGAATCCGCGCGTGGGGGTAAAGAACCAGGTAGGCGCCCATGACGCCGGAAATTGCTCCGGAGGCCCCAAGCGTGAAAATATCCGAATGAAGGTCGGACAGGGCATGGGCAAAAGTCGCGATCAGCCCCGTGCCGATGTAAAAGAGAGTGTAACGGAAGGGGTTAAGGTAGTCTTCAACATTGTCTCCGAATAGCCAGAGAATCCACATGTTTCCGATCAGATGGCTGAGACCGCCGTGCAGAAACATGCTGGTGAAGAGCGGCAAGTAAAATTGCCTGGCGGATATGGCGTCGAGAAAGCCCTGGGACGTGAAAGCATAGCGGTCAAAGAATAAATATAGACCCAGGTCATTAAGGGTTGACTGGTAGATAAAAACAAGCACATTGATAGCGATCAGAATGATCGTGATCAATGGAAAGCGCTTGCTTGGCTGGCTGTCCCTTAACGGAAGCAAAAGACTTCTCCCTTAGCCCTGCTGCAGTTCCCTGCTCAACATGGAGAAGGGGGTCGTGTCGCCCAGCAGCACGTAACCAACCAGTTTATCGCCAAGGAAATTGCGCCGGTCATATGTGAGCTGTGTTTCATCGAAATGGATCTGTGAGGAAACCTCGGGGTCTGCCGGCGCGATATCACCGGCTGACGCGATGCGTGTCTCCATTGTATTGACAAGATAGGGGGGTGTCGGGATGACACAGATCTCATCACCTCCCGCGGCATTGGCGCCGGCCACCTTGCCTTCACGCATGGAAACCGGCCACAAGCCGTACCACAAGCCTTCCATGATGGCGTTGTCACCTGCTGCGTAAATGTTAGGGATATTGGTTTCCATTTTGTTGTTGACAACGAAACAGCGGTCGATGGCAATGTCCGTTCCCTCCATGACCTCCAGCCGCGCGCGTACCCCGGTCGAGACAATGACGATATCTGCGGGCACCTGTCCGCCGTCTTCAAGCAAGACAGAGGCCACCCTCCCTGTGGACGGGTCAGCCAGGATCTCTTTCGTCACCGCATTTTTTACTACCTTGACTCCAACCCGCTCGACCTGTTCCTGGAACATGGCACTTGACCGTTCATCGAGCTGTCTGGCAAGAAGAGCCCCGCCGCGCTCAAGGATGCTTGTGTCGAGTCCGCGCTGCTTTAGCGCATAGGCAGCCTCAAGCCCCAGCAGGCCTCCGCCAATAACAACACCCGTTTTAGCTGTTCTGATGTAGTCGGAGATAGCGAGCGCGTCATCCAGTGTCCAGAGTGTGAAAACGCCCTTGAGATCGCCGCCTTTCATGGGCGGCATGAAGCTTCGGCTTCCAGTCGCCAGAATCAGCTTGTCGTAGTGGATCTTTGAGCCGTCTTCGAGTTCAACCTCCTGGCGGTCCGGGTCGACGTGTTTTACGGCAAGGCCGCGCCTGAGGTCAATATTTTTATCCTTGTACCAGGACTCCTTATGGAGGACGATCTTATCGACACTTTCAGGGTCCATGATGACGCCGGGGAGTCTCGGCCGCTGGTAGGGAAGGTGGGGGTTTTCCGACAAAATCACGATCCCCACATCGGGATCCATCTTCCTGGCTGATTCAGCCGCAGAGAGCCCTGCGATACCACTGCCAATAATCACGATCTTTTGATCTGACATCTTGAACCTCCTGTGAGGGGAAAACTCCCGGATGAACAGCCGTGTCAAGGGCTGCGCACACTTACAATGATAAGTACAGGCAAGCCCGCATGTCAAATAGAAAGCGATTGTTACAAGGGGAAATTAACTGATTTTCGCAGGCGCTGATCCCCTTCATGTAAAATGAAACAAGAAAGCGCAAAGGAGGGATTTTCCGTGGACGAACAGCAAAAAAGACGTAAGCACATTCCCGATATCACGACCGCGCTTCGCGCCGACGTCATCCGCATGCCGGGGGTCATCTCCGAGTGTTCAGGTATCCGGATCCATGGCCGCCGTATCAAGTCGGTGATTTTTACAACGGACGCGGCCCAGATCATCAATCATAACGCCGATGCCGCCATGGCAGTCTATCCTTTTACTCCACATCCGGCCATATCGAACGCCTTGATCAGCATCTCACCCGTTCCTGTCTTCTCCGGTGTGGGGGGAGGCACGACGGGCGGCGCGCGCTGCGCTCAAATCGCCATCTTCTCAGAGGCGCAGGGAGCGGTTGGACTCGTCGTCAATTCACCAACGACGCTTGAAACCATTCGAGCCATCTACGAGGTGGTGGATACTCCTATCATTTGTACGGTTGTTTCGGAATACATGGATATCGGAGCCCGGCTTGGAGCGGGTGTTTCCATTCTGAATGTGAGCGGCGGCGCCCGGACGGTCGATATCGTAGGCAAGCTCCGCGCGCAATACCCCGACGTTCCCATCATCGCGACAGGGGGGCCGTCGGATGAGACCATTCTCGAAACCATCCGGGCAGGCGCCAACGCCATCACCGTGACGCCTCCGACCAGCGCTGAATTATTCAAGATCAAGATGGACAAGTACCGGCTTATGGCGGAAGAAAGCTACAAGGAGGGGACAGAACTGATATAAGAGAGGCCTGAGTTTTCTGTAATGTTCGGTCAGCCGGTGATTCAAGGGGGCCATCATCTCCGAAAGAAGGGGGGATCAAAATGAAAGACAGCCAGGAAAAAGGCAAGAAAAATCAATTTTTGGAGTGGCTCATCATCGGACTGGCTTTAGTTGGCGCTGGTCTGTTTGCCCTTCTCTATCCAAACCTGGTATCCGGTTACCTGCCGCTTGTGGTCGGTCTTGTCGCGATTTTCGCCGGAAGCATTTACGCTGCTGTGTATATCCGGGGTTTGATCGCGGGCAGCGGCAAGCGCACCTCATCTTTCACCAAGGCCGTGATTCCGCTGGTGGTTGGTTTGCTCCTTTTGATCAAACCAGCCGAAACAATCAAATATCTGCTGGTGGCAGCGGGCGTCTACTTCATAGTACAAGCGCTTGTTGGGGTCATCTTTGCGCTGGTCATGCGAGCTTTCAGCAAAGGTTTGTTCTGGATCGTGTTCGTGCCTGTCCTGCTGCTCCTGATAACCGGCTTACTGATTATCATTGCTCCAACCGCCCTGGGTATCCCGGTCGAGATGGTGATCGGCATTGGCCTGGTTCTGAACGGCCTGCTTTATCTGGTGAAGGCCATGGGAAGCAAAAAAGGAAAAAGGCCGGACGAAGAAAACCTGCCTTCTCCCGATGAAGAGGAGCAGCCATCCTCGTGAAAAAAATACTTCTGCTGCCCGACTCATTTAAGGGGACCATGGACTCCCCTTCCATCTGCAAGATTATGAAAGCCGCTATCCTGAGGCACTATCCGGATGCCCTGGTGAAGAGCCTGCCTGTTGCTGATGGCGGTGAGGGGAGTGTGGACAGCTTCCTGCAAGCCCTCAACGGTGAGAAGGTCAGCGTCCGGGTCAAGGGTCCCCTTTTCGAGGAGCTGGATGCTTTTTACGGCCTGGTCGATCAGGGGAAAACGGCCGTCATCGAAATGGCAGCCTGCGCCGGCCTGCCGCTGATGGGAGACCGGAAAAATCCCCTCGTCACGACGACATACGGCGTCGGTCAATTGATCCTGGCCGCAGCCGCCAGGGGTGTGCGTAAAATTATTTTGGGGTTGGGTGGAAGCGCCACCAATGACGGCGGCTGTGGAGCCGCTGCCGCCCTCGGCATCCGCTTTCTGGATCAGGACGGGGAGGAATTTGTCCCCGTAGGCGAGACCCTTGACCGGATCGACCGGATTGATATGACTCTGAAAAATGCCCTGCTTGACAACTTGACCATCCAGGCCATGTGCGACATTGACAATCCCATGTACGGGCCCTCGGGGGCGGCCTATGTGTTTGCGCCGCAAAAAGGCGCGGATGAAGCCGGCGTGAGAAAACTCGATGCCGGCCTTCGCCGCCTGGCATTTGTGATCGAAAGGGATCTGGGTCTTCAGGTGGCGGGCTTACCCGGCTCAGGGGCCGCCGGCGCCATGGGCGCGGGAGTTTACGCTTTCTTTGGGGCTTCCTTGGATCCAGGCATTGAGGTCGTGCTTGACGCGGTCCGTTTTGACAAGATCGCCCAAGGCACCGACCTGATCCTGACAGGCGAAGGAAAAATTGATCAACAGAGCCTGAGCGGCAAAGTTGTGATCGGTGTGGCCCGACGCGCCAGGAGGCTGGGTATTCCAGTCGTCGCCATCGTGGGAGATATTGGAGATGGCATTGAGAGCGTCTACGACGAAGGTGTAAGCGGTATCTTTAGTATCAACCGCGTCGCGATTGACTTCACCCTGGCAAGGGGGCGGAGCCCGGAAGACCTGGCTCTGACCGTGGACAATCTGATGCGGTTCTTAAAGAAGCTGGCTTTCTAACAAAGTGTTATAGTATTGCTTGCAAAATGATCTATTAACAAGAGGGAAGTGTAATGAAAGAGAAAAAGAGAATTGTAACCCTGTCCACCCGTGATCTTGTCCAGGATATCGGGCACGATGGCTGTGGCGAATGCCAGACTTCATGCCAGTCCGCCTGTAAAACGTCATGTGGAGTTGTCAACCAGGTCTGCGAGCAGGAAAAAGCTGAACCGGAGATCAAGGCGGGCATTTAGTCCTGCCATCTTATATCTTTACCCAATGATTCACCAATTTGAATTGAATGGCTACAAGCTTGTAGCTGACGTTGACAGTGGCAGTGTCCATGTCGTGGATGATCTTGTTTACCGGATTATCGGCCTTTACGAAAGGCATTCCCCCGAAGAGATTGTCCGGCAGCTGTCCGCTGCCTGGCCTCATGCTGATGTGCTGGACGCGGTAAACCAAGTCCGGTCCCTTGTCGATGAAGGGCTCTTGTTCTCAAAAGTTGAGCATAGGGCACGCTTGGGCGAGCGCCCTCATGACAGCCGGCTGATCAAGGCACTGTGCCTCAATGTCGCCCATAGCTGTAATCTGAATTGCTCTTACTGTTTCGCAGCCCAGGGAACCTACAAGGGCGTGCAGGCCATCATGCCCGTGGAAACGGGCAGGCGCGCCATGGATTTTCTGATCGAAAATTCGGGCTCCCGACGGAATTTGGAAGTCGATTTTTTTGGCGGCGAGCCGCTCCTGAACTGCGGGATGGTGAAAGAGACAGTCGCCTACGCGCGCTCATTGGAAGCGAAGCATGACAAACATTTCCGCTTCACCCTCACCACAAACGGTCTGCTGATTGATGACGATGTCATTGAATTTACCAACCGGGAGATGGACAATGTTGTTTTAAGCCTGGACGGCCGTAAAGAGACACACGACCGCTTCCGGGTGACCCAGGCTGGGAAAGGCTGCTACGAAGTGGTTGTTCCCAAGTTCCAGGAACTTGTCCGGCGCAGGACCCGGGGCAGTTATTATATCCGCGGCACCTACACGCACTGCAACACCGATTTTCTGGAGGACGTCCTTCACATTGCCGGACTGGGTTTCGATGAGATCAGCATGGAGCCGGTTGTCTGTCCGCCCGGCCAGCCCTACGCCTTGACAGAAGAAGACCTGCCGGTTTTAAAAGACCAGTATGAAAGACTGGCTGTGGAGATGATCCGCCGCGACCGGCAAGGGAGCGGTTTCCGTTTCTATCATTTCACTGTCGATCTTGATCACGGACCTTGCATCTACAAGCGGATCGCGGGATGCGGCGCGGGGACCGAATACCTGGCTGTGACCCCTGTCGGGGATATTTACCCCTGCCATCAGCTGGTTGATGAGCCCGGATTTTTGATGGGCAACATCTGGCAGGGAGTTGTCAGGCGGGATTTGCGGGACTAATTTTCCCAATGTAATGTATTTTCACGTCCTGAATGTGAAGATTGCTGGGCCAGGTTTTACTGTTCCGGGGGTTGCGCTGCCAATGCCTACCACGTGAATGGCAATCTGTCGGGTGTCGACACCTACGGTTGCGAACTGTTTAGAAAGCGGATGGAATGTGCCCTGATGATGAAGGCGGCAAGCTTGCCCAAATAATAGAAGACCCCGCGTAAGCAGGGTCTTTTTTGAAGCCGGTCTTTGGTTCAGTCCTGGTAGCGGGGAACCGTCGTTGTCCATCCGTGCGTGTCGGGGAGACGCTGACGCTGGATTCCTACCAGCTCCTCATAGAACATCAGTGAAACGGGGCCAATTGCGAAATCATTGAGGATCATGGTCCTCTCATTCCAGGCCAATTCACCGACCGGTGAAATAACAGCGGCTGTCCCCGTTCCAAAGGCTTCCGTGAGTAGCCCCTTGTCATAGGCGTCAAAAAGAAAATCAACGGCTACACGGTCTTCCACAACTTCCAGGCCCTTTTCTTTAGCCAGGGTCAGAACTGAATTACGCGTGATGCCGGGCAGAATGGTATCGCCAAGCTCAGAAGTGACGATTTTGCCGTCGATGACAAACATCATATTCATGGCGCCCACTTCCTGGACGTATCGCTGTTCCCGTCCGTCGAGCCAGAGTACTTCGTTGAAGCCTTCCTGTTTGGCCCGGTAGGAGGCTTTGAAACTGGCCGCGTAATTGCCGCCCGTCTTGGCTCGTCCCACGCCGCCCTTGACTGCCCGGACATGGCGGGTTTCAATGCGGATCCGGATGGGCTTCATGCCTTGTTGGTAATAGGTTCCGGTCGGCGAGCAGATAATAAAATAAATGAAACGTGTCGCCGTTTGGGCGCCCAGGCTGGTTCCGTCCGCGATCATGGCAGGCCGCAGATAAAGAGAAGTCCCCTCACTTTTGGGCACCCAGTCGCGGTCCAGATCTACCAATCTGTTGATGGCCTCCACCTGCAGGTCCACGTCGATGGCAGGCATACACATACGGTCGGCGCTCCTGTTCATCCGCAGGGCGTTGTCCCTGATGCGAAAAAGGCCGATCTCCCCGTTATCCAGGGCATAGGCCTTGGCCCCCTCAAAGATCTCCTGCGCATAATGGAAAACGGGCGAGGCGGGGTCGAGCGCAATCTTCTGGTAGGGCACGATACGCGGATCAAACCATCCACTGTCCGCTTCATGTTCGACTACAAACATGTGATCGCTGAAGGTTCGGGCAAAACCCAGGTTGTTCTCATCTTCCGGTTTCGGTTTCGGACATTGCGTTTTGGTGACAGTGATCTTCATGGTCAATCCTCTCTCTCACGCCCAGTTGCTGTTTTCTCAGCTTCTCTTCTACTGTACATTAATGGTCTGCGCACGCGGCACCTTGCTTGAGCGCCTCCTCGTTCAGTTCGACAAGATGCGCTTTTGGTCCGGTAAATAGCCGCGTCAACATGGCGACGATGGTGTCGTATTTCAAAAGTTTCGTTGCCTCGATAAAAGCGCCCAGCATGGCCATGTTGGCCACGCGCATATTGCCGATCGCGGACGCGATTTCCATGGAGGGGACATAAATGGCTCTCACATCCTCACGCTGGACTTCTCTTTGGATGATAGACGCGTTGACGAAGATGGTTCCTCCCTTTTTGACCTGGGTCTCAAACTTGTCCAGTGATGGCAGATTCATGGCGATCAGCTCACTTGGCTCCAGTACAATCGGTGAAATGATTTCAGTGTCAGCAATGACAACGCCGCAGTTCGCCGTACCCCCCCGCATCTCCGGGCCATAAGAGGGAAGCCAGCTGACGTTCATCCCTTCGGACATTCCCGCCTCAGCCAAGGTCAGGCCAATGGCCATGACGCCCTGGCCGCCGAAGCCGGAAATAAGGATTTCGTTATAAGCCATCTCACGCCTCCTTTTTGGTGACGTCACGGAAGACGCCGAGCGGGAAGGCCGGAATCATGGTCTCATTCAGCCAGCCCAGGGCCTCGACCGGCGTCAATCCCCAGTTGGTCGGGCAGGTTGACAAGACTTCTACCATGGTGAAGCCGAGTCCCTCTTCCTGGATCTGAAAGGCCTTTTTGATGGCCCGTTTGGCTTTGGCGATGTGGGCCGGCGTCGTGACCGTGACACGTTCGATGTAGGCGGCGCCGTCAATGGTCGCAAGGAGCTCTGCCATTCGGATGGGCGCGCCGTAGTGCTCAAACGACCGGCCGAAAGGGGCGGTCGTTGCCTTCTGGCCCACCAGGGTCGTTGGCGCCATCTGTCCGCCCGTCATCCCGTAGACGGCGTTGTTGACAAAGATGGTTGTGATCTTTTCCCCGCGCATGGCGGCATGGACAATTTCAGCGGTGCCGATGGCGGCCAGGTCACCATCCCCCTGATAAGTGAATACCGTCCGGTCGGGAAGAACGCGTTTGATGCCGGTCGCGACAGCCGGGGCGCGACCGTGAGCCGCTTCATGCATATCACAGTTGAAGTAGTCGTAGGCGAAGACAGAGCAGCCGACCGGAGCGACGCCGATCGATTTGCCGAGCACATCGAGTTCAACCAGGGTCTCGGCTACAAGTTTATGGATGACGCCATGCGTACAGCCGGGGCAGTAATGCATTTCGACATCGGTCAATCCTTTGGATTTTTCGTAGACAATGGCCATGGCTCTTACCTCCCCAGTGCTTTCTTGGCGGCGTCAGCCACCTCGCGGGGCGAAGGGATGACACCGCCGGCCTGACCGATGAAGGAGACGGGCTTCACGCCGTTGACGCCGATTCTGACATCGTCAACCATTTGTCCCGTACTCATCTCCACAGTGACAACTGCCTGGACGCTGTCCTGTGATGCCGCCTCATGGAGCGCGTCGTAAGGATAAGGCCAAACTGAAATGGGGCGGAAAACACCGGCCTTGATCCCCTCTTCACCGAGGAGTCTGGCCGCCGCGCGGGCGAGCCTGGAGGGGGTCCCATAGGCTACAAAAAGGATTTCAGCGTCTTCGAGGTCATTGACACTGTATTTGATTTCATTTTCAATGATCTTCTTGTATTTCTCCTCCAGACGCTGGTTGTGCCGGTTGCAGGCATCAGGGTCGATAAAAAGCGAGTTGATGATATTGGGCGGCCGTTTCCCCTCTGTCCCCGTCGTAGCCCATGTTTTCTCAGGCAGGTCGGAAGCCGGGGTGTGTTTCCACTCAACAGGTTCCATCATCTGGCCGATCATGCCGTCAAGGAGCATCATGACGGGGATGCGGTACTGGTCTGCCAGGTCGAAAGCCTCCTGCATAAGATCGACGACCTCCTGGATGGTGGCAGGAGCCAGGACGATCAAGCGGTAATCACCATTGCCGCCGCCGCGCGTCGCCTGGAAGTAATCACCCTGAGCTGGCTGGATGGTACCAAGTCCCGGGCCGCCGCGCATGACATTGACAATGACAGCGGGCAGCTCCGCGCCGCACATGTAGGAGATCCCCTCCTGCTTCAGGCTGATGCCGGGTGATGAGGACGAGGTCATGACGCGGGCGCCGGCGCCTGACGCGCCATACACCATATTGATGGCGGCGATTTCAGATTCGGACTGGAGAAAGACACCGCCCGCGTCAGCCATGTGAAGGGCCATGTATTCGGGTATCTCACTTTGCGGCGTGATGGGGTAGCCGAAATAGCATCTGCACCCCGCGCGGATGGCTGCTTCCGCGATTGCCTCGTTGCCTTTCCATAATTCTTTTGCCATACGGGCACCTCCTATAAACGCTCGACCGTGATAATGGAGTCCGGGCACATCCTGGCACAGTTGGCACAGGCGATGCACCGGTCCATCTCGACAATGGTCGCGGGGTGATATCCCTTTCGGTTGGTCACCGCTTCATCTAAAAATATAATTTTGACGGGACAGACGTGAACGCAAAGACCACAGCCCTTGCATCTGTCCTGCCGGAATGTTACGTTTCCAGCCATGCAAAATGTCCTCCCTTTGTTTCACTCAGTTCCCACGGCTTGATCATGTATAAATCAATCGGAAAAAAGGAGCCTTTCACCAGGCTCCTCAGTTCATCTTCAAATTTCCTTTCAGCGACGGTGTAAATGAGAGGCAGGTCAATAATATCCGCGATTTCCGCCGCGAACTCGTCACCTCGTAAGATGTCTTCAGCTGTCGTTTCCCGCCCCAAATGACTGCTGTTAATGATGCCGGTTACCTTTTGCCTGCTTGTGGCTTCAGTTTGCCTCAAGTAAGCGATGGCCTTTTCCACTGTCGCGTTTTCAGGCCGGTTGCGGTTAACCAGGAACCAGAAATCGTGCGGTGTTTGATCGATCTGCGGCTTATAATAACCCAGAACACGGGCCCCGCCGGGATCACCGCCAAGGTCAATCACGGTCTGCCGGTCAGGGTCGCTGAAAACGGACATGATCCCCGGAGGTAAGGAAGGGGTGTCTGCCTTACCGGCGAGTGAGGTCACGTGAATGGTAACGCCTTCGCGCTCCAGTTCGTTTTTGCGTTCGATGGAGCGGAAATACGGGTTGACGATATCAAGGTCGACCAGGGCAACCTTACGGCCGTCACGGGCCATGGCAATAGCCAGGTTGACTGCGAATTCCGTTTTTCCAGTACCGTAATGGCCGGAAATGATGGTAATTTTCCGGTCAGGCAGTTTCATGGTCCAGGCTGCTTTCTTTGATAGGTTCGGATGGGGATACGTCCGGTCAAGGCATCCGTCGCTATTTCCGCCAGAGCCGCAAGCTCGTCTTCACCGGGGTAAACAATGACCGGCGCGATAAATTGCACGCGCCGGGTCACCCATTCTGTGATCCATGTGTCATAGGCAAGTCCGCCGGTGAGGATGACGGCGTCAACCTCTCCCTCAAGAACGGTCGCCGCCGCTCCAACTTCCTTTGCGACCTGGTAAGCCATGCCTTGAAGGATAAGACGGGCGTATTCGTCTCCCTGGGCGATACGGCCGTCGATGGCAACCGCGTCGCTGGTGCCAAGATAGGCGGTCAGGCCACCCCTGCCGACGAAGGATTTTTTAAGTTCTTCAAGGGAATGGCGGCCTGAGTAACAGAGTTCCATGACGGAGAAAAGGGGCAGGCCCCCCGACCGCTCAGCCGAATAGGGGCCATCCCCGCCAAGCGCGTTGTTGACGTCGATGACCCTGCCCTTTCTGTGAGCTCCGACCGAGATGCCGCCTCCCATATGGGCGACCACCAGGTTAAGTTCTTCGTAAGGCTTATTCACTTTCTCAGCGTAGTGCCGGGCAACGGCTTTCTGGTTGAGGGCGTGAAAGATCGATATCCGCTCAATACCAGGCCAGCCCGAAAGCCGGGCCAGCGGTTCCATCTCATCGACAATAACCGGATCGGCAATGAAGGCTTTTAAACCGTAGCGTCCCGCGATGGCGGCGGCGATAATGCCGCCCAGATTGCTGGCGTGAGATCCGTACCGGCAACTGGCAAGATCATCAATCATGTCACGGCTGACCTCATAGACACCGCCGTCCAGGGGGTGAAGAAGACCTCCCCTTCCGACGACCGCGTCAAAGGAAGCCATATCAATTTGCCGCTTTTCCAGCGCCTGGCAAATCAAAGCTTCCCTGACCGGTCTTTGGCTTGTAAGGTCGGGGAGGTCTGCAAATTCAGAAGCGTGCCGGATCGTTTCAGTAAATACAGCCTGGGAATTCTCGAAGACGCCAAACTTGGTCGATGTCGATCCCGGATTGACAACCAGCAGCCTCAGCATGAAACACCTTTTTTCAAGGCAGCCAGATAAAGCGCCAAAATGATGGAATTCAGTTTCGTTTTCTGGTCGTCGCTTCGGGAAGTAAGAATAACAGGCGCACTGGCCCCAATGACAAGGCCGGCGCCCGGCGAATCAGAAAGGAAGGAAAGTGCCTTGTACAGCACATTTCCCGCCTCGATATTGGGCATAAGGAGGATGTCGGGATTACCGGCGACCGGATCGGTGATCCCTTTATGCCGGGCTGACTCCGTGAAAAGCGCGTTATCCAGGGCGAGCGGACCACCGACGAGGCAAGCTCCGATTTCTCCCGCGCGGTTCAAACGAACCAGCTCAGCCGCGTCAATTGTCGCCTGCATGGCTTCATTGACCTGCTCGAGGGCGCAAACACAAGCAACATTGGGCCGGTCAATCCCCAGCAGCCGCATGACCTCCACCGCGTTCCCAATCAACTGTGTCTTTTTTTGGACATCCGGCGCGATATTCATGGCCGCGTCGGTCACGATGACGAAACGCCGGATTTTTTCAATGTAAAAGAGACCGATGTGCGATAGCAGTTCCCGGTCTCTTATTCCTGTTTCTTTATTTAATACGGCCTTGAGAAGCTCCGCTGTGCCAACAAGGCCCTTCATAATGGCGTCGGCGTCGCCCTGGCGTATTATTCGCACGGCCAGGCCGCAGGCTTCGACATCATCCGCTTCATCGATAAGAAGATAAGATTTGATATCGATTCCGTTTTGGCTTGAGATTTGGCAAATTCGTTCTTTATTCCCAATCAGGATGGGTGCGGCGATTTCCATTTGAACCGCCTCGTCGATCGCCCGCAATGCATCTGTGTCGTGCGCGGAGACGACGACAATGCGCTGGCGCCCCCTTTTTCGCACATCCTGACTCATGGCTGAAAATGACTGAATCACAATGGTCCCCTCTTGTTCAGTCCGCACCGTCAATCATGATATTCACAGTGACAAAAATGACGGTACCCTACAAAATTAAGTTTACTCTACTTGGCCAAAAGAGGTCAAACCAAAATACGGACCGGAAAGATATGCACCAGGCTTTGGTCAACGTGACTGGCGAAAAGTCTGGGAACTGTGACTCAGATCTTTTTTCGAAGAATTTTATGTTCCATGACACCGTCTTTATAGTATTCCTGGCAATACATGACCACCTGATTGTCGATATTGTAGGCTGTTTCGTCCAAGTAGAGCAAGGGAGTGCCCACAGGAATTTCGAGCTTATGGCTTATGTCTGCATCAGCCAAGATTGGCTTGACTTCGGTTAAATCCATGACGACCTCCGTATTGCAGAAATGTTCAAGAAAATGGAAAATGGGAAGCGACAGATCTTCACGTGTATAGGAAAAATCCTTGATAATTGAAAAAGAAATGTAGTCAATGCAAAAGATGGCTGGTGCACCATCCGCTGTAACAATCTTGGATGTCACCAGCACAGGTGTGGTCACTGATACCCCAAGTTTTTCTGCAATATGGGGGATATCGGTCCTCACTTCAACAGAGGTTAGAAGCATATCAGACTCATAGCCGGCGAGCCGAACCATGGTCATGAACTCAACTTCCAAGTCCAATCTCGTCTTCACGTCGACGACGTGGCGGTTGATCACAGTGCCGATGCCGCGGCGCCGCGTAATAAAGCCGTCTTGTTCGAGGACTGACAGCCCGTCACGTAACTGCGTCCGGCTTATTCCAAGTTCTGCTGCAAGCTCTGTTTCCGGCGGTAGTTTCTCTTCATAACGGCCGCTTCGGATATCCTCCAGCAGTACACTCCAGATACTTCTGCTGTCAAAAGAAAAATAATCCAATTTTGATTCCCCTCCGCCTCCTTCAGTCCATGCCCTTGTTGCCTTATTGAATTGCCCGTTTTGGGAATAAGACAAATGAACCTAAGGAGAAATGTTACTCTATACGAAAAGACCAAGATTGTCAACAAGAAAGTGCAAATCTTTGTTATCATCGTCAACGAATATTTCTCACTGGAGTGATAAGCTAAGAGCGAATCAGGCCCTTACAGCAAGTGGATAGTGCTACACTGATATGCAGGTGATTATTAATAGTTAATAATTAGAAGAGAGGTATCACATGGTGAAACACAAGAAGTTGGTAAAATGGGTCGAAGAGATGGAGGAACTCCTCCAGCCGGATCACGTTTATTGGTGTGATGGCACAGAGGAGGAAAACGACAGGCTTTTGAAGGAGTGTGTTGAGCGGGGTTCAGCAACAGCCTTGAACCCGGACCTGCGCCCCGGCTGTCATTTATTCCGCAGCGACCCTTCTGATGTTGCGCGCGTCGAAAACCGTACTTTTATCGCATCGGTTAATGAAGACGACGCCGGCCCGACCAACAATTGGATCGATCCCCTTGAGCTTCGTGAAACAATGACAGCGCTTTACCGCGGTGCCATGCGCGGACGGACCATGTACGTGATTCCCTTTTGCATGGGACCACTCGGCTCGCCCGCATCAAAAATAGGGGTCGAGCTGACAGATAGCGCCTACGTCGTAACAAATATGCGCATTATGACGCGGATGGGGCGGGAGGTGCTCGATCTTCTGGGAGAAGATGGTGAATTCGTCCCCTGTCTACACTCGGTAGGTGCCCCGCTTGAGCCTGGAGAGCAGGACGTTCCTTGGCCTTGCGCACCCATGGATAAAAAATACATCAGCCACTTTCCGGAAACGCGTGAGATCTGGTCGTACGGATCGGGTTACGGCGGCAACGCGCTGCTGGGCAAAAAATGTTTTGCGCTGCGAATCGCTTCGGTGCAAGCACGTGATGAGGGCTGGATGGCCGAACACATGCTGATCCTGAAGCTGACTTCCCCCGAAGGAAAAGTCTACTATGTTTGTGGTGCTTTCCCGTCTGCATGCGGAAAGACCAATCTGGCCATGTTGCAACCGACTGTTCCCGGATGGACGGTTGAAACAGTAGGCGATGATATCGCCTGGATGCGATTCGGCGAAGACGGCCGTCTTTACGCCATCAATCCGGAAGCAGGATTCTTCGGTGTCGCACCGGGAACTTCTTTAGAGTCAAATCCCAATGCCATGCACTCCATTCGCGAGGGTACAATTTTCACCAATGTTGCCTTGACGGATGACGGTGATGTCTGGTGGGAAGGGATCGGCAAAGCGGCACCGGATCATCTGATCGACTGGCACGGTAATGACTGGACGCCTGAATCGGAAGAAAAGGCAGCTCATGCCAATGCCCGTTTCACAGCCCCGGCCAAGAATTGTCCCTCAATCGCACCTAATTGGGAGGATCCCCAGGGTGTTCCCATCGACGCCATTCTGGTTGGTGGCCGCCGGCCTTCCACCATCCCCCTTGTCTATCAGAGTTTTGATTGGGAGCACGGCGTATTTCTCGGAGCCATCATGGGTTCAGAAGTTACTGCAGCCATCATTTCCGACAAGATTGGACAGGTCAGGCGTGACCCCTTTGCCATGCTTCCCTTCATCGGCTACCACGTCGGGGATTACCTGAATCATTGGCTGTCAATTGGGAAAAAGGCCGATCCGGACAAACTGCCGAAAATTTTCGCTGTCAACTGGTTCCGGCGTGGTGAGGACGGTCATTTTCTCTGGCCTGGATTCGGTGAAAACAGCCGTGTCCTAAAATGGGTAGCAGAGCGGTGCGACAATGCAGTTGGCGCCGAGGAAACTGCTATCGGTTACCTGCCCAGACCGGAAGATCTTGATCTGGAGGGACTCGTTCTGCCGGAAGAGGATCTTGAATCACTCACAACAGTCGATCAGGATGAATGGAAGGCAGAGATTGAAGCGATCGGGAAACACTTTGAGACATACGGACCGAAGATGCCACAGGAGCTCTTCAAGCAGCTTGCCCGCGTTCGCAAAAACCTGGAATAGAAGAAGTTGATCGACGAGCGTATGATTTCTAACCGCATTCGCCAAATGACTCCGTCCCAGACGCTTGAGTTAAACAGCAAGATCGCCAAACTGCGGAAAGAAGGTAAACGAATCATCGCTTTGAACAGTGGTGAACCTGATTTCAATACGCCTCAACCCATAATTGAGGCCGCCTGCAGGGCAATGCAGGAAGGCAAAACAAAATACACGCAGACTCCGGGTATTCCGGAGCTGCGTGAGGCGATCGCCCGAAAATTATTCACTGAAAACAAGATTGACTATTCCATCGACGAAATACTGGTCTCTACGGGTGCCAAGTACGCACTGACAAATGCTTTCATGGTGCTTTGCAATCCCGGCGATGAGGTCATCATTCCCACTCCATGCTGGGTCAGTTATGTTGAGATGGTCAAACTGGCAGGAGCCATCCCTGTGCTGGTGCCTGTCCGCGAAGACAACCATCTGGATTTGGACACGATCGAGAAGGCCATATCATCCAAAACGAAAGTGATTCTGATTAACAGTCCCAATAACCCGACAGGTGCCGTTTATTCGCGGGACAGCTTGATGGCCGTTGCCGAGCTGGCCTTAAGGCATGATCTGTACATTGTGACCGATGAGGTTTACGAAAAACTGATCTATGGCACAACACCCCATGTCAGCGTGGCGTCTTTTTCCCCCGAAGTCAGGGAACGGACGGTGACCATCAATGCCTTCTCAAAAGCTTATGCCATGACAGGCTGGCGGCTGGGCTATGCAGCCGGCCCCAAGAAGATCATCAAGGGCATTTCAGCCATTCAGGGCCACACGACCTCCAACGCGACCTCCTTTGTCCAGTGGGCGGCAATCACGGCACTGGAGTCATGTGACGCTTATGTCGAAGAGATGCGGCAGGCCTTCGAAGAACGGCGGGATTACCTTTACGGCCGTGTGAGCTCTTTGCCGGGAATCCGCTGTCCATACCCCGATGGCGCTTTTTATCTGTTCCCCGACGTGAGTGGGCTTTTCGGCAGACGCCGTGGTGACAGGGTGATCCAGGACGCTCCTGCTCTTGCCGATTATCTGCTTGATGAGGCGGGTGTCGCGCTTGTGCCCGGGAATGCTTTTGAGGCACCCCATGCCATCCGCTTCACCTATTCCAATTCCATGGATAATCTGATCGAAGCCATGGACAGGATTGAGGCGGCGGCAGGAAAACTGCTTTAGGACGGCCCTGATCGAAAGACTGGCCGCTGAAAGGATACTTCAATGGCTTTGAAGAAAAGAGGGAGAACCGGCAGCTTTGAAACGGGCGGTCCCACTGAAGGAAAACGTTTCGTGCGAGTCTACAAACAGGGTCTTGTAGAAGAGATTGAGATATGGGTTGACCAGGTGACAGGCGTTAATTACCTCTATATTCAATCAGGTTTTTCGGGTGGCCTGACGGTCATGCTTGACAGGGAGGGCAGGCCTGTTATTTCGACCATACAAGGGTGAGTTGTCATGACAAAAAAACATACCGAATACCGCCGCTGCTTGCCGGAATCATCCCACGCCATCCTCTTCATCCACGGGATAGTCGGCTCGCCCGATCATTTTCGAGACTTTTATGATCGGGTTCCTGCGGACTGGTCCATCCGGTCCGTTTTGATCGAAGGCCATGGGGGAACGGCCCGGCAGTTCAGCCGGTCTTCCATGGTCCGGTGGAAAGAGCAGATCAGCCAGGCTGTCGATGACCTGGCGGCCTGTCACGCAAATATTCTGATCACCGGCCACTCCATGGGAACTCTTCTGGCGATTGAACAGGCGCTGCGGGCACCGGATCGCGTGAAAGGACTCTTCCTTCTTGCCGTCCCTTTGAAGGCGCGTATGACATGGGCAGCCACCTCGCAATCAATAAGAGTTGCGCTGGACCTTAGCTCCCGCGGTGACCCGGTTCTGGAAGCGGCCAAGAGCGCGTACAGTATCCATCCGGACAGGAGAGTCTGGCGATATCTTGGGTACATCCCCCGCTACCTCGAGCTGCTGAAGGTCATGCGGGAGACCATCCAGGAGATTCCCAGGCTTCAGGTTCCCGCCCGCGTCTTCATGTCAAGGGGCGATGAAATCGTCTCCCCGCGTTCAGCCGCTTATTTGTCAGTGAACCCGCTTGTTGACCTGGACTGGCTGGAGCATTCAGACCATAAATACTATCCGGAGGAAGACAAGGAGATCCTTTTGGGAGACTTTGCCCGGTTTTGCCGGGACGAGGCGTGATCGTTTACCGCTTCCGGAAGACAATAAGGGCGCGTCCAAAGACGCGCCCCTTGGGGTTGCCGATCACCCCATTCCATTAATCTTCAATCTCGATCTCAACAGGTTCCGGTTCAGGCTTTTTCTCCTGCTTGGGGAGAGTGAGCGATAAAACACCATCTTTAAACTTGCCTTTGATCTCACCGGTCTTGATGCCTTCAACATCAAAGCTTCTGCGGCAAGAGCCGTAGGAACGCTCTTTGTAGACGTAGTTTTTCCGCTCTTCCGTTTTCTCAACATTCTGCTCGGCTGAGATTGTCAGGTATTGGCCGTCAAGATTTATTTTGATGTCTTCTTTCTTGACACCGGGAAGATCAGCCTCCAAAAGGAAATGATCGCCCATGTCCTGAACATCTACCTTAAATCCGCGGACTCCTGAAAAATCCTGCAGAAAGGAATTGCCGAACCAGCGGTTAATGTCACTGACCAAGCCGCGGTCACGGCGGCCGTAAGGAATCAAATCAAACATTTTTGTGCCTCCTTCACTGATTTTTCTAAATAGAGTTTAGCCGGTGGTTGTGGAGCAAAATTCATGAAAATTTGGAGGAATTTCGAAATTTTGGCACTCGAATTGCCAGAGTGCCAACTTTGCGACTAAACAGTCCCGCGTTGCAAATTACTTGGTGTTCCTTTATCTTGTTCTGGTGGAAACGGGTACAGAAAATGCGATTAATTCCAGTATCAAGCATGAACGCGCAAAGGGTATAGTTGCAGCGGCGTTATCTGCAATTCTTTTTGGCGTATCTGCATCAATTGCCAAACTTGCCTATGCAGGGGGGAGCAATGGGATTATGATGGCATTCACCCGTTCGCTTTTTGGTTTTCCAATTCTTTTTTTTCTTGCCCGTCTGAAAAAAGTCAAATTGACACTCGACTACGGTGAGCGTCGCCCCGTTTTGCTGGTCAGTCTCTTCGGCAATTTTTCGACGACGGTTTTATATTATTCATCCTATTCTTTCATCAATGTTGGTATGGCAACCGCACTACACTACATATTTCCTGTCATCGTCATGCTTGGAAGCGTTGTTATGTTCCGTGAAAAGGTCCGGATCTGGAAGGTGGTCTCTCTTATACTCGGCCTGGCAGGTGTTGTTACTTTTATCCCAGCGTCGGGACAAAACACGATATGGGGCTTGGTTCTTGCCCTTGGTTCAGGCTTTACCTATGCTGGTCTTTACATCGCGATTGAACACACTGTTATGCGGCGAATGCATGTTTACAAGATTGCATTTTATTCCAACCTTGTCATATTTATTGCCTCATCGGTACTGGGGACATCGCTCGGAGCCCTTAACTTTCAGTTGACTTCCCTGGCCTGGTTCTATTCAGCTGTCGTATCGTTAATGGTGTCGGTGATAGCCTTTCCTCTGTTTAACTATGCCATTGTCAAATGTGGTGCGACGACGACTTCAATCATTGCCATACTTGAACCATTGATTGGTATTTTGGCCGGGTATCTAGTTTTAAAAGAATCTCTGACACCTGCAAATATAGTGGGATTTGTTCTGATCTTGTCGGGAGCCTTAATGGTTTCGTATTTTTCTTCGAGATCAGTCGAGCTCGATGGTTGATTAGTTCTGATGATCCACCGCTTACTGCTACCTAGGGATTCAACCCCAATTTAAGTTGCCCGACATTGATGCTGTTCAATACTAAACGTGTATGGAAAGGATTGATTACAGCTGGCATCTGTTACAAGGACTATGGTAATAGTGCTGTGTTTTCAAACATAAACTATTTGAGATAAGAGTGTTTAATGGAAAGCATCTATCTATTTGCAGTCATCCTGATCGCCTACCTTGTTCAGTCCGTCACCGGTTTCGGAGGTGCCCTGCTTTCTTTGCCGATCACCATCCTGCTGGTAGGTTTCGATAACGCGCGTGTCCTGGCAACCGGACTTTCCTTATTGACGGGTCTGTTTGTTTCCCTGCGCTACCGAAGGCAGATCAACCGGCCGAAATTACTGGAGATCCTGATCGTCATGGCAGTCGGAATGGCGGTTGGTTTGCTCTTGGATCGCGTTCTGGAAGCACCCTTTCTGATCACCGCCTACGGGATTGTGACGGTTCTCCTGGCACTGATCGGATTCCTTCCCAAGCAAGATCCACCACGCAAGCCTGGCCGTCCGGTCCTCCTTGCCATTTTATTTTTGGCGGGCATCATGCAGGGCTTGTTTGTGGCCGGCGGAGCCTTCCTCATGGTCTATGCCATGCATGAATTCCCCGACAAAACGGAGTTCCGGGCGACTTGTTCCGCTGTCTGGGGAGCCCTGAACTGGTTCATGCTCATCAACTACAGTTTCTCGGGGAAAATCAATACCGGCAACCTGAAACTGGTGGGGCTCTGTGTGCCGGTGGTCCTCCTGACCATGTTCCTGGCGGAAAGATTGCAGTCGAGAATCAACCAGAAACTCTTTTCGAAAGTTACGAACCTTCTGCTTCTTGCAACCGGGGTCATTTTGCTGGCAAGCAGGTAAGTGGCCTTTGCCTTGAGATTTGGGACCTTGGAGTGGATAATGAGCTGGGGTATTTTTTCATGTACGATCTTGCCATCATCGGCGCCGGCGTAGTTGGCTGCGCGCTTGCTTATACACTTTCATCCTTTGATCTGTCGGTTGTCCTGATTGAGAAAGAAAACGATGTTGCCATGGGCGCTTCGCGGGCCAACACAGCCATCATCCACGCAGGTTTTGATCCCACGCCCGAAAGTCTGATGGGCCAGCTGAGTGTTGAGGGAATGCGCCGATGTTACCAGCTTTGTGAGGAGCTTGACGTCGAACACAGAAGAACGGGCTCTCTTGTCGTCGCCTTTGAGGAATCGCAGAAAAGCGTGTTGGAAATCCTTTACCGACAGGGGGTTGAGAATGGCTGTCAGGGCCTCGAATTGATCGATGGGCGAGAGACACGCCGGAGGGAACCTAAGCTTTCAGAAGAGATCCAGGCAGCCTTGTGGGCACCGGAGGCAGGCGTGATCAATCCCTGGGAGTTCACTCTTGCCATGGCTGAGGTGGCAGTCCGAAACGGCTTGACCTTCTTGCCCAATACAGAGGTGACGGCCCTTGAATGGAAGGAGGATCACTATGAGATCCAAGTGGGTTCAGCACCTCCTGTCAAGGCTGGGTTTGTGGTTAACGCAGCGGGTGTCAACAGCGACCTGATCCATCAAATGGTCGCTGCTCCCGCCTTTGAGATTGTGCCCACGCGGGGTGAATACTATTTGCTGGACCGTACTGTGGGCCCCCTGGTCCAATCCATCATATTCCATAGTCCGACGACCCGGGGCAAGGGAGTGACGATTTCTCCCACCATCCATGACAACTTCATCATCGGCCCCAATTCAGAGATCATTGAGGATCGGTCGGACACGGGCGTGACAAGAACCGGGATGGACCACATCGGAGAGATGGCCATCCAGATGCTTCCCTCACTGGATCTGAGGGCCAATATCCGAAACTACGCTGGAGTCCGCGCCAATAGCAGGCAGGGAGATTTTTATATCCGCATGTCAGCCGAGCATTTTCTTGACCTGGCTGCCATCAAGTCACCCGGCTTGACCTGCGCGCCCTCCATCGCCCGGCTTGCCGCGGATCTGCTGGAGGAGGCAGGACTTCCCATGAGGAAAAAGTCCCTGTGGAAAGGCGGCCGGCGGGTAATACGTTTCAAAGAGATACCCGAAGAGGAGCGCCAAGCCTTCATCAAAGATAATCCACTTTACGGCCGTGTCATCTGCCGTTGTGAATCCATAACGGAAGGAGAGATTGTGGCTGCGATGAAACGGGAAATCCCTCCTGTCTCAATCGATGGCGTTAAGCGGCGCGCAGGGACCGGGATGGGTCGGTGCCAGGGCGGATTTTGCGGGCCGAGGGTGTTGGAGATTCTGGCCCGCGAAACAAAGCGCCATCCCCTGACGGTCGACGAGGACGGGACGGGAAGCTTCATCCTGACTGCTGAAACAAAGGGAGGGTGCGCCCATGACTGACCGCTACCAGCTGATTGTCATCGGGGGAGGGCCGGCAGGACTGGGCGCCGCGATAAGCGCGAGGGAAAACGGGCTTTCGCGGATTCTTATCGTCGAGCGCGATGTGGAATTGGGCGGTATCCTGAATCAATGTATTCACAACGGTTTCGGCCTCCACTATTTTGGCGAGGAGCTGACGGGACCGGAGTACGCTGGCCGCGTCACCGACAGGCTGGAAGGCCAAGGCATTGATATTGCCTGCGATACCATGGTCTTGTCCATTGAATCCAGTGCGGAGGGGCACCGGTTATGCCTGATGAGCGCAGAAGAAGGGTATCGTTTTCTTGATACGAAGGCGCTTGTCCTTGCCATGGGCTGCCGTGAGCGGACACGGGGAGCGATCGGAATCCCGGGGACACGCGTCGCGGGTATTCTGACCGCCGGTACTGCCCAGCGCTACGTCAACATGGAGGGTTACATGGTCGGAAGACGTGTCATTGTGCTCGGCTCGGGCGATATCGGGCTGATCATGGCACGGCGGATGGTCCTGGAAGGCGCGGAGGTACTGGCCTGCGTCGAGATCATGCCTTATTCGGGCGGCCTCGCCCGCAACCTGGTCCAGTGTCTTGACGACTATGGTATTCCGCTTCTTTTATCCCATACCATCACCAGGATTAAAGGCAAAAGCCGTGTCGAAAGCGTGACAGTTCAGCAGGTCGACGGGTCTTTGAAGCCCATAGAGGGAACCGAACAGGATTTCGACGTGGACACGGTTCTGCTTTCTGTTGGCCTGATACCTGAAAATGAATTGACCAGGGCGGCAGGAATCACCATCGACCCCAGAACGGGGGGGCCTGTCGTCTATGAAAACAAGGAAACAGCAGTGGATGGAATTTTCGCCTGCGGGAATGTCCTCCATGTCCATGACCTGGTCGATTATGTGACGGAGGAAAGCGAGGAGGCTGGGAAAGCAGCAGCTTTGTACGTCCTTGGACAGGGAAAAGAGCAGTCGGAAAAACTGGAAAGGGTAGCGATCGATGTCGTCGCGGGCCCGGGGATCGCCTATACCATCCCCCAAAAACTCCGGCCGGCTGGTGAAAGTGAGAAAATCCGTGTCTTTTTCCGTGTGTGCCAGCCATATAGGTCACCCAAGCGACTTGTCCTGCGCCATGGTGAGCAGATAATCGGCTCATTCAGACGCCCCCACATGGCGCCGGGAGAAATGGAGCACCTCATGGTGAGCCAACAAATGTTGGAGATGATTAAGGGCAGGACCCTGGTCATATCGGTAGAAGACTAGAGGAGAAAATCTTGGCCAAAGAATTGATTTGTATCGTTTGCCCGCAGGGATGCCACCTGACGGTTGATGAAGAGAAAGACTTCCAGGTGTCAGGGCACCGCTGCGTCCGTGGCATAGCTTACGGGAAAAGCGAGGTCATGAATCCGACCAGGATCTTAACATCGACCGTTTGTGTGAGGAGCGCCCTTCATCCGCGCTGTCCGGTTAAAACCGACCGCCCGATCCCGAAAAAAGATTTGCTTCGGGCCATGGCGCTGCTGGATGATATGGTGCTGGTCCCGCCTGTCCGCCGCGGCGATGTAGTGATCGCGAATGTATTGGGTCACTCTTGTGATTTTGTCGCGACAAGGGATATTTTAGAGTGAGGGGAGCGTGAAATGGCCGGCTATGTGATGGCACTGGACGCGGGGACAACCAGCAACCGCTGTATACTTTTTGATAAAGAGGGGCATGTCTGTTCGGTCGCGCAAAAGGAATTCCGACAGTCATACCCCAAGCCCGGATGGGTGGAACATGACGCCAACGAAATCTGGTCAACCCAGCTCGGCGTGGCCGTCGAGGCCATGAACAAGGTGAATGCCCGTGCGCAGGATATCGTTGCCATCGGCATCACCAACCAGCGCGAGACCACGGTTCTTTGGGATAAGCGTACAGGCGAACCTGTTTACAAGGCAATTGTCTGGCAATGCCGGCGGACCGCAGATGAATGTGACCGGCTCAAAGCGGAGGGGTTGACTGAACTGTTTCGGGAGAAAACGGGCCTGGTCATTGATGCCTATTTCAGCGCGACAAAAATCAAATGGATTCTCGACCATGTTCCCGGTGTCCGTGAGCGGGCAGAAAGTGGCGACATTTTATTCGGAACCATCGAGACCTGGCTGATCTGGCGCTTGACTCGAGGCGCCGTCCATGTAACTGATTATTCCAACGCCTCGCGGACCATGCTCTTTAACATCCGGGATCTGAAATGGGATGAGGAGCTCATGCGCATCCTTGATATCCCGCCTCAGATACTGCCGGTGGTGCGGCCTTCGAGTTGTGATTATGGTGAAACCGATGCTTCCTTTTTCGGTGGGCCGATCGCAATCGCCGGCGCGGCAGGTGACCAGCAGGCTGCCTTGTTTGGCGAAGCTTGCTTTTTGGCAGGTGAAGTTAAGAATACTTACGGCACGGGTTGTTTTTTATTGATGAACACAGGTGAAACTCCCGTGTTCAGTGAAAACGGTCTGGTGACAACCATCGCCTGGGGGGTCGGGGGGAAAGTTAACTACGCCCTGGAAGGTTCAATCTTTATCGCAGGGGCGGCGGTTCAGTGGCTGCGTGATGAGCTGCACCTGATTAAAACGGCCGAAGAGTCGGAGGCGCTGGCTCTGCAGGTCAAAGACACGGCCGGTTGCTATGTGGTTCCCGCCTTCACAGGCCTCGGGGCCCCTTACTGGGATCAGTACGCCAGGGGCACCATTGTTGGCCTTACGCGCGGCGTTAACGACCGTCACCTCATCCGCGCCACGCTGGAATCGATTGCCTATCAGACCCTGGATGTACTCGATGTTATGCAGCGTGAGTCGGAGATCCGGCTGAGCTCACTGAAGGCGGACGGAGGGGCCGCAAACAATAATTTTCTGATGCAATTTCAGGCTGACATCACAGGTGTCCCTGTCATGCGCCCCGCCTGTGTCGAGACAACGGCCCTTGGTGCTGCCTATCTCGCGGGCCTGGCCCGGGGTTTTTGGCCCGACATGGCTGAGCTTCGCAGAAACTGGAAGATTGATCGCGTCTTTGAGCCGGCCATGACGGCATTGGACCGTGAAAAAATGATCGCGGGCTGGAAGAAAGCCGTGACCAGGTCTTTTGACTGGGACCGGTGAGCCTTCTCGTCCGGACAGGGCCTCTTTGCTGTATAATGCGCTTATGTTGTCGGGCGTCTGACCGCCTGTATGGAGAGGTAGCATATGAATTTTTTCCAGCACTTTTTTTATGGCGTCGAGAGATCCCATGACGTCGATGTCCCGCTTGTATTGAAGATTGCGCTTATGGCACTCTGGATCGGTGTCATGGTTCTGATCGTTGTTTTTCGCAAACAGCTTGCCGCGCAGAGAAATCCTGTCCGGATCGCAAAAATTGCCGCGGCTGTTCTTCTGGTCGATCAGGTGGTGCTTTACCTGTGGCAGTTCCTGTCCGGCTATTTCAATGTTGAGCTGAGTCTTCCGTTTTACCACTGCCGGATTTGTGTTTGGCTGCTCATCCTGGATCTGGTTTTCGGGATGAAGGTCCTGCGCACCATATGGATTTACTGGGCCATAATCGGTTCCTTTTTTTCCATGGCATTTATGGATCTTTACAAGTTTGATTTTCCGCATTACACAAACTTCCAGTTCTTCTATGTGCATATTATCCTGGGCTGGCTTGTGTTCTACGCCATTTACGCGCTTGGTTACCGGTTTGATAGAAGAGGCCTGAAAATCGCCCTTATCTCCACAACTCTGTATAACCTGGGGCTGATCCTTTTTAATGCCGCCTGTAACGGGACTTTCTTCACAACAGGCGACATGCTGTTTAATTACGGTTATATGTCGTACGCCCCCGGCGGGTTGAAGGATCTTGCCCTGTCTTTTCCGCCTTTTACCTTTAACCTCCTCATGCTGATCGGCTATGATCTGCTGATATTCTTGATTTATCTGGGCGGGCGCGGCCTCAACCGGATAAGCGATCGAAACAGTGTAAAAGAGCCGCGATAGGAAGAAATGACAATGCACAAAAGCCAATCTCTGCAGGTGCCTGTATACCCGCAACTGAAGCGTAAAGGCGCTCTCGTCGCTTACCTGAAGTTTTTCTGGCGTGATCTGGTTCTTCTCGCGGCCTTTCTGGCCTCCATGTGGATCATGCAGCTGCTGAACCACCCCATCGGAACCGTGCGAAGCCTGGAAATAGCATTTGACAGCAAAATCCCCCTGTGGCCCTGGACCGCCCTGATTTATAATAGCTGGGCACCCCTGATCCTGGCCTTGGGGGTTTTCTATTTTCTTCGGGACAGGACGCTTTACCGCCGTTATCTTATCACCATGATCCTGGGCCAGTTGATGGCGGACGTCACTTTTCTTTTTTTCCAGACCCAGATCCCGGTCCCCTATGAGAAAGTGTACGGCGCGACCGATATCTTTTCCCGGATCCTGGCAACGACTTACCGGATTGACAATAACTACTGCGGCTTCCCTTCCATCCACGTGATTCTTTGTACCCTGACCATCCTGTTTATATGGAAGCTGGATGCCGCCAAGCTCTGGTTTAAGATTCTTGTCAGCCTCTATTTCACTGCCGTCGCCCTTTCTACGGTGACAACAAAACAGCATGTAGTGCTGGATATTCCCGGTGGAATTGTATACGCGCTGGTTGCTGTCCCGCTGGCGGTACCTTTGGCGCGATGGGCCGAACGCAAATGCTATAAAGAGCCGTTTCGCTGAGCTAACACTCAATTGATACAGGATTGCATCCAGTCTTTGTTTATGATGGTGTAAGTATTGATTTGCTTATGAAGGTCAAATGAAATGAGGGAATAACTTATGAGATATCGTCCGGCATTCTTAGCCATACTTCTTGTTGGCACGCTGTTGTTCACTGCTTGCCAACCCAGGCCGGAACCGGTTGAAAGTGTCGGCACAGAAGCACAGGCGGAAGGCGAACCCGACAAGATATTCCAGAAAGAGTATCAAATTCGAGAAACGCCCGAGTCTCCCACAGACCTAAAGCCCGGACTTTACTGCCTGTCAGCCGTTGATGGCGAGGGCTCGTTCCAGCTGGTGGCTCCCGATCAAACAGGGGACAAGCTGATAAGAGAACAACGTTTCTCCTCGCGTGCCTGGGTCGAGGTACGGGCAGGTGAACTGCTGAGATTCAGCGGATCTGTCATAGAAACATACGATGAAAGAGAACAACAAGAATATTGCCCCACGCGATTAGGTAATGGTTTTTTCTTGATCGGGGTGGACCTGTTTCCGGGGATTTTGACGGTCGAGGCCATGGAGTCGGAAGGGAGTGGGGATCCGGTCTGCGAAGTTTATACGACAGCTCATGACCTGTTAGAAGGTCCCGTCCGAATCTATGAGTTTGACTACCCCATAATCAATATCAGGTTGGAGGAGGGAGAATTTCTTCTTCTTCAAAACGCCGATATTTTTATTCCATCGACCTGAATGCACTCATTGGTGACCGGGTCGTAGACACCGGAAGAAAAAATGAGAGCCAGTTACATACTACTTA
>CAZSFQ010000020.1:0-21959 GCA_964606165.1 uncultured Mageeibacillus sp.
CCAGTAATTTCGGCCGGTTGATCTGCCTTCGGTAGCGCAGGGAAACAAACAGACCTGTCAATAAGGAAAGTCCGGTTGCCAGGACACGCGCGTTATCGAAACCCACCAGCAGGATGGTGATCGGCAAAGAAAGCAGGGCGCCCCCAAAACCCGTGACGGACTGAACGAGATAGGCGACCAGGATGACTGCAAGAAGATAAATGGTTTCCATTAATTCCTCGTTACCCCGCTATCACATTAGCGTAAAACACAAACAGGCGGGTCTTCATCTCAATCCGGCCTGTCCGCGCGCAAATCTTTGGCACTCAAATAGGAAACCATTAAGACGCCCGCCATAATCATAACAAAGCCGGCCAGGTTGAGGGGCGTGACAGACTCATTCAACAAGACGACACCAAAGAGGACACTGGTCAGAGGTTCCAACATGGCGATGATGGATGTCGTCGTCGCGCCGCATTTGATGATGGCCAGGTTGAGCAGGGTGAATGCACCGACAGCGACCATGAGTGAGACAGCGGCAGAATAGACCCAGGCGGCGGGAGTCAGATCCAAAGTCAGGCCGCCTGCCGCCAAACCGAGTCCCAATGAGGCAGCGCAGGAAATCAGGCTTGAATAGAAGGCTATCTTGTAAACATGCATGCCGGCGATGACGGTCCGCTCAATGGCGACCATGAGGCCGGCATAAGTGAAACCTGAACCGAGTGCCAGCAACAATCCTCCCAGCCTGTTATGTCCCAACGACGGGATGAAAGTCAGGACACCCGCAAAACCAAGAATAAGTGAAACGAGCTTCCACCACCTGAGCCGCTCGTGAAAATAAAGGGAACCCGCCAGCATGACAAGGACGGGGAATATATAGTGGAGCACCGTTGCCATGCCGACATTGATGTAAGAAAAGGAGGAATAGAGCAAAGCCGTGGTAGCGAATACGCCAAACAGGCCAACAGGAATCACCGCTAGGCTCTCACGCCGATCCAGCTTCAAGCTCACTCCCTTGTGGCGGGCAAGAAGAAAAAGGACAGGAAGACCAAACAATGACCGGGTAAAGGTCATCATAATCCCGTTGCTGCCGCCCGCGTAGGCCAGCTTGGCAACGGCGGGTGAAATGCCATAGAGAAGAGCAGACAGGATGGCAGCTGCGATACCTGTAATCCGTTCCCGATTGATCCTGTCCGCGTCTCTTTTCTCTTCACGGTTCATCATCCTACGATAGATGACAAGTGATGGACTTGCAAACCGTCTGCTGGTAATCATCCATTAGATTGGCACTCTGGCAGCGAGAGTGCCAAAATTTCGAAATTCCTCCAAATTTTCATGAATTTTGCTCCACAACCACCGGCTAAACTCTATTTAGAAAAATCAGTGAAGGAGGCACAAAAATGTTTGATTTGATTCCTTACGGCCGCCGTGACCGCGGCTTGGTCAGTGACATTAACCGCTGGTTCGGCAATTCCTTTCTGCAGGATTTTTCAGGAGTCCGCGGATTTAAGGTAGATGTTCAGGACATGGGCGATCATTTCCTTTTGGAGGCTGATCTTCCCGGTGTCAAGAAAGAAGACATCAAAATAAATCTTGACGGCCAATACCTGACAATCTCAGCCGAGCAGAATGTTGAGAAAACGGAAGAGCGGAAAAACTACGTTTACAAGGAGCGTTCCTACGGTTCATGCCGCAGAAGCTTTGATGTTGAAGGCATCAAGACCGACGAGATCAAAGGCAAGTTTAAAGACGGCGTTTTGTCGCTCACTCTCCCCAAGCAGGAGAAAAAACCTGAACCGGAACCTGTTGAGATCGAGATTGAAGATTAATGGGATGGGGTGACCGGTAACCCCGAGGGGCGCGTCTTTGGATGCGCCCTTTTTGTCTTCCGAAAGCGGCAGCCAATCACACCCGATCCCGGCAAAACCGGGTAAATTCCCCCAGGAGGATATCCTTGTCTAGCCGCGGGTAGTATTTATGGTCTGAATGCTCCAGCCAGTCCAGTTCGATAAGCGGGTTCGCTGACAAATAGGTGGCTGAACGCGGGGAAACGATTTCATCGCGCCTGGACATCAATACGCGGGCAGGAACCTGAAGCTTGGGAATCTCCTGGACAGTCTCCCGCATGACCTTCAACAGCTCAAGGTAGCGGGGGATATACCCCGCATAACGCCAGATCCTCCTGTCCGGCCGGATGCTGTACGCGCTCTTGGCCGCTTCCAGAACCGGGTCGTTGCGGGATTTGAGGTCCAGCGCAACGCGTATGGATTGCGAGACGGCCGCCCATGTCATATGCGCTTTCAGGGGGACGGCAAGCAGGAAGAGTCCTTTTATGCGATCCGGTGCCCGAGTCGCCTGTTCAATCGCAAGAAGAGTGCCCATGGAGTGGCCGGTGATCAGAATGGTTGAGTGACTGGCCGCCAGATCATCGACAGCCTGGCTGACCTGTTCTTTCCACCGGACCATGGAAGACCGGCTGAACTGCCGGGCCGTTCCCCCATGACCTTCGATCAAAATGGATCGGATGGACCAGTCCGCCGGAACCCGCTCATAAAAGTCCCGGAAATGATCGGGCGAGCCGACAATCCCGTGGATGAAGAGGATCGCGTGGGATGATTCCGGCAAACAGCGGCGGTATTCGGCATGTTTTTTCGTCATGACAACTCACCCTTGTATGGTCGAAATAACCGGCCTGCCCTCCCTGTCAAGCATGACCGTCAGGCCACCCGAATAACCTGATTGACGATAGAGGTAATTAACGCCCGTCACCTGATCAACCCATATCTCAATTCCTTCTACAAGACCCTGTTTATAGACTCGCACGAAACGTTTGCCATCAGCGGGACCGCCCGTTTCAAAGTTGCCGGTTCTCCCCCTTTTCTTCAAAGCCATTGAAACGTCCTTTCAGCTGCCGGCCTCCCGGTCAGGACCGTCCTAAAGCAGTTTTCCTACCGCTCCCTCAATCCTGTCCATGGCTTCGATCAGATTTTCCATGGAATTGGAATAGGTGAAGCGGATGGCATGCGGCGCTTCAAAAGCATTTCCGGGCACAAGCGCCACACCCGCCTCATCGAGCAGATAATCGGCAAGAGCAGGAGCGTCATGGATTACCCTGTCACCATGGCGCCTGCCAAAAAGTCCGCTCACGTCAGGGAACAGATAAAAGGCGCCATCGGGGTGCGGACAGCTGGTCCCCGGCAAGGAGCTGACCCGGCCGTAAAGGTAGTCCCGCCGCTTCTCAAAGGCCTGCCGCATCTCTTCAACATAAGTGTCACATGACTCCAGGGCCGCGATTGCCGCCCACTGGACGAAAGAGGTCGCGTTTGAGGTCGTGTGACCCTGAATGGCCGAAATTCCCTTGATGATCTGCCTGGGGGCGGCGGCATAGCCCAATCGCCAGCCTGTCATGGCATAAGCTTTTGAGAAAGCATTGATGGTCACCGTCCGTTCCCTGACTTCGGGGGAAAAAGACGCTATGCTCACATGCGGCGTTGCGCCGTAGATCAGTTTCTCATAGACCTCATCGGTCACAATATAAAGATTATGCCTTAAGGCAAGCTCAGCAACAGCCATCAGGCTGTCTTTCGTATAAACGGCACCAGTCGGGTTATTGGGGCTGTTGATCAGAATCACTTTTGTTTTGGATGAAATTGCTTTTTTTACCGCGTCCACATCCAGATGATTGTCATCATGCACGGGAACCAAAAGGGGAATACCGCCTGCCAGCTTTATCATTTCCACATAGCTGACCCAACAGGGTGTGGGAATGATGACTTCATCGCCGGGATTGCAAAGCACCATGAAAGCATTTGTCAGTGCGTACTTGGCCCCCGTAGAGACCAGTATTTCGTCAATGGAGTAATCGATCTTGTTTTCAGTGAATAATTTTCGGGCGATCGCCTCACGCAGCTCCGGAATACCCGGAGTCTGCGTGTATTTTGTTTTGCCTTCCTGCATTGCCCTGCAGGCGGCCTCAATTATGGGTTGAGGCGTATTGAAATCAGGTTCACCACTGTTCAAAGCGATGATTCGTTTACCTTCTTTCCGCAGTTTGGCGATCTTGCTGTTTAACTCAAGCGTCTGGGACGGAGTCATTTGGCGAATGCGGTTAGAAATCATACGCTCGTCGATCAACTTCTTCTATTCCAGGTTTTTGCGAACGCGGGCAAGCTGCTTGAAGAGCTCCTGTGGCATCTTCGGTCCGTATGTCTCAAAGTGTTTCCCGATCGCTTCAATCTCTGCCTTCCATTCATCCTGATCGACTGTTGTGAGTGATTCAAGATCCTCTTCCGGCAGAACGAGTCCCTCCAGATCAAGATCTTCCGGTCTGGGCAGGTAACCGATAGCAGTTTCCTCGGCGCCAACTGCATTGTCGCACCGCTCTGCTACCCATTTTAGGACACGGCTGTTTTCACCGAATCCAGGCCAGAGAAAATGACCGTCCTCACCACGCCGGAACCAGTTGACAGCGAAAATTTTCGGCAGTTTGTCCGGATCGGCCTTTTTCCCAATTGACAGCCAATGATTCAGGTAATCGCCGACATGGTAGCCGATGAAGGGAAGCATGGCGAAGGGGTCGCGCCTGACCTGTCCAATTTTGTCGGAAATGATGGCGGCAGTGACCTCTGAACCCATGATGGCTCCGAGGAAAACGCCGTGCTCCCAGTCAAAGCTCTGATAAACGAGAGGGATGGTGGACGGCCGGCGGCCGCCAACCAGAATGGCATCGATGGGGACACCCTGGGGATCCTCCCAATTGGGTGCGATTGAGGGACAATTCTTGGCCGGGGCTGTGAAACGGGCATTGGCATGGGCAGCCTTTTCTTCTGATTCAGGTGTCCAGTCATTGCCGTGCCAGTCGATCAGATGATCCGGTGCCTCTTTGCCGATCCCTTCCCACCAGACATCACCGTCATCCGTTAAGGCAACATTGGTGAAAATTGTGCCCTCGCGGATGGAGTGCATGGCATTGGGGTTTGACTCGAGAGAAGTTCCCGGCGCGACGCCGAAGAATCCTGCTTCCGGATTGATGGCATAAAGACGGCCGTCTTCGCCGAACCGCATCCAGGCGATGTCATCACCGACCGTTTCAACCGTCCATCCGGGGACAGTTGGTTGCAACATAGCCAGATTGGTCTTTCCACATGCGGACGGGAAAGCGCCGCAGACATAGTAGACTTTTCCTTCGGGAGAGGTCAGCTTCAGGATCAACATGTGTTCAGCCATCCAGCCCTCATCACGTGCCTGAACTGAAGCAATACGCAGCGCGAAACACTTCTTCCCCAGCAGTGCGTTGCCGCCGTAACCTGATCCGTACGACCAGATCTCACGCGTTTCCGGGAAGTGGCTGATGTATTTTTTATCCATGGGCGCACATGGCCAGGGAACGTCCTGCTCTCCCGGCTCCAGCGGGGCACCTACGGAGTGCAGACAAGGTACAAATTCACCATCTTCTCCCAGAAGATCGAGCACCTCCCGCCCCATCCGCGTCATAATGCGCATATTTGTTACGACGTAGGCGCTATCTGTCAGCTCGACCCCTATTTTTGATGCGGGCGAGCCGAGTGGTCCCATGCAAAAGGGAATCACGTACATGGTCCGTCCGCGCATGGCACCGCGGTAAAGCGCTGTCATTGTTTCGCGAAGCTCGTGGGGATCGATCCAATTGTTGGTCGGGCCGGCGTCGTCTTCTTCAATCGATGCGATAAATGTACGGTTTTCGACGCGCGCAACATCAGAAGGATCGCTGCGAAATAAATGACAGCCGGGACGCAAGTCCGGGTTCAAGGCTGTCGCCGAACCCCGCTCAACACACTCATTCAACAGCCTGTCGTTTTCCTCATCCGTGCCATCACACCAATAAACGCGATCCGGCTGGAGGAGTTCCTCCATCTCTTCGACCCATTTTTCCAACTTCTTGTGTTTCACTGTCCAATACCTCTCTTCCAGTTATTAACTATTAATAATCATCCACATACCAGTGTAGCACTTACCACCTGCCGGGGGGCCTGATCCGCTCATAGCTTATCATTCCAGTGAGAAATATTCGTTGACGATCAATACAAATATATGCTTTGCCTGATTGACAAATTTGGTCTTTTCGACTAGAATACAGTTCGCTTTGGGTTTATTTGCCTTATGCCCAAATATCGGAGCATTCGACAAGACGGCTTTGGCAGAAACCGAAGGAAGCGGAGGGACAAAATTGGATCACTTTTCTTATGACAGCAGAAGTATTTGGAATGTGCTGCTGGAAGATATCCGAAGCGGCCGATACAAAGAGAAACTGCCGCCTGAGACGGAGCTGGCGGCAGAACTCGGAATTAGCCGGACACAGTTACGTGACGGACTGTCAGTCCTCGAACAGGACGGATTCATTACGCGGCGCCGCGGCATCGGCACCGTAATCAACCGCCACGTCGTTGACGTGAAAACGCGGCTGGACCTGGAAGTTGAGTTCATGACCATGGTCCGGCTCGCGGGCTATGAATCCAAAATGATTTTAACCTCCGTTGAAGTCAGAACGGATATCCCCCATGTCGCGGAAAAGCTCGGAGTTTCGCCGACTACACCGATACTGACGACATCCAAGCTTGTTACAGCGGATGGTGATCCGGCCATCTATTGCATCGACTACATTTCTTTTTCAATTATCAGGAATTTTTCCTATACGCGTGAAGATCTGTCGCTTCCCATTTTTCACTTTCTTGAAAAATTCTGCAATACGAATGTCGTAATGGACCTGACTGAAGTCAAACCGATCCTGGCTGATGAAATCTTGAGTGAGAAGCTCAAAATTCCGGTGGGGACCCCCTTGCTCTACCTGGACGAGATCGCTTATAACATCGCAAACCAGGCCGTCATGTATTGCCAGGAGTACTATAAGGATGGTGTCATGGAACATAAGATTCTTCGAAAGAAGATCTGAGTCACATTCCCCCGACTTTTCAACGGCCGCGCCGGTTAATAATTAACGCAAGCCCTTCCGGCCTGTATCTTGGTTTGACCTCTTTTATCCAAGTAGAGTAAACTTAACCTGTAGGGCGCCGCCATTTTTGTTGTTGTGAACTGGATGCCCGGTGGCGCGGACTGAACAAGAGGGGATCATTGTGATTCAGTCATTCACGGCTATGAGTCAGGGTGTGCGAAAAAGAGGGCGGCAGCGCATTGTCGTCACCTCTGCGCACGATAAAGATGTATTGCGGGCAATCGATGAGGCGGTTCAAATGGAGATAGCCGCGCCCATCCTGATCGGGAATAAAGAACGAATTTTCCAAATCGCAAAGCAAAACGAAATCGATCTCAAGACCTGTGTTCTTATCGATGAACCGGACGATACCGAGGCCTGCAGCCTGGCCGTGCGAATAATACGCCAGGGTGAAGCCGACGCGATTATGAAGGGCCTTGTTGGCACCGCGGTGCTTCTCAAGGCCATATTAAACAAAGAGACAGGAATAAGAGACCGGGAACTGCTATCGCATATCGGTCTCTTTTACATCGCGAAAGTCCAGCGCTTCGTGATCGTGACCGACGCGGCCATGAATATCGCGCCGGATGTCCAAAAAAAGAAGCAAATAATCGGTAACGCGGTAGAAGTGATGCAGGGGCTGGGGGTCGACCGGCCCAATGTCGCTTGTATTTGCGCTCTCGAGCAGGTCAATGAGGCCATGCAGGCGACGGTCGACGCGGATGAACTAGTCCGTATGAACCGGGCGGGAAAAATCGAAGGATGCCTCGTTGGAGGACCCCTGGCTCTTGATAACGCCCTTTTGGCGGAGTCAGCCCGGCATAAAGGCATCACCGACCCGGTCGCGGGCAGTCCGGACATCCTCCTTATGCCCAATATCGAGGCAGGAAATGTCCTCTACAAGGCTCTTTCCTTCCTTTCTGATTCGCCGGGCGCCGGACTGGTCGTTGGGGCCGGTGTGCCTGTTATTCTTACTTCCCGAAGCGATGACCAGAAGACGAAACTGAATTCCATCATTTTGGCGCTTTACCTGGCCGCCTTGAAAAAAGGTGTCTCATGCTGAGACTGCTGGTCGTCAACCCCGGATCAACTTCAACCAAATTTGGTGTCTTCGAGGATTCCCGGGCCGCATTCACAGAAACGATCCGCCATAATTCTGAATTTGCCGGCCTCCCCGACCTTGCAAGCCAAAGACCGGTCAGGGAATCTTTGATTTACCAGGAACTGGAAAAGCGGGAAATTGATTTGGCTTCCTTTGACGCGGTCGTAGGAAGAGGAGGTCTTCTTCACCCCCTTGACGGCGGTGTCTATGAGGTCAACCGTGAAATGATTGATGATCTTGCCAGCTGCCGGTACGGATCTCACGCCAGCAATCTGGGAGGCATTATCGCGGCCGCCATCGCGGAACGCTACGGTCTGAAGGCTTTCATCGCCGATCCGGTTATTGTCGATGAGCTGGAACCGCTGGCCCGGCTTTCCGGCTGGCCCGGTATTGAGCGGATATCGATCTTTCACGCCCTCAACCAGAAAGCCGTTGCCCGGCACTACGCTGAGAAAGTGAATAAGCCTTACGAAGAACTTAACCTGGTGGTCGCCCATATGGGAGGCGGCATCTCGGTCGGAGCTCACAGAAAGGGCAGGGTCATCGACGTCAACAACGCGCTTGGCGGGGATGGCCCCTATTCGGCTGAGCGGTCGGGGGGCCTGCCCCTTTTCTCCGTCATGGAACTCTGTTACTCAGGCCGCCATTCCCTTGAAGAACTTAAAAAATCCTTCGTCGGCAGGGGTGGCCTGACCGCCTATCTTGGCACCAGCGACGCGGTTGCCATCGACGGCCGTATCGCCCAGGGAGACGAATACGCCCGTCTTATCCTTCAAGGCATGGCTTACCAGGTCGCAAAGGAAGTTGGAGCGGCGGCGACCGTTCTTGAGGGAGAGGTTGACGCCGTCATCCTCACCGGCGGACTTGCCTATGACACATGGATCACAGAATGGGTGACCCGGCGCGTGCAATTTATCGCGCCGGTCATTGTTTACCCCGGTGAAGACGAGCTTGCGGCTCTGGCGGAAATAGCGACGGATGCCTTGACCGGACGTATCCCCATCCGAACCTATCAAAGAAAGCAGCCTGGACCATGAAACTGCCTGACCGGAAAATTACCATCATTTCCGGCCATTACGGTACTGGAAAAACGGAATTCGCAGTCAACCTGGCTATTGCCATGGCCCGTGACGGCCGTAAGGTTGCCCTGGTCGACCTTGATATCGTCAACCCGTATTTCCGCTCCATCGAACGCAAAAACGAACTGGAGCGCGAAGGCGTTACCATTCACGTGACCTCACTCGCCGGTAAGGCAGACACCCCTTCCTTACCTCCGGGGATCATGTCCGTTTTCAGCGACCCTGACCGGCAGACCGTGATTGACCTTGGCGGTGATCCCGGCGGGGCCCGTGTTCTGGGTTATTATAAGCCGCAGATCGATCAAACACCGCACGATTTCTGGTTCCTGGTTAACCGCAACCGGCCTGAAAACGCGACAGTGGAAAAGGCCATCGCTTACTTGAGGCAAACTGAAGCCACAAGCAGGCAAAAGGTAACCGGCATCATTAACAGCAGTCATTTGGGGCGGGAAACGACAGCTGAAGACATCTTACGAGGTGACGAGTTCGCGGCGGAAATCGCGGATATTATTGACCTGCCTCTCATTTACACCGTCGCTGAAAGGAAATTTGAAGATGAACTGAGGAGCCTGGTGAAAGGCTCCTTTTTTCCGATTGATTTATACATGATCAAGCCGTGGGAACTGAGTGAAACAAAGGGAGGACATTTTGCATGGCTGGAAACGTAACATTCCGGCAGGACAGATGCAAGGGCTGTGGTCTTTGCGTTCACGTCTGTCCCGTCAAAATTATATTTTTAGATGAAGCGGTGACCAACCGAAAGGGATATCACCCCGCGACCATTGTCGAGATGGACCGGTGCATCGCCTGTGCCAACTGTGCCAGGATGTGCCCGGACTCCATTATCACGGTCGAGCGTTTATAGGAGGTGCCCGTATGGCAAAAGAATTATGGAAAGGCAACGAGGCAATCGCGGAAGCAGCCATCCGCGCGGGGTGCAGATGCTATTTCGGCTACCCCATCACGCCGCAAAGTGAGATACCCGAATACATGGCCCTTCACATGGCTGACGCGGGCGGTGTCTTTCTCCAGTCCGAATCTGAAATCGCCGCCATCAATATGGTGTATGGCGCGTCAGGCGCCGGCGCCCGCGTCATGACCTCGTCCTCATCACCCGGCATCAGCCTGAAGCAGGAGGGGATCTCCTACATGTGCGGCGCGGAGCTGCCCGCTGTCATTGTCAATGTCATGCGCGGCGGCCCGGGACTTGGTACCATCCAGCCAGCTCAGGGTGATTACTTCCAGGCGACGCGCGGCGGCGGCAATGGTGATTACCGCTTGATCGTCCTGGCTCCTGCCACCATCCAGGAGGTCGTCGATCTTATGCAGGAGGCTTTCGACCTGGCAGACCAGTACCGCATCCCCGTCATGATGCTCCTTGACGGCATGATCGGCCAGATGATGGAACCTGTTGAGTGGAAACACACCCCGGCTTCCGACCTGCCTGAGAAAACATGGGCTACGACGGGGACAGAGGGGAAACGGCCGCCCAATATCATCAACTCGCTTTTTATCGACCCTGATGCCTGCAACCGGCACAACCAGCGTCTGGAGGAGAAATACAAGAAGATCATTGAAAATGAAATCAAATACAGTGTCAATGACCTCGAAGACGCTGAAATCCTTTTTGTAGCCTATGGGACCCCCTCCAGGCTCGCCCGCGCGGCGGCCAGACTCCTCGGTGAAGAGGGGATCAAGGCCGGTGTTTTCCGCCCCATTTCAGTTTGGCCTTATCCTTACGACGCGCTCCATGAGGCGGCATCACAGGACAGCGTCCAGGCAGTTGTCACTGTGGAGATGAGTACGGGACAAATGGTTGACGATGTCAGAATCGGCGTCAACGGCGTGAAGCCCGTCTCCTTCATCGGTCAGGCCGGCGGTGTCATCCCTTCGCCCCGCGAGGTGGCTGACGCCGCCAAGAAAGCACTGGGGAGGTAAGAGCCATGGCCATTGTCTACGAAAAATCCAAAGGATTGACCGATGTCGAAATGCATTACTGCCCCGGCTGTACGCATGGCGTCATCCATAAACTTGTAGCCGAGACCCTGGTTGAACTCGATGTGCTCGGCAAATCGATCGGCGTCGCTCCGGTCGGCTGCTCTGTCTTCGCCTACGACTACTTCAACTGTGATATGCATGAAGCGGCTCACGGTCGCGCCCCGGCTGTCGCGACCGGCATCAAACGCGTTCTTCCCGACCGGACGGTATTCACTTATCAGGGGGATGGTGACCTGGCCGCCATCGGCACCGCTGAAATTGTCCATGCCGCCATGCGCGGGGAAAAGATCACAACCATCTTTGTCAACAACGCCGTCTACGGGATGACGGGCGGACAGATGGCGCCAACGACCCTGGTGGGCCAGAAGGCAACGACCGCCCCTTTCGGCCGGTCGTTTGAGCACTACGGCGCGCCCATCCGAATGGCAGAGCTCCTTGCGACCATTGACGGCGCCGCCTACATCGAACGTGTCACGGTCACGACGCCGGCCCACATCGCCAAAGCCAAACGGGCCATCAAAAAGGCCTTTCAGATCCAGGAAGAGGGACTCGGCTTCACCATGGTAGAAGTCTTGTCAACCTGCCCGACCAACTGGGGATTGACGCCGGTCGAGGCCCTGGGCTGGCTGAATGAGACCATGATTCCGGCCTTCCCGCTCGGCGTCTTCCGTGACGTCACCAAAAAGGAGGCGTGAGATGGCTTATAACGAAATCCTTATTTCCGGCTTCGGCGGCCAGGGCGTCATGGCCATTGGCCTGACCTTGGCTGAGGCGGGAATGTCCGAAGGGATGAACGTCAGCTGGCTTCCCTCTTATGGCCCGGAGATGCGGGGGGGTACGGCGAACTGCGGCGTTGTCATTGCTGACACTGAAATCATTTCACCGATTGTACTGGAGCCAAGTGAGCTGATCGCCATGAATCTGCCATCACTGGACAAGTTTGAGACCCAGGTCAAAAAGGGAGGAACCATCTTCGTCAACGCGTCTATCATCCAAAGAGAAGTCCAGCGTGAGGATGTGAGAGCCATTTATGTCCCCTCCATGGAAATCGCGTCCGCGATCGGCAATATGCGCGTGGCCAACATGGCCATGCTGGGCGCTTTTATCGAGGCAACGAAACTTTTGAAATACGACACCATCGTCGCCATGTTGACGCGGCTATTTACCGGACCAAAAGCGCATCTTGTCGAACTGAACGAGGAGGCGCTCAAGCAAGGTGCCGCGTGCGCAGACCATTAATGTACAGTAGAAGAGAAGCTGAGAAAACAGCAACTGGGCGTGAGAGAGAGGATTGACCATGAAGATCACTGTCACCAAAACGCAATGTCCGAAACCGAAACCGGAAGATGAGAACAAGCTGGGCTTTGCCCGAACTTTCAGCGATCACATGTTTGTGGTCGAACATGAAGCGGACAGGGGATGGTTTGATCCGCGCATCGTGCCCTATCAGAAGATCGCGCTCGACCCGGCCTCGCCCGTCTTCCATTATGCGCAGGAGATCTTTGAGGGGGCCAAGGCCTACGCCCTGGATAATGGTGAAATCGGTCTTTTTCGCATCAGGGACAACGCCCTGCGGATGAACAGGAGCGCCGACCGTATGTGTATGCCTGCCATCGACGTGGACCTGCAGGTGGAGGCCATCAACAGATTGGTAGATCTGGACCGCGACTGGGTGCCCAAAAGTGAGGGGACTTCTCTTTATCTGCGGCCTGCCATGATCGCGGACGGAACCAGCCTGGGCGCCCAAACGGCGACACGTTTCATTTATTTTATTATCTGCTCGCCGACCGGAACCTATTACCAACAAGGCATGAAGCCCATCCGGATCCGCATTGAAACCCGCCATGTCCGGGCAGTCAAGGGCGGCGTGGGACGAGCCAAGACGGGCGGCAATTACGCGGCCAGTTTCAAAGCCTCCTACCGGGCCAAACAGGAAGGCTTCAACGAAGTACTCTGGCTCGACGGACGGGAACAGCGATACGTCCAGGAAGTGGGCGCCATGAATATGATGTTTGTCATCGACGGCAAAATCGTCACTTCTGAGCTTGGCGATACCATTCTGCCCGGCATCACGCGTAATTCAGTTCTGACCCTGGCTAAAGAAAAGGGCCTGGAAGTTGTGGAAGACCGTGTAGCCGTTGATTTTCTTTTTGACGCCTATGACAAGGGGCTACTCACGGAAGCCTTTGGAACGGGGACAGCCGCTGTTATTTCACCGGTCGGTGAATTGGCCTGGAATGAGAGGACCATGATCCTCAATGATTTCGCAATTGGCCCCGTTTCACTGATGTTCTATGAGGAGCTGGTAGGAATCCAGCGTCAGCGTCTCCCCGACACGCACGGATGGACAACGACGGTTCCCCGCTACCAGGACTGAACCAAAGACCGGCTTCAAAAAAGACCCTGCTTACGCGGGGTCTTCTATTATTTGGGCAAGCTTGCCGCCTTCATCATCAGGGCACATTCCATCCGCTTTCTAAACAGTTCGCAACCGTAGGTGTCGACACCCGACAGATTGCCATTCACGTGGTAGGCATTGGCAGCGCAACCCCCGGAACAGTAAAACCTGGCCCAGCAATCTTCACATTCAGGACGTGAAAATACATTACATTGGGAAAATTAGTCCCGCAAATCCCGCCTGACAACTCCCTGCCAGATGTTGCCCATCAAAAATCCGGGCTCATCAACCAGCTGATGGCAGGGGTAAATATCCCCGACAGGGGTCACAGCCAGGTATTCGGTCCCCGCGCCGCATCCCGCGATCCGCTTGTAGATGCAAGGTCCGTGATCAAGATCGACAGTGAAATGATAGAAACGGAAACCGCTCCCTTGCCGGTCGCGGCGGATCATCTCCACAGCCAGTCTTTCATACTGGTCTTTTAAAACCGGCAGGTCTTCTTCTGTCAAGGCGTAGGGCTGGCCGGGCGGACAGACAACCGGCTCCATGCTGATCTCATCGAAACCCAGTCCGGCAATGTGAAGGACGTCCTCCAGAAAATCGGTGTTGCAGTGCGTGTAGGTGCCGCGGATATAATAACTGCCCCGGGTCCTGCGCCGGACAAGTTCCTGGAACTTGGGAACAACCACTTCGTAGCAGCCTTTCCCAGCCTGGGTCACCCGGAAGCGGTCGTGTGTCTCTTTACGGCCGTCCAGGCTTAAAACAACATTGTCCATCTCCCGGTTGGTAAATTCAATGACATCGTCATCAATCAGCAGACCGTTTGTGGTGAGGGTGAAGCGGAAATGTTTGTCATGCTTCGCTTCCAATGAGCGCGCGTAGGCGACTGTCTCTTTCACCATCCCGCAGTTCAGGAGCGGCTCGCCGCCAAAAAAATCGACTTCCAAATTCCGTCGGGAGCCCGAATTTTCGATCAGAAAATCCATGGCGCGCCTGCCCGTTTCCACGGGCATGATGGCCTGCACGCCCTTGTAGGTTCCCTGGGCTGCGAAACAGTAAGAGCAATTCAGATTACAGCTATGGGCGACATTGAGGCACAGTGCCTTGATCAGCCGGCTGTCATGAGGGCGCTCGCCCAAGCGTGCCCTATGCTCAACTTTTGAGAACAAGAGCCCTTCATCGACAAGGGACCGGACTTGGTTTACCGCGTCCAGCACATCAGCATGAGGCCAGGCAGCGGACAGCTGCCGGACAATCTCTTCGGGGGAATGCCTTTCGTAAAGGCCGATAATCCGGTAAACAAGATCATCCACGACATGGACACTGCCACTGTCAACGTCAGCTACAAGCTTGTAGCCATTCAATTCAAATTGGTGAATCATTGGGTAAAGATATAAGATGGCAGGACTAAATGCCCGCCTTGATCTCCGGTTCAGCTTTTTCCTGCTCGCAGACCTGGTTGACAACTCCACATGACGTTTTACAGGCGGACTGGCATGAAGTCTGGCATTCGCCACAGCCATCGTGCCCGATATCCTGGACAAGATCACGGGTGGACAGGGTTACAATTCTCTTTTTCTCTTTCATTACACTTCCCTCTTGTTAATAGATCATTTTGCAAGCAATACTATAACACTTTGTTAGAAAGCCAGCTTCTTTAAGAACCGCATCAGATTGTCCACGGTCAGAGCCAGGTCTTCCGGGCTCCGCCCCCTTGCCAGGGTGAAGTCAATCGCGACGCGGTTGATACTAAAGATACCGCTTACACCTTCGTCGTAGACGCTCTCAATGCCATCTCCAATATCTCCCACGATGGCGACGACTGGAATACCCAGCCTCCTGGCGCGTCGGGCCACACCGATCACAACTTTGCCGCTCAGGCTCTGTTGATCAATTTTTCCTTCGCCTGTCAGGATCAGGTCGGTGCCTTGGGCGATCTTGTCAAAACGGACCGCGTCAAGCACGACCTCAATGCCTGGATCCAAGGAAGCCCCAAAGAAAGCGTAAACTCCCGCGCCCATGGCGCCGGCGGCCCCTGAGCCGGGTAAGCCCGCCACCTGAAGACCCAGATCCCTTTCGATCACAAATGCCAGGCGGCGAAGGCCGGCATCGAGTTTTCTCACGCCGGCTTCATCCGCGCCTTTTTGCGGCGCAAACACATAGGCCGCCCCCGAGGGCCCGTACATGGGATTGTCAATGTCGCACATGGCCTGGATGGTCAAGTTGTCAAGCAGGGCATTTTTCAGAGTCATATCAATCCGGTCGATCCGGTCAAGGGTCTCGCCTACGGGGACAAATTCCTCCCCGTCCTGATCCAGAAAGCGGATGCCGAGGGCGGCAGCGGCTCCACAGCCGCCGTCATTGGTGGCGCTTCCACCCAACCCCAAAATAATTTTACGCACACCCCTGGCGGCTGCGGCCAGGATCAATTGACCGACGCCGTATGTCGTCGTGACGAGGGGATTTTTCCGGTCTCCCATCAGCGGCAGGCCGGCGCAGGCTGCCATTTCGATGACGGCCGTTTTCCCCTGATCGACCAGGCCGTAAAAAGCATCCAGCTCCTCGAAAAGGGGACCCTTGACCCGGACGCTGACCTTCTCACCGTTGAGGGCTTGCAGGAAGCTGTCCACACTCCCCTCACCGCCATCAGCAACAGGCAGGCTCTTCACCAGGGCATCCGGATAGTGCCTCAGGATAGCGGCTTTCATAATCTTGCAGATGGAAGGGGAGTCCATGGTCCCCTTAAATGAGTCGGGCAGCAGAAGTATTTTTTTCACGAGGATGGCTGCTCCTCTTCATCGGGAGAAGGCAGGTTTTCTTCGTCCGGCCTTTTTCCTTTTTTGCTTCCCATGGCCTTCACCAGATAAAGCAGGCCGTTCAGAACCAGGCCAATGCCGATCACCATCTCGACCGGGATACCCAGGGCGGTTGGAGCAATGATAATCAGTAAGCCGGTTATCAGGAGCAGCAGGACAGGCACGAACACGATCCAGAACAAACCTTTGCTGAAAGCTCGCATGACCAGCGCAAAGATGACCCCAACAAGCGCTTGTACTATGAAGTAGACGCCCGCTGCCACCAGCAGATATTTGATTGTTTCGGCTGGTTTGATCAAAAGGAGCAAACCAACCACCAGCGGAATCACGGCCTTGGTGAAAGATGAGGTGCGCTTGCCGCTGCCCGCGATCAAACCCCGGATATACACAGCAGCGTAAATGCTTCCGGCGAAAATCGCGACAAGACCGACCACAAGCGGCAGGTAACCGGATACCAGGTTTGGATAGAGAAGGGCAAACAGACCAGCGCCAACTAAAGCCAGTCCGATGATGAGCCACTCCAAAAATTGATTTTTCTTGCCTTTTTCCTGGCTGTCTTTCATTTTGATCCCCCCTTCTTTCGGAGATGATGGCCCCCTTGAATCACCGGCTGACCGAACATTACAGAAAACTCAGGCCTCTCTTATATCAGTTCTGTCCCCTCCTTGTAGCTTTCTTCCGCCATAAGCCGGTACTTGTCCATCTTGATCTTGAATAATTCAGCGCTGGTCGGAGGCGTCACGGTGATGGCGTTGGCGCCTGCCCGGATGGTTTCGAGAATGGTCTCATCCGACGGCCCCCCTGTCGCGATGATGGGAACGTCGGGGTATTGCGCGCGGAGCTTGCCTACGATATCGACCGTCCGGGCGCCGCCGCTCACATTCAGAATGGAAACACCCGCTCCAAGCCGGGCTCCGATATCCATGTATTCCGAAACAACCGTACAAATGATAGGAGTATCCACCACCTCGTAGATGGCTCGAATGGTTTCAAGCGTCGTTGGTGAATTGACGACGAGTCCAACCGCTCCCTGCGCCTCTGAGAAGATGGCGATTTGAGCGCAGCGCGCGCCGCCCGTCGTGCCTCCCCCCACACCGGAGAAGACAGGAACGGGTGAGATGCTGATCAAGGCGTTCGATATGGCCGGATGTGGAGTAAAAGGATAGACTGCCATGGCGGCATCGGCGTTATGATTGATGATCTGGGCCGCGTCCGTTGTAAAAATCACCGACTTGATACGGCGGCCATGGATCCGGATACCTGAACACTCGGAGATGACCCCCGGCATGCGGATGACGTCGGCGCGAAGCGCGGTCGTGATATCGGGAATGTGCTTACGTCTTTTTTGCTGTTCGTCCACGGAAAATCCCTCCTTTGCGCTTTCTTGTTTCATTTTACATGAAGGGGATCAGCGCCTGCGAAAATCAGTTAATTTCCCCTTGTAACAATCGCTTTCTATTTGACATGCGGGCTTGCCTGTACTTATCATTGTAAGTGTGCGCAGCCCTTGACACGGCTGTTCATCCGGGAGTTTTCCCCTCACAGGAGGTTCAAGATGTCAGATCAAAAGATCGTGATTATTGGCAGCGGTATCGCAGGGCTCTCGGCGGCGGAATCGGCCAGGAAGACGGATCCTGATGTCGGGATCATGATCTTGTCAGAGAACCCCCACCTTCCCTACCAGAGGCCAAGACTCCCCGCCGTCATCATGGATCCTGAAAGTATCGATAAGATCGTCCTCCATAAAGAGTCCTGGTACAGTGACAGAAAAATTGACCTAAGGCGCGGCCTTGCCGTCAAACACGTCGACCCGGACCGCCAGGAAGTTGAGCTCGAAGACGGCTCAAGGATTCACTACGACAAGCTGATTCTGGCGACTGGAAGCCGAAGCTTCATGCCACCTGTGAAAGGCGGCGATCTCGAGGGTGTTTTCACCCTCTGGACGCTGGATAACGCGCTCGCTATCTCCGACTACATCAAAACAGCTGGAAGGGGTGTCGTCATTGGCGGAGGCCTGCTGGGCCTTGAGGCCGCCTATGCGCTGAAGCAGCGCGGACTCGACACAAGCATCCTTGAGCGCGGCGGAACCCTTCTTGCCAGGCAGCTCGACGAACGGTCGAGTGCCATGTTCCAGGAACAGGTCGAGCGGGTTGGAGTCAAGGTGTTGAAAAATGCCGTGACAAAAGAGATTCTGGCCGATCCATCCACAGGGAGGGTTGTATCTGTCCTGCTCGAAGACGGCAGGCAGGTATCCGCGGATATTGTCATTGTCTCGACCGGGGTACGCGCGCGGCTGGAAGCCATGGAGGGGACGGATATTGCCATAGACCGCCGCTTTGTTGTCAACAACAAAATGGAAACCAATATTCCCAACATTTACGCTGCAGGTGACAACGCCGTAATGGAAGGCTTGTGGTATGGTCTGTGGCCGGTTTCCATGCGGGAGGGCAAGGTGGCTGGTGCCAATGCCGCGGGTGGTGATGAGATCTGTATCATCCCGACACCCCCCTATCTTGTCAACACAATGGAAACACGCATCGCGTCAGCCGGTGATATCGCGCCGACAGATCCCGAGGTTTCCTCACAGATTCATTTCGATGAAACGCAGCTCACTTATGACCGGCGCAATTTTCTTGGCGATAAACTGGTAGGTTACGTGCTATTGGGTGACACGACCCCCTTCTCCATGCTGAGCAGGGAACTGCAGCAGGGATAAAGGAGAGATTTTTTGCTTCCGTTAAGGGACAGCCAGCCAAGCAAGCGCTTTCCGTTAGTCACGATCATTTTGATCGCCATCAATGTGCTTGTTTTCATTTATCAGTCTACTCTTAACGACCTGGGTCTTTATTTATTCTTTGAACGCTATGCCTTCACGTCCCAGGCTTTTCTCGACGCCATCTCCGCCAGGCAGTTTTACTGGCCACTCATCACAAGCATGTTTCTCCACGGCGGTCTCAGCCATCTGATCGGCAATATGTGGATTCTTTGGCTCTTCGGAGACAACGTGGAAGATTACCTGAACCCTTTCCGTTACATTCTCTTTTACATTGGCACCGGGCTGATCGCGACTTTCGCCCATGCCCTGTCCGATCTTCATTCGGATATTTTCACGCTCGGGGCCTCCGGCGCCATTTCCGGCGTCATGGGCGCCTACCTGGTTCTCTACCCCCACGCGCGGATTTTGACATTGATCCCCTTCATGCCCTATTTCGTCAATATCCCGGCTTTTGTCTATTTGATTTTGTGGATTATTCTGCAGCTTATCTCAAGCATCCTGGTCGGAGGAGCCGGGGGGATTGCCTGGTGGGCTCATATCGCCGGTTTCCTTGGCGGTCTTTTGATTTGCGTCGGCGGCAGGAATCGACGGAAAAGAAGGCAGGCAAGCGCCTGACAGTCGCTTTTTCAGCACTTTTCGGCCTGGTATTGAAACGGTACCCCGGCTTTGCCCCAAAGGTTTTTCCGCGTAGATCAGGCTGCTTTGGATGAACTCCCGGATGGCCAGGCCATGTCCCCACTTCCTGGCATAAGCCTCCGTCACCTCTTCACTGACCACGGTGACCCCCGTAAAGCCAATGGCCCGGAAAGCTTTTGTGATCTGTTCCACAGACCAGGCGCCTCCAACTCAGGTCTTGGCCATGTGGGGGTCGGCGACCCATTCGGCGGGCAGGGCTTTCTTCGTTGTGATATCGGAAATGGCGACCCGTCCCCCCGGCTTCAGCACCCGGAAGATTTCCCTGTAGACGGTTGGTTTCCGGCGTGACAAGTTGATGACGCAGTTGCTGATAACCAAATCGAAGCGATCCGATTCACTCGGGATGGCTTCGATTTCTCCCTGCAGGAAGTGACAGTTGTCGAAGCCCTGTTTCCGGGCGATTGATGCTGCTTTCTCGACCATGCTGGACAGGGCATCGACCCCAACGACACAGCCTTTCTTGCCAACAGCTTTGGCCGCGAGAAAACAGTCGAGTCCGCGACCGGAACCAAGGTCAAGCACACACTCACCCTCCTGCGGCCTGGCTCTCTCGTGCGGATTGCCGCAGCCCAGCCCAAGATCGGCTTCCGCCGGAAGCGAATCCAGATCCTCCGCTTTGTAGCCCAGCGATTCCGTGATGGTCCGGGCGGCCTCCTGAGGCCTGATCTCTTCGGCCGACAGCTGTTCGTAATGGCTGAGGATGGCTTCTTTTAGTTGGTCCTGCTTATTCTTATGGTTCATTACTTCATATTAGCACGATCAGAACTTGTGATACGAAACCATCTCCTTATACATGTTAGATTAACTTTGGTCATGAGAGTTGCTGCCCCGGCAGTCTGTAAACAAGGGCATTCGCATTGCCTTCCTCCAAAATGTTTTGCCAGGCCCTTGAACCAAAAAGGAGAATTGTATGGATATCGCAAAAACAATCGAAGACTTGGTAAAAAAACTGAAACTTGACAAAGTCTTGTCGGATCTCTTTTCCAAGGATCCCCTCAAGGCGGTTGAGAAGACACTGGGGGTCAAGCTCCCTGACGATCAGATGAAAGCAATCGTAGACGGTGTAAAAGCCAAGCTCTCCGTTGACAAGGCAGGGGAAGCCCTGGGCGCGGTTACGGGCCTGTTCGGCAAAAAGTAATTCCGGATCATCGCCTTTTTGAGGCCTGACCGGCCGGCTTTGGCCGGCCGGTTTTCTATTTTCGATGCTATGATGGTTGCATAACCACAAGAAAACATCGGGTGAGTGTAAGAAAAAACAGATTACACCTATACTGACAAAGGTTTGATTGCGTCCAGTTTGATTGGCCTGCATTCCGTCTTCAGAAAAAGTCTGGTAGATTGGTTAGTAGCAGCTTGTTATATCAAAAAATGAATCATAACACCAGAATGACAGAGAAAGGAACGACAACAGTATGAAGGATTTGAAAGGTACGAAAACTGAAAAGAACCTGCAGGAAGCTTTTGCAGGAGAATCCATGGCACACACCAAGTACCAGTATTATGCGTCCAAGGCAAAGAAGGAAGGCTATGAGCAAATTGCCGCTTTCTTTGATGAGACATCCCGTAACGAAAAGGAACATGCCAAACTCTGGTTCAAGTATCTCCATGGCGGCGATGTCCCTGCGTCAACCGTGAACCTGGAGGACGCCGCTGACGGGGAGAATTACGAGTGGACCGACATGTATGCCCGTTTCGCTGATGATGCTGAAGAAGAGGGTTTCAAGGACATTGCCAAACGATTCCGCCTGGTGGGCGAGGTCGAAAAGAACCACGAGATTCGTTACCGCCGGCTTTTGGCCAATATTGAAGAAGATATCGTGTTTGAGAGAGAAGACGGTGAAACTGTATGGATTTGCCGTAACTGCGGTCATCTCCACGTCGGGAAAAAGGCGCCGAAACTCTGCCCGACCTGTGACCATCCGCAATCCCACTTTGAGATCCATGCCGTTAATTACTAGCTGACAAATAATCTTGATAATGAAAGACCGCTTGCGATAAGGCTGGCGGTCTTTTTTCCTGGGTCGAGGTTTTCGTCATTTCAATCCCCGATAGAATCAGAACAAATTTTTCTTCGCCCCCCGATTCGACTCCAGCACAGCGTTCGAGTAACGTATTTGTAGGTCAGGGGTAGAAAAAGAGATTCCAACC
>CAZSFQ010000021.1:0-21789 GCA_964606165.1 uncultured Mageeibacillus sp.
ATAACCTGGGCCAAATACTCGTGATAATTTCGGGATCTGGGCTTGATTTTTCACAGCTGTCCTCGAAGCCGGGCTGAATATCCAGGTCAGATCCGCAAAAAGTGCAATAATTGCCAGGTGTCAGATCGTCCTCGGAATCAAAGATATCGTGAAGGGAAATGCTGTTCATATGAAAGCACTCAGTGCACATCCAAGTGCTGAATACATCAGAGAATCCTGACTGCCGGTTCAGAAAACTGCCGCAAGAGTCACAACGCCACACAACGTCGGGATAAAGATCACCATCATACTCGTCCTCACCGATTAAGACTTGTCCGCATTCGGTGCAGGTCCAGGTACCGTCAGCAGGGTCGAATCCAAACTGATCTTCCAGTATCGCTTCACAGGAAGGACAAAAATGCTGATCCATAGCCGTTCTCCAAGGTTCAAGGGCCTATTACAACCTTAACCGTATTCTCTCATACAAAAGCTATGTCTCATCCGAGCCTGAAGGCACAAACAGATGCTCCATTTTAGTCGATTAATTCCATCATGCTGAACTTTACTCCGAAGGAACGCCAAAGTAATAGACCACCACCTTGATGTCTTTATGAAAACGATCCCCCTTGGCAAACGACTCCTCTCCACCAAAGGTAACGGAATAGACACTGCCGCTCTGACGTGAAGCACGGGCCGTATAGTCCTGTATTTCCATGATATGGATATCGGTGAAGCCTACGTCTTCCAATTGTTGGACGGTTACCGTGTAAGGCCTGCCTTCCTCTTCGAGCTTGTAGGAGGAAAAAGGCACCTTGATTGTATTGGGAGCGGCATTTTTGTCGGCGATGGAGGTCTTGATGCTGACAATAGCGTTGCCGGCAAGGATGATCAGGGTGAGGCCAAGAAAAACCCCCAGCAGAAGCTTGAACAACCAGCGCATATCGGCGGTATCCTGTTTTCTCTTGTTGATACTCTTTTGTTCCTCCACTTCCAGCCCTCTTTTCTCCTTTTCGTAATCGAGCTGGTGGATCCGGTCAACAGCAGAGGTGTAGGAGTGCATGGACCGGTCATAGGCGGAGGCCTCGTCATGGAAATACAGTTTGGTACCGCAATACATGCAAAACATGTAGGGTGAACCTGGTTGAACAGCCAGCTGCGCATGACAATTGGGGCACTTTGTTTCTTTGAGGGACATAAGGAAACCTCCGTCTGAATGAACCTGCCAGGGTATCAAGTAATCGCTGCTATTTTCAACATATCAAAACCTCCGTCAGGATGGAAAGTGAAGATGGTCGGGTTTTGACTAAGGCATCTGCCTCAAGCTGTTTGTCCTTATATCCGGCAAGTGGCATAGTGGGAAAAGGAAGAAGAGTCATGGTCGGTTGGATACGGCCGCTTTAAGGGGTGATTGGTATTCGAAAACTTAAGGATTTAATTGATTCAGCCAGAGCCGGCAAGAAGCGCCAACCCTTGCGTCCGCCCGGCCTGCGTATCATCAAAACATCTTTGGCTGTTTTTCTTTGCCTGATCTTGTATTCCCTGGTTCCCATGCCCGAGAATTTCAAGGTGATCACCGCTCTGATCGGTGCCATCATCACCTTAAGGAGCACCATCAAGGAGAGCTTCCTGGTTTCCTTTACCCGGGTACAATCGACCTTCGTTGGGGCAGTCTTCGGATTGGTTCTGATATTGATCAAAGAACGCATCGGCTTCGAAGACAATTCCCTGGTCTATGCACTCTTTTTGTCATTGGCGGTCCTTCTTTTCATTTGGATCAGCGTATCTTTTCTCAAAGAAACCGGAGTGGGGCTGGGCGCCATTGTCTTTTTAGCCATTGCCCTGGGAAATACGGACGGGGTGACTCCGCTCCAGCTGGCCCTTGCCCGGTTTTTTGATACTCTAATTGGTATTGTGATTGCGCTGATCGTTAACCGGCTGCTTCCTTTTCCCGTGGAGGAAGAGGAGGAATAAGCAGATTACCTGATCAGATGGCCCGGTTATGGTAAATTGGTATCAATAAGTCCGGTTGATCTTCTCTGAATCGAGGTGCGCGATGAAGAGGCTTCTCACTGTTTTTCTCTTGATGGCCTTATTGGTAGCGGTTTCCGGATGCGGGATGGACAGTTTTTCTCCTGAACATCGAACAACAGATCCTTTGTCCGATACAGGTGACAAGATCGAAAGCATCGAAAGCACAGAGCCGGAAGAGTCCAGCCTGGAAGACCCGGAAAATTTTCCCCATGCCGAAAACATTGATCCCATCCTGGAAACCCATCTGACGGAAACAACAAAGGAAGCGACGATCTTGGAAACGGAAGCGGTGACTGAATCAGCGCCGGATGAAACAGAAGCTGTGACCACCACAATCCTCCCGACCACCAAGCGAACCCAAACAGCAGCAAGTCCGCCCGCCACAAGCGCGAGTGAATCGGCGAAAGCTGAGGCTACGACCGGAAAAGCGACATCCCAGACAGCCAGCCGGGTCGAAACGGACAAAGACTACCCTTACATGTGCAGCCGGAACTCCAAGGTTTTCCACAAGACGAATTGCGGCCACGGTGCCCAGATCAAGGAAGAAAACCGGGTTTATTTTGAGACAAGGGAAGAGGCTGTGAATGCGGGTTTAGAACCCTGCAAGCACTGCAAACCCTAGATCAAAAGGGCTGCTGCGCTCTCGTTTTCTAATCCAAATAACAGCGTTCCATCCACTCCGGCTTGGACTTGTCGGTATAAACTGTGTACTTGGACAGGAGGGCCACAGGGCCGTAGGTCATCTTGGACTGGCGAAGACCCGGGTCACCGTTATCGTCTTCCCTGTTGATGAAGCTGACTGTTTTACAGTTACCGAACATTTTCAGGAACTCATGAACCAGCATCTGGTAGACGCCTCTGAACTGGGTGTCGGCCTTCTCAACGTGAATGTAAAGGGTATCGCCCTGGACCTCAGCCAGGGAAAAGCCTGCCACCTGATCACCGACGAAAAGAACACCGCCGAACATGTTGTATTCACGCATGTGATCCAGGATTTCACGGATCTTGCGCGCTTCTTCTTTCAGGGTGCTGTCCTGCGGGGGGTTATCCTTTTCGATGGAACAGGCGAATTCGCAGACCGCCTCCCGGTTGAAGGTGGTGATGATCTCAAAGCGCCAGTCGCGGGTGTCCCGGAGAAAACGGTTGATATTGTTGCGGGTAGACCGGTGCTTGCCGCCCTTCAGCTCCAGAAGATCCTTGGCTTCATAAAGGTAATCGAAGTAGTCGCGTTCCGAGATAGCGTGAAAATCCGGGTACCTTTGGGAGAAAAGGGGCAGATCCATATCGCCGACGATGCAAAAGACCAGGGGTTCACCCTTTTCCCTGCAATGATCCTCCAGTAAGGTTAAGGCCTCATCACGGTTCTCGCCGAGAGGAACCGTATAGGCCGTGTGGCTGTCAAAGATCCGCATGCTGATGATCAGGCAGTCAGCGGCGATGACGAACTCATTATGGAAGAGGTCGCGCCACATAAAAAGGCCGCCGACCGTCAGGTCACACAGCCTTTGCGGGTTGGGATCAAGAAAAGGTTTGACAAGCGATATGTGTTCCAGCTTAAGCTGTTGAAAATCCAACATGGATCAGGATCACCCCTATTCGCCGATAAAACCGCCCTCAAACAGGATTTTGCGGGCATCATCAAGCTTTAAAGATGATACACGGACGATGGGGCCCGTGCAACCCATGCCGGATTCGGCATAAACCTGTTTGCTCCATAAAAGCTGGACCGCGTCCTCCAGATCAAGCACGTCAATGCCCTCGATCTGTCCGGTCACGACTTCCTTTGGAGGTGCCTCCGCGGCCTTTGGCTTGGCTGCCGTATTTTGCCTGTTTCGCAGGAGTTCGTCCAGGCCAGCCTTCCTGGCCAGCGCCAGCTCGTTGAGGTAGAGCTCCTTAATCTTGTTTTTCGCTGCCTGCGCGGCAAATTGAATGGACTCCGCGATTACCGGCGCGCCCGAAGCACGGGAGATAATATTGACAATACCCCCCATCTTCTCGCCGACACCGGGGCCGTAGCCCGCGCCCACAGTCTCGTAGCTGCCGCCGGAGGAATAGGCCGACAGGAGTTTGAGGAGGGCATTGCCCGTCAGGGAATCCACGACCAGGACATCCTGGGAGGCCTGGAGGACATCATTGCCCCGCATGACTGCCCCTCCATCCGCCCGTCCGGACTTGGCGAAGTGAAGAGGATAGCCATTTTCCCGCAGGGATTTCAGGAGAAGTTCGGCCTGGCGGGTGCCGTCCAGGTTGAGCAGGCCGACGGTCGGGTCTTTGACGCCGTCCGCCCTGGCCGTCGCGATGCCCGCCAGGGCATTGAGGACCAGGGCCTCTACCCGGTCGGTGGAAGAGGAGCCTGTGGTCGAAGCCAGGTAGAAGTCCCTGCCAGTCGCAGGTGCCTTGATCCTGCCGATGGTGGTTACACCGATAGGGAAGGGGTAGTGCATGGCCACGGCGGCGTCGGCGGTTTTATTTTTGAGCAGTTCTTCCATCTGCACCAGGGCGTCTTCAGCGCAGTCATGATAAAGGGTGGTGATGCCTTCAGCTTTTAAGGTTCCCAGGTAGAGGATGTCGATGCCCTGGCCGGCCGCCTTGACGCATCCTTCCATGACAGTGGCCTCACCCAGCTCGGAACCCAGTCCCATGACGGCGACAGCCGGGTTCTTGGCGGATGGTCCCGTCTCCAGGACTTGGGCCGGTTCCCCGAAGATGGAGGCCTTTTCTTCTTTTCCCTTGTTTTGTTCCATAAGAAAGGAGATGCCGTCAAAAAGGTTGGTCATCCGGCCCAGGAAAAGGGAGCCCTTTCCTATGATCATGGCCCGCTTGATCTCTTTGTTGACCAGGGCATTCCTGGCGTGGCCCATGTAAGGGACGCCGGAGGGGATATGGCCCTGGGTAGGCACAAAGCCCGGCAGGCCATGCCTGTCGACAAAATTGTTCAGGTCAGCCCGCTCCAGGTCACCCTGCTTGACGGCCAGGGCCCCGATCATCTTCATGTTGGATTCCGGGACATTGCCGGCGCCGGCCGGTTTGGTGATATCCGGGTTTTGCATCTCAGGAGAATAGTAATCGACATCCGTAACCTTGAGATTAACTTTTGCCAGCGGTTCGGTGACCAGTGAAGCGATGACGTTCTGGGGCGAGCTGCCCGTGCCAACGGCATGTCTGCCGGGATTGCTTACAATGATTTCGGGGCTGACCCCGTCGTTTTCTGAAATAATGACGGCGAAACCGGCCAGGCAGTCTTCCAGGACAGGCAGATCCTTTTTGACGTGATCCTTGCCGTTCATGCCCAGCTTGGCCGTGGAGCCGCCTGCCGTGACGGCCACGGTTTTGAAGGTGCCGGCCCTGACCAGGGAGGCGGCCAGTACAACTGCGTGGGCCGGGGCGGCACAAAAACCCCTGACGTCGGAACCGGTCGAGCCTGTCAACTGGGCCATCTCCGCGGTGGCTTTGGCAAAGTTGCCGCCGCCCCGCTGGTTCATGTCGCCGCAGGCTTCCTCGGAACAATCGATGGTGTATTCGACACCATTTGGATCGATCCCGGCGTTTTTCACGGCATAAAGGAGGGCCAGGGTACTGGAGGCCTTGGACACAAGGTTTTCGATCATGACATGGGCCGACAGGTTGGAGTCGATGTCATGGGCGCGCCGGACAGCGCCGACGATTTGGTCTTTTATGTAAAGTCCCTCCGCGCCTTCGACATCGATCAGCTCTTTCAATTTGTCCTGATCGACACCTTCTTTGACGCGGCGGAAAAGATAACCCGAAATAATGGGGTTGGCCTGCAGCCGGGGCCTTGTGTTGGCGACAAAGTCCCTGTCCAGAAATACCAGCTCAAACTCATCGGCTGCCTGGACCAGAAGATAGAACTCGTCCTGGGGCATGATCTCCCCAAAGGGGCCGAAGCGGTCGTCTGCGGGGCTGGTTTTGTCATGCCAGGGGCCCGGGATGGCTTTGAGCTCCAGGGGTGTCATGTTGCCGATGTAAACCTGGTTGGGATAGTAGGCGCGCGCCCGGTCGTAGGAGCGAAGGCGGGTTGGAAGCTCCTTCAGGTAATCTGATTCCGGGTTGACAATGCGCTCAGTCGTCTGTGTCGTCCCGTTATGGATCACCATGTCGGGGGTATGGACCAGAATGTAGCCCGCGCCTTTCATGACACTGTTCATTTCTTCTTTGACCTGCCTTTCAAATGGTGGTTTTACAGAAAAGATGCCCCGGCCCCGGCTCCTGGAGGAGAGACAGGCGTGGCCCGGGGCATCCTGGTTGACATCCCTGCTTACTGTTTGACAACAAGCTTGCGGATGGCCTTCATTTCTTCCGCGATCTCATCGACGTCCAGAACCATCTCCATCATGGAAACCTGTTCATCGTAGACTTCGGGATCGTAGCTTGCCTTGACTTCCTCTTCACAAACGTGGTAGACGCTGAGTCCCAACGAGACTCCTGTCAATGGACCTGCGAATGTCGGATCACCTACTGTGACCGTCTCAGCCGCGATGCCGGAAGCTTCCCCTTCGGCGGCGCCCAGGAGAACAACAATATTCTCCACGCCGTATTCCTCTGTGAGTTCCTTGACACGCTTCTGGTTTTCCAGATCCATTGCACCCGCGGCCGTTCAGACGAAGCACTCCGTTGCGGAGAAGATAACCTCGGCGCCTGCCGACTCCGCGCAAAGCGCGATCGCCGGGCCGGGGATTCCGTCGCGGTCACCGAGAACGATGACCTTTTTGCCTTCGAGTATGCTCATATCCTGCTCCTTTCATCAAATTTCTTTAAAGGGTGTTTTCGGGCACCCATCCCAAAGGGCAGCCCTGGCGGCTGCCTCGGGTGATTTAATTGTTGCCGGCGCAGTAGTCCTTCAGCATGTCTTCGACTGCCTCAGGGGTCGCCTCGTCCTTGACCAGTTCCCTGACCTTCTCGCCGCCCTGGTAGATGGCGATGACGGGCAAGCCCAAAATGCGTTGAGAGATGGCAAGCCTTCTGGCAGCGGAGGTGTTGAGTCCGGTGAAGCGGATCCGGTCACCGTATTCTTCTTCCAGTTTCAGGATATGCGGCTTCAGCGCCTCACAAGGCACGCAGCCGTTTCCGTAGAAGTCGACCAGGACGGGGCCCTGGGCCTTGAGAACTTCTTTTTCGAAGTTATCTCTGTCAAGCTCAAACACGCTGAATCCTCCCGCTTAACCGATCAGGCCGGAAGCCAGATCGTTTTCCACCTGCATGGCTGCCACAGCGCCGTCGGAACAGGCTGTGACCACCTGGCGGAGTGGTTTTTTTCTGATATCGCCGGCGGCATAGACACCCGGCAGATTGGTCTTCATGGCATCGTCGGTCAGGATGTAGTGGTGCTCCATATCGACCAAGCCCTCGAACAGTTCGGAGTTGGGCAAAAAACCGATGAAGACGAAGACACCGAACATGCCGTCTTCTTCATCCGCCTCCACCCGGCGTTCCTCGCCTGTTTTGGTATCCTTGACCGTCATGGCGGACAGGATGCCGTCGGAGCCGTGGAGTTCCGTTACGACCGCGTTCCACATGAAATCGATCTTTTCGTTGGCAAAGGCCCGTTCCCGGATGGACTTGACAGCCCGCAGCTCGTCGCGCCGGTGGACAATGGTGACCTTCCTGGCGAATTTGGTCAGGTAGATGGCCTCCTCGACCGCTGTATCGCCGCCGCCAATGACGAAAACTTCCAGGCCTTCGAAAAAGGAGCCGTCACAGGTGGCGCAATAAGAGACGCCGCGGCCGGTAAACTCAGCCTCACCCGGGCAGCCGATGGGACGGGGATGCGCGCCGGTGGCGATGATGACCGCCCTGGCCTGGTAGAAGCCGTCACGGGTGTGCACGCGCTTGATGATGCCTTCGAGCTCCACCTTGCTGACATTGGCAGACAGGCGTTCAACGCCAAACTGGGCGCACTGGGCCGTCATGCGGGCAACCAGCTCCGCGCCGCTTTCTTTTTGACCGGGGCCTGACAGGCCGCCGGGGTAGTTTTCAATCTCGTCTGTAATAGCGATCTGGCCGCCGTCGACACCTTTTTCGATCAGGAGCGTGTCAAGCCGCGCCCTGCCGGCGTAAAGGCCGGCCGCAAGGCCCGCCGGGCCGGCGCCAATGATGATAAGATCGTAGATTTTTTCCATTCTCGTATTCCTCCCTTGATGACCGGCCTCAGTCGAAGAGGGTTTGCTCAGTCACTTCCTGAGTCAGGGTGTCGAGCGCCTTGCCGACCAGCTGCCGCCTTAATGCGTACTCATCTTTGGGCTCAAGATCGGGTTTGCCGAGCGGATACGGAATCGCGACTGTCGGGACGATGCGGTTGGCCCCGACCGTCATGGAGATGGGGGTCACCGTGCACAGGTGGACAACCGGGATGCCCGCGCGTTCAATTTCCTTGACCATTGTTGCGCCGCAACGTGTACAGGTGCCTCAGGTCGAGGTCAGGATGACTGCGTCAACACCCTGGGCCAAAAGCTTTTCCGTGATTTCCATGGCAAATCTTTTGGAACTTGCCACCGAGGTGCCGTTGCCGACCGTCGAATAGAACCAGTCGTGCAGCTTGCCGATCCTGCCTTCCTTCTCGAACTGGCGCAGGACATCGACCGGAACAACCCGGTCCGCGTCCTGGTTGGCATAGACAGGGTCATAGCCGCCATGAGCCGTTTCGTACGTCTCTGAGGTTAAATCGTCCACGCCGGCAAGGTGGTAACTGCCGTAACGGGTGGCCGAGGAACTTTCAATATGATCGGGATTTCCCTTGGGTACAATGCCGCCCGAAGTGACCAGGGCGATGGTAGCCTTGGACAGGTCCTGAATCGCGGGACCCGGCGCCACCCGGTCGTAGGAGGGCATGGGGTATTCTGTGACAAAGGGCTTGTCGTGGAGCTTGTTGAGCAGCATCTCGATGGCCCGCAGGCTTCCCCGCTTCTGATCGAAGAAATTCTTGCGGATCCCATTGGGCAGATAACCCTCTTCAATGGAGGCCCCCAGTTCCTGGCGTCTGACCAGCTTGAGCCCCAGATTGGCCATGACGGGGACCACGCGCCTCATGCCGGCGGCGTTGTCACCTGTCGCGACTGTATAGACTTTTTCCCTGTACATGTCGGCACCGGGATTTTCCACGTACATGCCGGTGACCGCGGGGATGCCAAGTTCCGTCTGGACGGCATCGGCGATGCTGCCGCAGGCCACCCCGTAGCGGCCGGCGTTGAAGGCAGGGCCAGCGATGAAAAGATCGGGCTCCTCTTCGCGGACCATATCCAGTACCGTCTGTTTAGCAAGCTCCAGATTCTCGTTGTACCAGGAGTCTCCGCAAACGATGGTGGCGGTGATGGCCGCCTCGTCACCGAAAGCCATGGTGAAGGCGATGCCGGGACCCACGGGGCCCTGACGCTTCTCGGCCGGGTAATCCGCCATCTCCTCGCTGCCTACCTGGCCGAAGAACTGATTGATGTAGTGGACGACTTTATATTGATTCACGGGATCCTCCTTAGCGGGCGCTCAGCCGGTTGTAGCCCAGCTCGTTGGTCGCGCCGGTGATAACCTGAAGCTCTGCCTCAATCGAACCGTCCGGCCGCAGGGAGCCGTCGTGGCCGCCGGCGATGGTGTCGACATAATCAAGGGTTCCGATGATCCGGTCCATGGGAGGCAGGACAACCTGCATATTGGCGTTGCCGGTCGAAACGACCGCGTTGACCAGCTCGTCGGCGTCTGCCAGCGATTGGCTTTTGCCGTCCGGCCCGGCGTACTCGTCGGTGATGACCACAGTCTTGATTCCCTTTTTCTCCAGCTTGGTGCAGTTCATGATCAGGTCGGTGTCGGGGTTGCCGAAACCTTCCTGTGAAATGATGGCTCCGTCAAAGGGGAGGTACTCGGCCATCTCGGCTGTCCAGTCCGAAGAGCGGACCTTGTCGGATAAGTAGACCGTCTCATTGGTGATGATCATGCCGACAAAGTTCAAGGTCTTGCCGTGCTGTTCCAGAAGGTCGCGGACGACCGGGTTGTTCAAGTGATGGTAGGTGGTGTTCTTGTCGCAGGCCGACACGCAGTTGCCCGATACGATGGCGCCATCCATCAGCTCCGTTGGCCGGATCAGGGTGGACAGGGTCCGCTTGGCGTCGACGCCGTAGACATAGGTATCGTGGAGGAGGCCCTGGCTTTGGAGCATCATGACATAGCCGACACGGGGCAGGCCGCGCAGGACCGCGTCAAAAGTCTCCGCGATCCGGGGCGTCTTGAACACTTCCGTCTCGTCAGGTTCAAGGTCGCGGGCCAGCTCGCCAATGGTGACGGCCATCTGCAAACCCGCCATGCGGGCGGCTTTTTCGTAGTCGTGGGGGGAGATTCCCTCAACCGGTTCCATGACCAGCACCAGGTTGTGGAGCCTGGAAAAGGGAGAGTAGTCCGCGCCCGGCCCCTGCATATCGATGATCCCTTCCTGGAATCCGACGATACGGCCGACGGTCACAACCGCCATGCCGCGCAGGACATGGGTCTTGCCCGAGCCGACCGTGTCAACCTTGGAGACCATGCCCGGGAAGATGCCGCCCGGTCCTTGGACCTTGACGCGCGGTTCGATGACATCCTTGACCGGGGTGATGCGGATGCTGTCACCCGGGTTGGCGATCTCCAAACGCGCCGACTTGATATGCGGATCGGCCAGGACCTGTTCGGTCAGCTGGTCGGGATTAACCGTCAGGATCCCGTATTCGACCGCGTTGAAATCGCCGAAACGGATTCCGCGGATGTCGATGTAGCCCAGTTCCAGTTTCACCTGTTCACCTCTGTTTCTGTCATTGGCCCTGCGCCAGTCCGGAAGCCCGCAGGGAGGGCAGCGCGCTCTCCATCAGGCTGAGATCGATAATCTGAAAATCGCGGTCGATGGCGCTGCTGGCCACCTGTTGACTCGCCTTTGCGTCTTTGATGATGGACAGGGCCCGCTCCATGTTGACCAGCGAAAAATAGTCCACGCCATCTTCGCGTTCAGAAGTCATCATGATCGAACGGTAGGGGGTCTCCCAGGGCTTGACGCTGCCCGACAGCGGCGCCGTCAGGACGCGGTGGCCGAGATGAACCCGGTCACGCGCGCGCAAAAGGACATCCCTGTCACTTGCGTCAGCCAGGAATTCAATGGGGAATTGATCGCCGAGGGTCTCAGCGACCATTGGGTTATTTGTCAGGATTAAGAAAGATTTGTAGCGTTTTATATCCGTCGATTCACTTTCTGTGGCTCCGCCCATAATCACCAGCTACAATCTAGGGGAGTTGTAAGGGGCTAACAAGCCGTCATTTTGACGAATCTGCCGGGTCAATATAGCAGCAGTCACATTGCCGTTGATAAGAGGAGATATAAGGAGAAATCCCGCGATATTCGAAGATATGGCGGGATTGTGTTTTGACGCGTTTTCATGGAATCCGCCGGGGGCAGCTTCAAAACTGTATCATTCGATACGCTTATATCGATATATCGTTATCGAAGCTTGGCACCTAGCACAAATTCCAGTTTTTTGAGGAGCCGCTCACGCAGCAAGTCGATGTCTTCGGAGGACAGGGTTTTCTCATCCGAAGCCAGCCAGAAACGGAACATGACGGATTTTTTCCCCTCAGGCACCTGGCTGCCCCGGTACTCCTCGACGAATTCCACCCGGCGTACCTGCGAGGATACGGCTTCCTCGATCCTGGCCCATGTGACTTCCTCATCAACGACGATGGACAAATCCTGCTCAACCAGGGGGAAGTGCGGCAGGCGCTCAAAGCGATTGTCCCGGCTGGGCAGGGGGACCAGTTTTTCGATCTCGATCTCGGCGGCCGCAAGCCGGGTCTGGCGCAAGCCCAGATCGTCCGCTGCCCGTGGCGACAGCAGACCCATCCGGCCGATTGTTTCCCCTTCGCTGTCTCTCAGGGTCAGCCAGGCGTTTTTGTCCGCCCAGGCTGGTTTTTGGCCATCCTGGTCAAAGGTCCAGCCGGCGACGCGGCCGTGGCGCGGCAGATCCGCAAGGATCCCTTTCAATTTTCGAAAGAGATGTTGGGCATCCAGGCCGGCGACCGCCAGGGCCAGCCGCCTGGTTTGCGAAGGCAGCCTTTCTTTTTCGCCGCCTGGAATTGATTCTCTTTTTGCGAAGACCTGGGCCAGCTCGAAGAGCCCGAACTCGTCGTAATAACGATCATTTTGCGCAACGGCCTCGAGGATTCCCGGGATCAGGGAGGCGCGCAGCCGGGAGCGGTCAGGCGCGGGAGGCGTCGCCAGGGCCAGCAGGTTATCCTTGTTGTCACCGGCCGCTTCCAGATATTTGTCGGCTGCCCAGGGATAGGTGAAAACTTCCTGAAGTCCGGCCCGGATGGCCAGGTATTCCCGGATGGCCCGCTCACTCTCATAGCTGAGCTGGCGGACTGCTTCTTTCAGTTCAATGGCGGGAGGGACGAACTCAAACTGGTCGTAGCCGATCATGCGGCATACTTCTTCCAGGATATCGTCCTTGATCCCGACATCGCCCGTCGCCCGCCAGACAGGGACGGTGACGGTCAGGGTATCATCACCGTCAAAAGCGCTTTCAAAACCGAGGGGTGCCAGAGTCCTGATGACCTCGTCGGCCGAGAGCTTCCGGCCTGACCGGATGTTCAAAAAGTGAAGGGAGACCGGCAGACTGAGCGGCAAAGTCTCCCCGGCCCGGTCATGTCCGGCCGCCACAATCCTCGCCTCGGGCTGCAGGTCGCGCATGAGCTCAACAGTCAGTCCCAGGGCCAGGTCGCAACGGGGCGTATCGATGGCCTTCTCAAAGCGGGTGGAGGCTTCGGTGCGAAGCTGGTGGCGCGCTGCCGTCTTGCGGATTCCGATGGCCTCAAAATTGGCGACCTCCAGTACCATGCCTGAGGTATCGGCCAGGATGGAGTCGCGAGCCCCGCCCATGACGCCGGCAAGCCCGATCGGCTTGTCCTTGCCGTCACAGATTAACAGGTCGCCTGAGGCCAGTTTCAGCTCGTGGCCGTCAAGAAGTTCCAGGATCTCCCCGTCCTGGGCCAGGCGGACGTGGATGCCGTCCTCGACATGGTCGCGGTCAAAGGCGTGGGTGGGCTGGCCGGTCGCCAGCATGACGAAGTTGGTGACGTCGACAGGCAGGCTGATGGGCCGCATGCCCACGGACCAGATCAACCGCTGCATCCAAAAAGGAGATGGTACCGTTTTGACACCGTCAAAGACCACGGCGTCATAGCGGCGGCACCGATTCGTGTCCGAGATTTTGACGGCGTAGGCATCCACGTCACCCGGCAGTTCAAAGCTTGGGAGGGGTTTGAGGGTCCCGCCGTAGATGGCGCAAAGTTCCCGGGCGATTCCGTAATGGCCCCAAAGGTCGGGACGGTTGGTCAGGGACTTGTTGTCGATCTCGATGATGAGATCGTCAAGGCCCAGAAGGCCGGCCAGCCCCTGGCCGGGGATGGCGTCGGGGAATTGGGGGGTCAGGTCGACGATGATCCGTTCGTCCTCGGCTGGGAAGAGGTCTTCCAGGTTGATCTCCTGGGAGCTGCAGATCATGCCCTCGCTCAGTTCGCCGCGCAGCTTGGTTTTTTTCAGCTCAACCGGCTCGCCCTGGCCGTGCCAGCGCACAAAGGCGCCGGGCGGCGCCACGGCGACCCGCTCCCCTTCATAAAGATTGGTGCCGCCGCAGACAATCTGGTAAAGGCGGTCCCGGCCGATGTCAACCATGCAGACCGTAAGCAGGTCTGCCCGGGGGTGGGGCTGGACCGACACGATCCGGCCGGTAACAATGCCTTCAACCAGATTGGCCGTATTGGAGACTGCTTCCACCTCCACCGTCCGCATGGTCAAGTCGTAGGCCAGGCGTTCGGCGGTCAGGTTCTGGGGCAGGTCGGCGTATTGTCTGATCCAGTTTAAAGAGATTTGCATGATGGTCCCCTCCCTATTTGAACTGACCCAGGAAGCGCAGGTCGGCGCTGTGGAAGAGTCTGACATCGTCGATGCCGTAGCGCATCATGACCAGGCGGTCAAGCCCGATATTGATGTAGAATCCGCTCCAGATGTCCGGATCCAGTCCCGCCACCCGCAGGACATTGGGGTGGGGCGAGCCTCCCGGCATGACTTCGATCCAGCCGGAGTGATGGCATACAGCGCAACCCTGGCCCATGCAGACCTGGCATTGCATGTCGATCTCAAAACCCGGTTCGACAAAAGGAAAAAAACCGGCCCGCATGCGAACCGGCACGTCGTGGCCGAAAACACGTTCCAGGATGGTCTCAACCAGCACCAGGCCTGAAGCGAAAGAGAAGTCACGGTCGACGATCAGGGCCTCGTACTGGAAAAAGGCGCGCTCATGGCGGGCATCGGTCGCCTCATTGCGGAAGACGCGGCCGGGGTAGACGAAGCGGGCAGGGGCACCGTACTTTTGCAGGTAACGGACGCTGCCGCCGGTCAGATGGGGGCGCAGACAGAGCCTCTCGGCCCCTTTTTTGTCTTCGGTTCCGGCGATCCAGTAGGTATCCATAGAGTCACGGGCCGGATGATCGGGCGGGAAGTTCAGATAGTCAAAGGCGTAGAGCTCGCTGGTGATCTCGTCTTCCGAAAATACCTTGAAGTTCAGGGAGCGAAAGGAATCGTTGAGGTCGTAGCACATCTGGGTGACAGGGTGAAGGCCGCCGGAGCTGACCCGCAGGCCGGGGATGGACAGGTCCGGCGCGGTCTCGAAATAGGAGGCGTCTTCCAAAAGCTGCCTTTTTTGCTCCTCAATGGTCCGGGCGAACAATTCCTTGATCACATTGGCCAGCTGGCCCATTTCCCTGCGGTCTTCAGGGGCGAGTTTCCCCAGACCCTTCAGAACCTCGGTCAGGTGACCTTTCTTGCCCAGATACTGCTGGCGTAAGTTTTCGAGCTCATCAAAAGAATCGGCCTGGCGCAGCGCCGCGATTCCTTCTTCCTTGATGGCATTGATCCGGTCTTTCATGGTGTGTCTCCTCAGAATGCTTGCGCTCTTATCTACTTAGCAAGCATTGTAGCAAAAAGATCAGGGTCTTTCGAAGAAGACCGCCTCCACGCGCCGCTCTTCTCCCGCTTCCATCAAAAAAAGATGAGGACCTGTGAAAGTTTCCCTGCTGCCGCCTTCTTCGGTCATCAGGATATGGGTCGAAATCAGAAAGTCATCGATCCGTGTCAGGTTCATGGGATCGTAGCCGACGATCGTGGCCTTGAGCGGACGCTTTTCGGGGAAACGTTGGCGAAAATCGGCCAGCAGGAGGGCCCGCCTTTCCTGCTCGGCCGCGATCAGTGAGGCAGCCAGCGACAGCTCCTTTTCGTACAAGGGCTCGAGCGGCCCCGGTGGTATGTCAAGCAGTTCCCAGAAAGTCTTTTCCGAGCGCAGGTCATGGGCGACTGGAAGACCGGCCTTGTCGACGGTGACCGCAAGCAGGATGCCGGAAAAATAACAGCGGCGGCGGATGTCAAAGAGGTAATCCCCCTTTATCAGTTGATCCCTGTACCGGGTCAGCTGCCTGGCCGCAAGCTTGGCGTCGAGTTGACCAAGGCTTTGGTAACCGGCATATTCCGCCAGGCCCTCGGTCGTTTCCACCCGGAATTCATTTGTGGCGGCACCGCCGCTCAGGCGCATTTTTTGCTCCCGGATCGCGGCGACCTGCCGGAGTGACTCCATGGCCTTTTCTTTCAGGCCTTCTCCCTGGTAAAGTGCGGATTCGGCCAGGATTTCTGACTCACGCGCTGTCCAGGCGGTGAGGACATGATCCCGGGGATAAAGCAAAAGCTCCAGGTCTTTGGCAAAACGCCGATCGCCCTGCCGGTGCTGGAAGGCGTGAAACATCTCGTGAACCAGGTTGGCCGCCAGGCGGTCGAGCGATTCCCCGTCCTCCAAGACCGTGTAGGACATGTCCCAGATGGCGATACAGGACCCCTCATACTCAAGGGCGGTGTTGCCCATAAAAGAGGCCGGCTTGACGGAGATTTGGCCTTTGAAGCACATGATGAGGGGGGTGTAAAGGGCAAAGTCAACCGGTGAAAACCCCGGCCAGATGGCCTCAAAGTCGACGCCTGCCAGTCTGTCGTCCAGAGCCTGCCAGACTTCTTTCAAACGGTTCCCGTCCATTTCCCGCCTCCCTTTTCCTCATTCTTCTACCAGTATACCTTTGAAGGCAGCGCCTGCTTTCGCCAATGCCGTATACTTGGAAGGTAAGATGATCGGCGACCTTCGCTGTTTCTGAAAGGAGAAACCCATGACAGACAATGTTGAAATTATTTGGCGCGGCCATTCTTGTTTTGAGTTGCGTTCCAACCTGGATTCGGTCCTTATTGATCCGTTCCGCGAAGTGCCGGGATACGGCGTCCTTGACCTTGAGGCCGACCTGGTCCTGGTATCCCATGAGCACGATGATCACAATGCCCGGGACCTGGTCCGGCTGACGGGCCGGGAGCCGGATGTGGAGATCGAGGCAATCGACACCTTCCACGATCCGCAGGGCGGCGAGCTGCGCGGCCCCAACAAAATCCATATTGTGACCCTGGCAGGCAAGCGGATTGCCCACCTGGGTGATCTGGGCCATGCGCTGAGCCAGCAAGAGCTGGCCCGGCTGAGAAATCTGGATGTCATCCTGATTCCCGTAGGCGGCCACTACACCATTGACGCCGATCAAGCCGCTGCCCTGGTCCAGGCGGTCGATCCCGCTATCATCGTCCCCATGCACTACCGCGAAGGAGTTGCCGGCTGGGATGTGACCACCGGGGTACAGCCCTTCCTGGACCATTTTGACCGGGTCACTCTCCTCGATCAGTCATCCTTTGTTGTCGATGAGACCGAACCGGGCGTCCTGGTGCTGAAAAATCCTATCGCCTGAGGATTGGCCATGTCACTTTTGCTTCAAAACTGTACATTACGGCACCGGCAGGGCCGGTGGGATGTTTTCTGTGAGGGCAAATCGATCCAAAAAATCGATCAAAGCCTGGATATCCCCGCAAAAACCGTTCTTGATCTGGCGGGAAACCTTCTTGTTCCCGCCCTGATCGACCCCCATATCCACCTGGACAAGGTCAATGTGCTCGACACGGTCCGCAAAAACGAGACGGGGACCTTGACGGAGGCCATTGAGATCCTCTGGGACAAAAAAAGACAATACACTGACGAGGATGTCGTCCAGCGGGCCGGCGCCGTACTGGACAAGGCCCTGATGAACGGGACCCTGATCATGAGGACCCATGTCGATGTTGACACGGTCGGGGGCCTGAAGCCCCTGTCCGGCGTCCTGGCCCTCCGTGACAAATACAGGGGCCGGATGACCCTGCAGCTGGTCGCCTTCCCCCAGGAGGGCATCCTCAAGGATCCAGGCAGCAAAGAGCTCATGGAAGAGGCCATGAAGCGGGGCTGTGACCTGGTAGGCGGCATGCCGGCCAATGAGAGGACACCGGACGACAGCCTGGCTCATGTTCGCTTCTGCTTCGATCTGGCTGAGAAATACGATGCCGATGTGGACATGCACGTCGATGAGACGGACGATCCCTTTTACCGGACCCTGGAGATGGTGGCTGACGAGACCATCCGCAGGGGCTGGCAGGGCCGGGTCACAGCCGGTCACACCTGCGCCCTGGCGGCCTACGATGACCACTACGCCGCCTACGTCATCGAGAAGGTAGCCCGCGCGGGCATCCACATGATCACCAACCCGGTCACCAACCTCATGCTGCAGGGCAGGCTGGACAAGCAGCCCATCCGGCGCGGCATCACCCGGGTCAAGGAATTGCTTGAGGCTGGTGTCAAGGTCAGCTTCGGCCAGGATTGTGTCAACGACACCTTCTACCCCCTGGGCTCTGCCGACATGCTTCAGGTCGCCAACATCACGGTGCATGCCGCCCAGATGAGCCTGCCGGGCGAACTTGAACAAGTGTTTGACATGATCACGACCGACGCGGCCAGCATTTTGAAGCTGGAAAATTACGGGATTGAGGAAGGATGTGACGCCAACCTGGTCGTCATCGAAGCCAAAAATATCCGCGAGGCCATGTCCCTGTGTCCCAACCGGCCCTATGTCATCCGGGATGGCCGGGTCATTGTAAAAAACGAACGCAAGACAGCCTATCTTTGAGCCGGGGCTTATTATGGAAAATTATCCGCCACCCTATAGCTGGTCCATCCGCCTTTCTCTTTTCAAAAACCCGGTGATACTGAGGCAGCTGGGCCTGGCCATCGGACTTCCCTTTGGGGTAATCATCCTGATCCTTGCCCTGACAGCCTCCGAACCGCCCTATTTTTACTACGCTATGGGCCTGATCGGTCTTCTGTTCCTGCTGACGGTCCTGGTTCTCCTGGTCGTCTTTCGCGGGACCTACCATGTCGACTATTCAGTATCCGACCAGGGCATTACAGGCCGTATGCAGGAGGGTCAGGCCAAAAAGGCCAGCCGGATCAACCGGGCGGCAGTCCTTCTGGGTCTTTTTGCGGGTAACTGCACAGCCGTCGGGGCCGGCATGCTGGCAGAAGCCCGCCAGGGCCAGTCGCTTACCTGGGGACGGGTCCGCAAAGTCACTTACAAGCCCCGGAGCCGGCGGATCACTTTGCACGCGGCCCTGGGCGGCAGCCTGGTCCTTTTCTGCCTCCCCGGCAATTACGGCGCCATTGAACAGTTCATTCGCATGAAGGAAGGCGGCGGCTAGGGTATGAGGCGGTTGCGCCTGCCGGAAATCTTGCTGTAGAGCCCGGTCAGTTCCTGGAGTACGCCCGGGTGTTGAAAATCCTTCTGGTAGACGATCCGGGTCTCCCGGACCATGCTCATGTTCTCGATGGGCAGGATGGTCATCTTGCCCTTGCTCACTTCGTCCATGCAGGTGCTTTTGGGCAGGATGGAAATGCCCAGGTTCTTGCGGACCAGGTCCTTGATGGTGGCGATGTTGTCAACTTCCAGGATGACGTTGAACTCGTCGATGGAGCGGTTGATACTTTCCAGGCTGGAGACGAAGAGGTTGACCGTGGCCGATTCGGACCGGCGCAGGATCATCCGCTCATGGATCAGGTGGCCCAGGGACATCATGGGCTTTTGGGCCAGGGGGTGGTCGTTTGACATGGCACAGACCAGGTAATCCGTGTCGAGCAGGATGAAGGCAAAGTCCGGGGCCATGGCCGCCCCTTCGACGATGGCCATGTCAAGGTCGTAATTGTCCAGCCGGTCATAAAGGTTTTTTATGGAATCCGTGACAATGGTAATGACAATGCTGGGATTCCGGTTGCCGTATTCGGCCAGAACCTCCGCGACAATATTGCTCTCTGCTGTATGCGTGATGCCGACGCGGAGCCGGGTCAACCCCTTGTCCTGGTCGGCCAGGCTGGTCCTGAGCCGGCTGTAGAGGGTATTGAGCCTGCGGACAAAGCCGGCTACTGTTTCTCCCGCTTCCGTAAGCCGGATGGCTCCTTTGCCGCGATGGAAGAGGGTGACACCCAGTTCCTTTTCCAGCTGGCTGATGTGCTGGCTGACTGCCGGCTGGGTTAGGTTGAGTTTTTCCGCGGCCTTGGTAAAGCTCATGGTCTCAGCGACTGCCACAAAGGAAGCGACCTTTCTTTCGATCATGGAATTTCTCCTTTCATAAGTAATATTAATCAACTTTATAATAATGATTATTTTACATTTTCGCTTTATCACTTTATCATGCCTGTACACCGGACTCAAGGCCAAGAGATTACCGGTCATAATCAAAGAAGGGAGGTGCTTATGCTGGACCGGGAGTTTGACAGTTAGTTAACAATCCGCAAACCTTGAATTGACTGCCGCAACGCCATTAGGGCGTTATATTTTTGTCAAGCTGAAAGCAATAATATGTTGACATATGTCGTGATATGTGCTAGCATAAAAGAAAACACGGGAGGACCGACATGTACCTCAAGCATTACAAGACAAAGTCAGGGCGCATCTATATGTCGATCGCGCACGGCTACAGGGACCCGGTCACAAAAAAGACCCGCCATAAGACGATCCAAAAGATCGGTTACGTTGACGAGTTCCTTGACCAATATGAGGACCCCCTCGCCCATTTCAAGCAGGTGGCGGCCCGGATGGAAGAAGAGCGTCTGGAGGAGCAAGGCAGTCGGGTGGAGACCATTACCGTGCCTATGGGACAAAAGATCACGGTGGGGACGGACGAGCTCAAACATTTGGGACATCTTCCGCTGAGCGCCATCTACCACAGCCTGGGGATGGAGCCTTTTTTGGTAAGCCGGCAGCGGCGTTTTGACATTCAGTTCTCCCTGAACGATCTTTTGCAGTTACTGGTCTATACACGCATCCTTGCCCCCGGCTCCAAGCGGGCCAATTCCTTTGAAAAAGCACGATTCCCCCGGCCCTTCAACTGTGAGCTCCATGACATCTACCGGGGCCTTGACTACTTGCGAACGCTCAAGGAGGATCTGCTGGTCCATGTCCACCAGCAGGTAACCGCCCAGTATGGACGAAAGACCGACCGGGTCTTTTACGATGTGACCAACTACCAGTTCGAGATCGATGTGGAAGACGATTTACGAAAGAAGGGGGCGTGTAAACGCAACTCACGAAAGCCTTTAGTTCAGATGGGACTCCTCCTGGACCAGGATGCCATCCCCATCACCTACCGGCTCTTTCCCGGCAATACCCATGACAGTCAGACCCTGATGCCCCTCATCCAGGACACAAGAAAGCATTACGGCTTGGGCCGCATCGTGACCGTAGCGGACAAGGCCATGAACAGCGGTGACAATGTGGCCTTTCTCATGGTCAAGGGGGATGGTTTCATCTTCTCCCAGAAGGTACGCGGCGCAGACAGCGCTTTGCAGTCCTTTGTCCTGGATCCTGATGGCTATCGAAAAGTCGACGGCGTGGTGAAGCAAGCGGGCAAGGGCGGTGAAGACGCGCCTATATTCCTGATGAAATCCAGGCCCTACCCGCATGACTTTTGGGTGACCCATGCGGATGACGTGAAGCGCAAGATCCCCATTGATGTCAAACAGATCGCCTGCTACAACGAAGCCTATGCCAAACGCCAGCGCCACAAACGGGAAGAGGCCATCCAAAAGGCAAGGCGGATCATTGAATCCCCTTCACGCTATAACAAAAGTGAGGTGTCCGGGGCTCTTCGTTATGTGAGTAACATAAACTACGACCCTAAGACCGGCGAAGTGATGGAGACCAAAAGGCTGCCTTTCTTGAATGAGGCGCAGATCGAAGAGGACGCCCAGTATGATGGCTACTACTGTATCGTGACCAGCGAGTACACCTTGCCGGACTACGAGGTCGTGGGTGCCTACCATGACCTGTGGGAGATCGAGCGCAGCTTTCGCATTACCAAGGACACGCTTGAGACCCAGCCGGTGAATCTCACCTTAGAACAGCGTATTGACGCGCACTTCATGACCTGCTTTTATGCACTGCTCATCTTGCGCTTGCTTTCCAAAGCCACGGCCCAGGCCTATGCCCCCGAACAGCTGGTCCAATCGCTGAAGCGGTTTCAGATGGGGCCCGTCGATGCCAACCTTTTTCGATCCTTTTACTATGACGAGGTGATTGAAACGATGGGGCAGGCGCTGGGGATCTCTTTGGACAGCCTCTACTACACCAAGGGGGAGTTGAGAAAGTTGAATGCGGCGACCAAAAGATTCAAACCAAGACCCCGATAGATAACGATTCTCTACATTGCGATAACCCTTGTAACGTCGTATCCACAGATGTTACAGGGGTTATTTCCTCTTTTTGCTGTCAAAGTCGAGTTTATCACTTTATCATGCCTGTACACCGGACTCAAGGCCAAGAGATTACCGGTCA
>CAZSFQ010000022.1:0-21418 GCA_964606165.1 uncultured Mageeibacillus sp.
CCTGGCATGCCTGTTACCCGTGCGCCAAAGCAACTATGTTACTATACTTGTGTATAAAAATTTCCCTTTAAGGAGGTATGTAATAATGCCGTACGACCACGTTAAGGCCGTTGATCCTGATATTTACGAGTCCCTGATGGATGAACTCGGACGTCAGCGTCAGAACCTCGAGCTGATTGCCTCGGAGAACTTCGTCAGCCAGGCTGTATTGGAAGCCATGGGCTCTATCATGACCAACAAATACGCTGAAGGTTATCCGGGAAGACGCTATTATGGCGGCTGTGAATTTGTTGACATTGCCGAGCAGTTGGCCATCGACCGTGTCAAAGAACTTTTCGGGGCGGAACACGCCAATGTCCAGCCGCATTCCGGCGCCTCTGCCAACACGGCGGTTTATTATGCCATGCTGGAACCCGGGGATACCATCCTCGGCCTGGATCTTGCCCACGGCGGCCACCTGACACACGGCATGAAGATCAACATTTCCGGCAGGTATTATCAGGCAGAAGCCTATCAGGTGGATCCGGTTACGGAACAGATTGACTACGATATTGTCCGTAAGCGTGCCCGTGATTTCAAGCCGAAAATGATCGTGACGGGCGCCAGCGCCTACCCGCGCGCCATCGACTTCAAGCTGTTTCGCGAAATTGCCGATGAAGTCGGAGCGCTCCTGCTCGTCGATATGGCCCATATCGCGGGTCTGATCGCCGCAGGGCTTCATATGAATCCTGTTCCCTACGCTGATTTTGTCACTTCAACTACCCATAAGACGCTCCGGGGCCCCCGCGGAGGCATCATCCTTTGCAAGGAGGAATACCGCCGCAAGATTGACTCAGCGGTTTTCCCGGGACTCCAGGGCGGCCCCCTGATGCATGTCATCGCGGCCAAGGCTGTCGCCTTCAAGGAAGCGCTTGATCCCTCCTTTAATGCTTACCAGGCCCGGGTCGTCGACAATGCCCGTGTACTGGGTGAAGCGCTTGTCGAGCGCGGAATAGAACTGGTATCGGGAGGCACCGACACCCATCTGCTCCTGCTTAAGTTAAAAAGTGCCGGCGTAACGGGCAAAGAGATGCAGGAACGCCTGGACAGCGTCCATATCACGACCAACAAGAACACGGTTCCCTTCGAGACCGAATCGCCCATGGTGACATCCGGACTGCGCATTGGAACGCCTGCCGTCACGACCCGCGGTATGGGTGAAGCTGAAATGCGTGAAATCGCCGAACTGATCACCAAGGCAGTATTTGAGTTTGAACTGAGCCAGGAGGAGATCCGCAGCCGTGTGGCGGCGCTCTGTGAGCGATTCCCACTCTACCATGACCTCGTCTGACCAGGAAACTGATAGCGGGCGGCGGGAGCCGCTGGCTTACCGCATGATGCCGGTAACGCTGGCCGATTTTATCGGCCAGCGCCACATTCTGGCGCAAGGGAAAATGTTGTGGCGGATGATCACGGCAGACAGGCTGTCCTCCATCATTCTCTTTGGCCCGCCGGGGACAGGTAAAACTTCGCTGGCTCACGTGATTGCCAATACCACCCGCTCCAACTACAGGCAGCTGAACGCGGTGACCTCCGGTGTTGCTGACATCAAGCGTGTGATCACCGATACGGAAAATCCGCTCCTGACCCCCAGCGGCCGGACCCTCCTTTTCATTGATGAGATCCACCGCTTCAATAAAGCCCAGCAGGACGCCTTGTTGCCCTCGGTCGAGAGCGGCCGCTTAATCCTGATCGGGGCAACCACGGAAAATCCCTTTTTCCAGGTTAACAAAGCCCTGATTTCGCGTTCCACTGTTTTTCAGCTTTATCCTCTGACTGAGGAAGATATCCTTGAGGTCATGAAGCGGGCCCTCGAAGATGAAGAACGAGGCCTTGGCCTGCTTAAGATCAAGATTGACCCCGCGGCCATGAAGATGATCGCCGGTCTTTCCGGCGGTGACGCCCGGATCGCCTTGAACGGCCTGGAACTTGCCGCCATGACGACTCCTGTCAATGAGAACGGCTCCATTACCCTGACCCGGGAGACCATCCTGGATTCCATGCAAAAGAAGACTTCACGCTTCGACGCGACAGGGGAGGAACACTACGATACGGTTTCTGCCATGATCAAGTCCATGCGGGGAAGTGATCCGGACGCGGCTGTCTTTTACCTGGCCCGGGCACTGGCAGGAGGCGAGGACATCAGTTTCATCGGCCGCCGCATTACAATCTGCGCTGCCGAAGATGTGGGGCTTGCCAACCCCCAGATTCTTTCTCTGGCGCATGATGCCTGGCAGGCAGCCCTGATGACGGGGATGCCGGAAGCCCGGATCATTCTCGCGGAGGCGGTAATCGCTGTCGCGACCAGTCCGAAATCAAACCGTGCCTACCAGGCCATTGACAAGGCACTGGCAGAGATTGATAGCGGCCGGACGGCCTCCATTCCTTTCCACTTGCGCAATGCGCCGGTCAAAGGCATGGAGGAGCTGGGCTATGGACAGGGTTACCTTTACGATCACGACTTCCCGGACGCTATTTCAGGGCAGACTTTTCTTCCTGACGAGTTGGCCGGACGCGTCTATTATGAACCGTCAGAATACGGTTACGAGTCTAAAATAGCCGAATGGATGAAGAAGGTCAGGGAAATCAGGCGCGGCCGAAAAGACAGCTCCGATCCGGACGGCCGCGATAAGTGAGTTCAAAGGGAGGAGAAGGCTTTGGATAAGACTTTGGAACAGCGGATACAGGAAGCCCCGAAACTGCCTCGTGTTTATTTCGATCACGCCGCGACCACGGCGCCCCGGCAGGAAGTGACCGACCTTCTTTTGTCTGTTTTGCGTGACAATTACGGGAACCCGTCATCTTTTTACAGAGAGGGACATCAGGCAGCCCGGATACTGGAGGAGGCGCGGGCATCCATCGCAGGAGGTCTTGGTGTTCTGCCTGAAGAAATATTTTTCACTTCCTGCGGCACGGAGTCGGACAACTGGGCCATCAAAGGTGCCGCGCGCGCGAGGCAGGGGAGGGGACGCCACCTGATCACATCAACCATCGAGCATCACGCGGTATTGCACACAATGGAGGCACTTGAAAAGGAAGGCTTTGAGGTCACCTATCTGGAAGTGGACGACCAGGGACTGGTTGATCCCAAGGCTGTTCAGGCCGCAATCCGCCCGGACACAATCCTTGTTTCCATCATGATGGCCAACAACGAAATAGGAACCCTTGAGCCGGTCGGGGAAATCGGTGCCATTTGCCGCAAAGCCAATGTCATTTTCCACTCCGACGCGGTCCAGGCGCTGGGAGCCCTGCCGGTAAAACCGCGCCAATTGAATTGCGACCTCATGTCTTTTTCCGGCCATAAACTTTACGCGCCCAAGGGCATCGGTCTGTTGTACAAGCGCAAAGGGCTTCGGATTGAACGCCTGCTGGATGGCGGCGCCCAGGAACGGCGCCAGCGCGGAGGGACTGAAAATGTCGCCTGCGCCGCTGCCCTTGCCAAAGCCTTTGAGCTTTCCCTGATCGGGATGGAAAGCGAATCAAAAAGGCAGATCGCGCTTCGTGACCGCCTGATCAAGGCTGTCATCGAAAGCGTGCCCCACACGAAATTAAACGGGCATCCTGAAAAAAGATTGCCCAATAATGCTAATTTTTCCTTTGAGTTTATCGAAGGGGAGTCCATTCTCCTCTTGCTGGACTCGCTGGGCTACGCCTGTTCAAGCGGATCAGCCTGCACCTCCGCCTCCCTGGATCCCTCCCACGTGCTCCTTGCCATCGGCATGCCGGCTGAGATCGCGCACGGTTCACTTCGTGTCACCATCGGCAGGGTGACAGGGGAGGAGGAGATTGACCGCTTTCTTGTCGATATCCCGCTGGTCATCGAGCGGTTAAGGGAGATGTCACCCCTCTACGCCGACTATAATAAAGGAAAACTAAAAGCCCTGATTCCTCCCCAGGGGGGTGTGGATGTTAAAATAAGGGACGGTTACGGGCTGGACTAAGCAGAGAAGCGGCCCGGGGAGGTCTGGATGGAATACAGTGAAAAGGTTCTGGATCATTTCATGAAACCGCGCAATATGGGGGAAATCCCAGACGCCGACGCGTCGGGAACCGTCGGAAACCCCATCTGCGGCGATATTATGAAGATGGATCTGAAAATAGAAAACAATATAATTGTCGACGCCAAGTTCAAGACATTCGGCTGTGGTTCCGCCATTGCCACATCGAGTATGGCAACGGAACTGATCATAGGCAAGACAACGGACGAAGCCCTCGATATCACCAACCAGGCGGTTGCGGAAGCTCTCGACGGCTTGCCGAAAGTGAAGATGCACTGCTCGGTTCTGGCCGAGCAGGCCGTGAAAAAGGCGCTTGAACAGTATTATCTCAATCACGATATGATGACAGCTGAGCGTCAGGCCAAGTTCAAGATACTTGACCATAACGGGCACGACTAGAATTTTCGAAGGATGAAAGGAATATCATGAGCAAACTGGATGAAAAGAAAAAGGACGAGGTCGAAAAGCTGCGCAAGAAGTTGACCTTTTCATTTAAGAATCTTTGGGATCCTGAAAATGAGAAGGAAATGAAAGCTGTCATGGCTTTTTGTGAAGACTACAAAGAAGCCCTCGACCAGGGAAAGACAGAACGCGAATTCGTAGACTTGGCTGTCGGGCTCTTGCGGTCGGAAGGCTACCGTGAGTATAAGACAGACCAACCCCTGAAGGCGGGCGACCGGGTCTATGAGACTGTGCACGGCAAGGGAATTGTGGCAGCCGTCATTGGAACAGCCGATCCTCTCCTGGGTTTCAACCTGGTCGGCGCCCATGTCGATTCACCCAGGCTGGACCTGAAACCCAACCCCTTGTACGAGTCGGATGACCTGGCCCTGCTCAAAACCCATTACTACGGCGGTGTCAAGAAATACCAGTGGGCGGCAACACCCCTGGCCCTGCACGGGGTGGTGATTACAAAAGAAGGGGAGACCATCAAGCTCTCCATTGGCGAAGAAGCGGATGACCCGGTCTTCACCATCACTGATTTGCTGCCTCACCTGGGCGCGGACCAGATGAAGAAGACCGCGTCGGAAGTCATCGAAGGAGAGGAATTGAATGTGCTTGCGGGCAGCATTCCGCTTCCTGGAGGCGACGAGATCAAGGAGCGCTTCAAGCTAGGTGTTTTGAATCTTCTATTTGACCGCTACGGTTTCACTGAGCGCGATCTGGTTACGGCTGAAATAGAAATCGTGCCGGCCACCAAAGCGCGCTGCGTCGGTTTCGACCGGTCCATGATCGGCGGTTACGGCCAGGACGACCGCGTTTGTGCCTACACGGCCCTGCGCGCCCTGATCGACGCCAGGACGCCTTTGAAACGCACCGGCATGGTAATCCTCTACGACAAGGAGGAGACCGGTTCAGGCGGCATCACAGGCGCCCGGTCACAGCTTTTTCCCTCTATCCAGCGCCGCATGGTCCGCTCCATCCTGGGGCGTGAACCGTCTGCCATCGAGCTGCAGGACCAGATTGAGAAGTCAGCCATGCTGTCTTCTGACGTGGCCAACGCCTACGACCCCACCTTCTGTTCCGTTTCCGATCCCAAAAACAACGCCTATGCCGGCCGCGGGATTGCCTTTTTCAAGTACACGGGTGCCCGGGGCAAGGGCGGTACTTCGGACGCCAATGCCGAATACTTCAATGAGGTAACACGGCTGATGGAAGAACATGATGTACCCTGGCAGACAGGTGAGCTGGGGAAAGTGGACCAGGGCGGCGGCGGGACGGTCGCCATCTACCAGGCCGATCTGGGAATCTCAGTCATCGACTGCGGTGTTCCTGTGCTTTCCATGCACTCCTGTTTTGAGATCACCAGCAAGATCGATGTTTACAAGACCTACGAGGCCTATAAGGTCTTCCTGGAGAATATGAGAAACTGAAAAATTGGAGAACCCCTTTGCCTGAGCCAGCGGAAAAGAATCACTTCGGCTGGCTCAGGCTTTTTTCAGTTAGAAGCCGCAAAGGACACCGGATCTTGGATTATAAATACCCACTGCACCCTTATCATGAGATCAGAGATTTAAAGGATATGCTGGAGCAATCCCTTGCTGCATTTTCGGATCATAATGCTTTTTTGACAAAACCCCAACGCGGGCAAGCCTATTTTCCGGTCAGCTATAGACAGTTTCATGAAGATGTGGAAAGTCTGGCCACCAGCATGCTGGAACTCGGGCTTGGAGGTGACAGCCGGCTGGCCATCGTGGCAGAGACCCGCTATGAATGGTATGTGTCCTATCTGGCCGGCATCAACAGCGGGATCATCATGGTCCCCATCGACAATGAGCTGCAGGCGGATGAACTCCTGAGCCTTTTCAACCGCTCCCGCTGCCATGCCATCATCTATTCGCCCCGCTTTGCGGACCGGGTGGAGAATGTGGCGCCATCTGTCCCCACCCTTGAACACCTGATCCTGATCAACGACCTGGCCTTTGCCGCGGGAAAAACAAAAGAGGACGATAACCGGGAGATCACCGGCAGGCCGGGGCAGCTGATCCTGGAAGGAGGGAGGGCCGTCCCCCTTCTTCTTTGGAATGACCTCCTGCGCCAGGGCCGACAGCTTGTGGCCCAAGGCGATCAAAGATACCTTCAAATGGAGATTGATCCGGACAAGCTGGCAGCCCTGCTCTTCACCTCCGGCACAACGGATAAATCCAAGTGTGTCATGCACAGTCACAAGACCATCTGCGCCAACATTATGGGGATGGGCCAGCTTCTTTTTATTGGGATCAAACACGACGACACCCTCCTGTCTGTCCTGCCCCTCAACCATACTTATGAATGCACCTGCGGCTTCCTCTATCAGATTTATAAAGGGGACACCATAGCCCAGGCAGAGGGCTTGCGCTATATCACCCGGAACCTGAAGGAATCGCAGGCCAGCTGTATTCTCTGTGTTCCGCTCCTGCTGGAATCCATGCACCGGATCATCTGGCGAAATATCCGGAAACAGGGCAAGGAAAAGCTGACCCTCCGCATGATGGCCATTTCACGCGGTCTGAAAATAATGGGCATCGATCTTCGCAGGACCCTCTTCAAGGCCATCCACCAAAGCCTGGGCGGCCGGATGCGGACCTTTATTTCCGGCGGCGCCGCCATCAACCCCCAGATCTTGAAAGATTTCCATGACTGGGGTTTTGTCGCCGTTCAGGGTTATGGCCTGACGGAGTTCGCCCCCATATTGGCCCTGAACCGCGAGAAACATTTCCGCCATGATTCGGCCGGCCTGCCCTTGCCTGAAAACAGGATCCGCGTCCTTGATCCTGATGAAAACGGAGTGGGAGAAATCCTGGGTTCGGGTCCCAATTTGATGCTGGGCTACTATGAGGATCCAGGGCTGACAGAAGAAGCCATCGTGGACGGCTGGTACCATACGGGGGATATGGGCTGTATCACCGAAGAGGGTTTTCTGATTATCACAGGCCGGAAGAAGAATACCATCATCACAAAGAACGGGAAGAATATCTTTCCCGAGGAGCTGGAAGCGGTCTTGAACCGGAACCCCGAGATCACGGAAAGCGTGGTCTACGCTGAAACAAATGACAGAGGCGATGCCATCCTCACGGTTGAGATCTTCCCCGACAGGGAAGAAGTCCAGGAACGTCTGGGCAAGGACCTTGAGGATGAAGCCATCCTGGGACTGATGAAGGAGCTGGTCGGGAATCTCAACGAACAGATTCCAGCTTACCAGGGAATCCGCCAGGTCAAGATCCGGGATCAGGAATTCCCAAAAAACACATCACGAAAGATCCTCAGGGATTACAGCAGAAAATAATCAAAAATAATTATCCAAATGAGAGTCGGTGAAGAAAAAGGCAGCTTACCCGTCTTTTGTTTCCCTTTTATCTATACGCTCCAGGTTCAATGGATTCTGTTCCACCGCTTCATGGAGGGCCCGCTGGTCAATATGGGTGTAGATTTCAGTTGTAGCCACCGACGAATGCCCCAAAAGCGCCTGCAGGCTCCGGATATCCACTTCACCGTACTGGTACATGAGGGTGGCGGCCGTGTGCCTCAGCTTATGTGTCGAGTAGCGCTCGGGATCCAGGCCGGCCGACAGGATGTATTTCTTGATGATATTTTGAACAGCCCGCGGCGTCACGCGCTTGCCGATCCTGGAGATGAAAAGGGCGTCTTTGTCGTGGCTGACCGGCGTGATCCTGTCGGGAAGGTAATCTTCCATGGACTTGATACAGGCGCTGTTCAGATAGATGGTACGCTCCTTGTTGCCTTTGCCGATGACTGTCAGGGTATCGCCGCGCCAGGAGGACAGATCAATGCCACATAACTCGGACAAACGCAGGCCGCAGTTCAAAAAGAGAGTCAGGATGCAGTAATCACGGGTCGAAAAGCGCGATTCTTCTTTGGACGCCGCGAACAGGAGTTCACGGCTCTCCTCAAGTGAGAGGTGGCGGGGCAGTCTTTTTGCCTGCTTGGGTGACTCCAGGTTGGCAGCGACATTTTCAGAAAGAACATGGGCCTTGGAGGCCAGGTAATCAAAGAAGGTGCGAAGGGACGATGTCCGCCGCGCCCTGGTTGAAGGCGCTGTCTTCCTGGTAGCCGCCAGCCAGGTTATGTAGGCGTATAAATCAGACAATTGAAGCGACCTTAAAAAAGAATCATCTACAATGGAGATATCGATGTCATCCCAGCCCTCATCTTCCGGCTGCAGGCTGCGATTATCGGCGATGAGAAAACGGAAAAAGAGGACCAGGTCATAACGGTACTGGCGAACCGTACCTTCCGAGCGCTCCAGGATTGCCTGGATGTAGCCCAGAAACTCTTCCAAACGCGGGAAGCTGTCGATGCGTTGATCCTTGGCAATGCTCATTGTCCTTATCTTATCACGCGCCTGTATAATTGATATACTTGCGCTGTAGCTTGAAAAGGGGCCGGGGAGAGGAGGCCATCCAAATGAAACAATACCGTGCCGGTTATCCGGGATCGACTGGACCGATCGGCCAGGCTCATGCGGTTCTGTTGCCCAAAACTGTCAGGAAGATGGATCCCCATCTTGTCTTTGGCACCGTCGGCGCGGAAAGGGACGAACTTCCCCGGCTGTGCGAAAAGATCGCAGGGGAGGGGACAGCCGTCGTTTCAAATAAGGCCTCGACAAGATGTCTACCAGACTATCAAATAGTAGTATTAAGTTTAAATCTTTGTCATACTAATAGGTCAACAGGAAAGTGTCTACCAGAAAATTATCTGGTATTATCAGTATTAAATCTTAGTCATACTATCTTGGTTTCAACAGGGCGGAAGGACATAAATACGAGAAGCGGATTCATGGCCGCCAAACCCGATTGCTCACTTCAATTTTCCCTTGCTGCCTTGGTACTGTCAATGATTTTGGGATTTAGAAAATTGCGGTCACAAGCTGCCAAGCTGTTTCAAGCGCAGGCAGGTGCCTACCCGACCGGCCTGATATGCTGGACGACCTGATTCATTTTATTGATGGCGAAGTATAAATAAGTGAAAATGAACCACTGAAAATCCGGGATAATTGGCCATTTGGCTGCTGAAACGGAGATCAAACCATGCGTTTATCCGAACTGCTGACTGCTTTATCTGAACATGAGATCCTTTCCATGCCCCATGATCCCTTGATCCGGGGCGTTACCTGTGACTCGCGCAAGCTCGAACAGGGCTTTATATTCGTTGCCATTCCCGGCGCCCTGACCGACGGCCACCTTTTCATCGATCAAGCCATCGCGAAAGGCGCCGCGGCCATCATAACCGAAAGGGCCGCAGGCCTTGAAAAGATCCCGGAAATAAAGGTTCCGGCCGCCAGGCAAGCCCTGGCCGAATTGTCACGCGCCTTTTACGGCTATCCGGACCGGGAACTCTTCATGATCGGGGTGACTGCCACCAATGGCAAGACGACTACGACCTCGATGGTACAACATATCCTTGCAAGTCAGGGTGTCATGACATCGCAGATCGGGTCGGTTGCCTACAGCTATGGAAAGGAAAAGATTCCCTCATCGCTAACCACTCCGGAAAGTTCGGACCTCCATGCCATGCTGAGATCGCAAGTCGAGGCCGGAGTAAAGGTCGTTTCCATGGAAGTCTCGTCCATCGCGGAAGCGCAGTACCGTGTGTACGGAATTGAGTATGACGCCGTCGCCTTTTTGAATATTACGCCTGACCACATGCCCGACCACGGATCATTTGAAGCCTACTATGAGGCCAAGGCCAGGCTTGTGCGCCATGTCGCCCAAGGCACTCCCGTAATCCTGAACCGGGACGAAGCGGAAGTCTATAAACTCCACAATGAAAGTGAAGGTCAGGTGATCTCAATAGGGATCGCTATTCCGGACGCCCAGGTATCAGCAGAAGATCTGGTCCTGCCGGGGGGAATCCCTCACTTTGACCTGGTGATCCGTTCCCCGCTGAAATGCAAGAGAGGGATAATCATGCCCGGCCGTTGGCCGGTCCGCCTGATCGTTCCGGGCCGTCATTCCGTATACAACGCCATGGCCGCAATCATCCTTGCCGGCTGTTACGGCGTGGGGATTTCCGACGCTGCTTCGGCTCTTGCGGCCTTCGCCGGTGTTGAAAGGCGCCTGCAGGTCATATACCAGAAGGATTTCACCATCATCGACGACCACATCAGCGATGAGGACAACACACGCAAGATGCTGGAAGCACTTACAGTTATGACTGAGGGCAGGCCGGTCCGGATTGTTTACGCCGTCAGGGGCAACAGGGGAATCCAGGTCAACCGGGAGGTCGCCGGCCAGTTTGCCCGGTACAGGGACAAGATCAACTGGCAGACTTTTATGGTCACTAGCAGCAAGGACACCGCACGAAAAAGGGACCTGGTATCAAGCCAGGAAGAAAGTGCCGTCCTGGATGATCTGACAAAAGCCGGCTATGAGATCCTGTATGAGGCAAATCTGCAAGACGCCATCCGAAGAATATTACCGCTCGTTTCTGAAAATGAATTTCTGGTTCTGGCCGGTTCACACAATATGGACAAGGGGGCGCGCATCGCCTTGAATCTTCTGGCCGCTGAAAAACCGGAAGAGGAGCGGGAGGAGCTTTTAAAAATTCTGGAAGGAAGGGTGATGGGTTAGGCTGTTCCCTGTAATCGTACTTCGTAAAATATAAATTTTACGAAGTACAGTGTCCTTTTCCGGCTTAAGGATTCAAAAAGCAGGATCAGCCATAAAAAGGCCTTTTTAAAATGCCTGGAACAGCCTCTCCATGGTTACAAGCTTTTTAAAAGCATCCTGGCGCAATCAAAATCAGGCCCGGATCCCCTCTCCTACGGGAATTGCGTAATTTTCTCTGTTGTGGTCGTCTGGCGCTGCTTTTTGTACAAACTGTCTTCGCCGCTGATTTTTTTCCATTCATCGATATTGGTAAATGGATTATAGATGGCAATCAGAATAACAAGCAAAATAATGATCATGAGGAAGGTCAGAACATTTCTGAGTGACCGCTGGTTGCGTTCCTGTTGGAACTTGCGATTGATCTTGTCAACCGTTGTGTAGCCTTTGAGCCTGTAAATCCTGTGACCGGTCCGCGCGTCCTCCTTGATGCTTCCGCGGACAGGCTCGTAGTATCTGGTCAGAAAAGTGTCCTTGCGGTTCATCTGACCTCTTGGCTTGGGCCGCGGACCTGATGGTGTCATGCCAGGCCTTAAATTGTTGGAAGCTTGTTCCTGCATCATCCTGCTCCTGATCCTGTCTATTTTAGCATATGCTGCGCGGAATCCAGCTTTTTCATCAGGCTTGATACTGAACAATTGTTTTGTTACTATGTCTATACAGAAAGATTGTTCGCGCAAGACACGCGGCAATCCGGGAGGTCATTATGAAGCCTACATATCCGTTCACCAGGGCCAATGTCGATCAGACGCTGGATGCAGTCTACGAATTCATTTGCAATTATATTCAGAAGCATTCCTATGCCCCCTCCGTGCGTGACATCGGACAGGGTGTCGGTTTGCGGTCCACCTCGACGGTTTACAGCCACCTGAAGAGGCTGACAGCGGACGGCCGCATCGAGATGGATTCCGGAAAACGGCGTTCCATCCGTGTCCCCGCACTGGAAACCGAATCAGGGCAGCAGATTCCGCTCGTCGGTACGGTAACTGCCGGCAAACCGATCCTGGCTGCTGAAAACGTCGAGCGCATGCTTCCTCTCCCCTTCCCGCTCCGGCCGGGCGCTGAATCGGTCTTTGCCTTGAGAATCGAGGGTGACAGTATGACGGGCGCCGCCATCCTTGACGGCGATATTGTCATCATTGAGAAGCAGAGCATGGCCGACGAGGGCGAGATTGTTGTCGCGCTTCTTGACGACGAAGCGACGGTCAAAACCCTGAAGCGCCACCCGGGAGGCCCCTATTACCTCCACCCCGAAAATGAGCGGTACGAGGACATTCCGCTCGACCGTGAGGGCACCATGATCCTCGGTGTGGTCCGGGGATTGCTGCGGATGGACGTCTGATCAGTGCTGCCTGACCGGCGGGTAGGAAACAACCCGGGGGTAGGTCGTACCCGAGCGCGGCGCCCTTCTGGCCTCATTGAAGATCAGGTGCAGCTCTTCAAAGGGTTTGATGCAGACGACTGAAGTCTTGTAGAGCAGCTGCTGGGTCCCGCGCGACGCCACGACAATCGAGTCGCGGTCAAAGCCGATGATCAAACCTTCGATGATGGTCTGGTCGAATAACTGGATGACGACATTGATTTTTTCCCGTCTGCAGTGATTGAGAAATGTTTCCTGGATCCGGATTGTCTGTGAAAGTGATGGTTTACTGCCTTCTTTTACATTCTTTTCTTTGTACTGCTCCATGACCGACTCCTTTTCTAGTCTATTGGGCTGAATGCCATTACAGAATAAGGTGCCGGGACAGCAGGATTTTCGTTGATGACGAAATTCCTTCTTCTAGTCTGTTTTATCAAGATCCAGCAGCAAAATATTCAGATCTTTACGTTTGCGAAGCCAGGTCTGCTGCCGTTTGGCGTAACGTCGTGTCGAACGCGCCGTAAACTCACAGCATTCGGCGGCGCTGATCTCCCCTTTCAGAAACAAGACCGCCTCCCGGTAACCTATCCCGCGAAAGGCCGGACAGTTCTCATAATCCGGATACCGGCCCATCAAGTCCCTGACCTCGTCCAGCAAGCCATCTTCAAACATGGCTCGGGCACGCCGGTCGATCCGGTCGTAAAGCATCTGCCTGGGTGCCATGTCAAGCCAGAAGGGCAGAAAGCGAAAGCGCGGGCCGCCTGCCCTGGACGCTTCATTGAGGGCGGTCTTGGTCATACCGGTCTGTTGATGAAGTTCAAAAAACCGGATGATCCGCCGCCTGTCAGCGGGAGCGATCGCCTCTGCCGACCCAGGATCTATTTGCCGAATCAATTCCCATGATGCCTCCAGGCCGCGGTCATCAACTTGCCGGGCCAGCCTTTTACGCAAAGCGGGATCTGGTTTGCTGCCAACAAATTTCAATCCGTCAAGCAAGGCTGAAAGGTACTGGACACTGCCCCCGCACAGAATGGGTCTTCTTTGCTCCTCCATAAGAGATTCCAGCAGACCGCTTGCCTCTTCAACAAAAGTAGCGACACTGATCCCTTCACAGGGGTCCAGGATATCCAGCATGTGGTGCGGGACAGTCAAGCGGTCCTCTGGGGCAGGTTTGGCCGTCCCGATATCGAAGCCGCGGTAGACCTGCATGGCATCAGCCGACACGATCTCGCCGCCTGTTTCAAGGGCCAGCCTCATGGCCAATTTGGATTTTCCCACAGCTGTCGGCCCCGTGATCACGGGTATAGCAGACGCATCCTCCAGGACCCGCGACAAGAGCCTGTCAAAAAGCTCCTCCAGGCTGTCAGACCGGTAAAGGGAGGCTTGCGGGCCCTTTTCAGCCATCTAGACAATTCTCCCGAAAAGTTTTTCAATGTCCTCACGGCTGAAGCGCAGGGCGACAGGGCGGCCATGCGGGCAATGAAAGGGATTGGAAAGAGTCACAAGGCCTTTGATCAGAAGGCGGATTTCGTCTTCACTCAAGCGGTCATTAGCCTTGACGGCGGCCTTGCAGGCAATTTGGTGCAAGGTTTCCGAATCATCCGGCTCCCGCCCGGTCCGGCGGGCGGCTGCCAGGGCGTCAAGCGCCGCGCGAAAGGCAGCGGACGGGTTCACTGCGGACCTGCCGGCCTTCCCTGACGGAACCGCCCTCAAGGCAATTGTATTGCCGCCAAAGGCCTGGTAGTCAAAGCCAAGCGCATTAAAATATTCTGCCTCTTCTTCCAGCAGGGACAGCTCCTCCGGACTCAGCTCCATCCGCAGGGGGGTCATGAGGATCTGTCCCGCGGCGCGCAGGTCTCCTTCCTCATTTCGTTGCGTCAGGAGTTCTTCATAGAGGATTCTTTCGTGCGCGGCGTGCTGATCGATCAGAACCAGCGACTGGCTGTCATCAAGAAGGATGTAGGTATTAAGGAAGGTGCCGATCAGCCGCGCTTCCAACAAGGAGGCAATCTCCTCTTTTACAGCCGGATCTTCTTTTCTTTTGGCAGGGGCCGTATCGTCACGAACAGGCAATCCGGCCTCACCGCCCGCCTGAGGGTGCTCTTCTTCCTGAAAAGCCGGCCCCGTTTTCCGGTAGGAGACAAGATTTCCAAGGTCCAGCTGGCGGGCAGGAGGCAAAGTTTCCTCCTCCTGCAGCTGCTTTTCTGCCGGTGAGGGCCGGACTATATGCGCTTCTTCTTCAAGGGCCGCGCGCACCGCGTGGAAAACAGCGCGGAAAACAGAGCGTTCATCCCAGAAGCGCAATTCGGTTTTTTGCGGGTGGACATTGACGTCGACGAGGTTTCCGGGAATGACAAGACTTATGACCAGCTGCGGGTAGCGCCCTTTCATAAACCAGGTCTTGCAGGCCTCGTCGACCGCGCTTCGCAGGATGGGTGACTGGATCACGCGGCCGTTGACAATGAAGACCTGCCTTGACCTGTTGTGGCGCGCCGCGGTGGGACCCGTCATGAAGCCCGTGATTTTGACCGGAGCTTCCTGACTGGAAAGCGGCCTCATCTCCCGGGCCGCCTCATTGCCGAAGACAGCATAGATGGCGCTGAGAAGCTGGTTGTCCCCCGGCGTATAAAGGAGCTCTTTGCCATCATCGCCGCGTTCAAGCCGAAAAGAGACATCCGGCCGGGTCAGGGCGATCTTGCCCGTTATGCCGGCGACAGCCCCGGCTTCCGAGGCATCGGAGCGAAGAAATTTATAGCGGGCCGGCGTATTGTAAAAAAGATCCCTGCATTGGATGGCGGTGCCGGGCGCCATGCCGCAGGGCCCCTCGAATGTCCTCTCTCCGCCTTCCACCAGAATCCGGGTGCCCTCTTCGTCCTCCCGGCGGCGGGTCCGAAGCTCAAGTCGTGAGACAGCCGCGATTGAAGGAAGTGCTTCACCGCGAAAACCCATGGTCTCAAGCAGAAACAAATCCTCTGTCCTGACCAGCTTGGAGGTGGCGTGACTCTCCAGGGCCAGGAGGGCGTCTTCTCTGGACATTCCCGCGCCGTCATCCTCACAGGAGATTTTTTTGATCCCGCCCCGCTCAATGGACAAGCGGACAAAGGAGGCTCCGGCATCCAAAGCGTTCTCAATCAACTCCTTGGCGATGGAGGCCGGCCGTTCAATGACTTCCCCGGCCGCGATGCTGTTAATCGTCTGCTTGTCCAGTTTGTGGATCAGGGTCATGGTCACTTCTCTTCTTCCATTTTTTGCCTTTTTCGGCGCAGGGCCAGTTCCTTCAAATCGATCAGAAGCCCATAGGCCTCAACCGGCCGCATGTTATCAATATCCGCCTTTTCCAGTCTGCCGATGATCTCGTCAGCCGTCCTGACCGACTGTGCCCCGCTGAATAAATCCTGCTGGCCGTCCATGATCCTGGCCTGCCGCTTGACGATTTTTCGTTTATCCCGGCCTGATTGCTCCAGGTGCGCCATCAACTCCCGTGCCCGGTCGACGACTGAATCGGGAACCCCGGCCAGCTTGGCGACATCGATGCCGTAGCTTTCATTGGCTCCCCCCGGCCTGACCTGGTGAAGAAAGACGATCTCCCCGTCGCGCTCAGCCACCTCGAAATGGGCGTTGAAGACACCGGGCAGACGGTTTCCCAGATCAATCAGTTCATGGTAGTGCGTCGCGAAAAGAGCCCGGGCGCCGAGAAGAGAACGGTCAGAAATATACTCCACGACGGACCAGGCAATGGACAGGCCATCAGCTGTCCCGGTACCGCGGCCGATTTCGTCCAGGATGAGCAGGCTGTCAGGAGTCGCCTGATCAAGAATGGCGGCGACTTCACTCATCTCCACCATGAAGGTTGACCGGCCGCCTGCCAGATCGTCCGAGGCACCAACCCGGGTCATGATGCGGTCGACGATTCCGATGACTGCAGATTCGGCCGGTACGAAGCTTCCGATCTGGGCCAGAAGGACGATCAGGGCAGCCTGCCGCATGTAGGTTGACTTGCCTGACATGTTGGGGCCGGTCAAGACCATGGCCCGCCTTTCATCCCCGTCAAAATGGAGATCATTGGCGACAAAATCGCCTTTTGCACCAAGGGTCTGCTCGACAACAAGGTGGCGTCCGCCAACAATGACAAGTTCATTGTTTTCCCTGATTTCGGGACGGCAGTACTTGTGCTTGTCCGCGACGTCAGCCAGTGACAAAAGGACATCAAGCTCCGCCAAAGCCCTGGCTGTCTCCTGGAGCGGGGCAAGATAGGCGGCGACGGTTGACCGGATTTCCGTGAAGAGCTCATACTCGAGCGCTTTTCGCTTTTGGTCGGCGCCCAGGATGGCATCTTCCTTTTCTTTCAATTCAGAGGTGATGAAGCGCTCGGCGTTGACAAGGGTCTGTTTGCGGACAAAATGGCCGGGAACCTTGTCCAGCTGACCGCGTGAGACTTCATAGTAATAACCGAATACCCGGTTATAGCCGACCTTCAGGTTCTTGATTCCTGTCGCCTCACGTTCCTTGGCTTCCAGGGACAGGACATAGTCGCGGCCGTGTTCAGCGGCGTCCGCCACCTGGTCAAGTTCCGCCTTGAAGCCCTGCCGGAAGATACCCCCCTCAGTGATAAGGAGCGGGGGATCGTCGACCAGGGCCCGGGATAAAAGTGAGGCAAGCTCCTCTTGTTCAGTGATTGCGCTGCGCAGGTCAGTCAAACCCTCATCCTCATGCTCCTCCAGCAGTTGGCGAAGACCGGGAAGGCGGACAAGAACCCCTCTCAGGGCAAGCAGATCCCGCGGGGTCACCGTCGCAGACGCGATCCTTCCTGACAGGCGCTCGATATCGTAAAGGCCTGTCAAGGCGTCACGGAGCGCTTGCCTGGAAATAAACTGACCCAGCAATGACGCGACCGAAGACTGGCGGCGCAGGATCCTGGCCCGGTCGACCAGCGGCTGTTCCAGCCAGGCGCGAAGCAATCTCGCACCCATGGCGGTCTGTGTGCGGTCGACTGCCCACAAGAGGCTGCCGCGCCTCTTCCTGTCCCGGATCGTTTCCGTTATTTCGAGATTGCCGCGCGTCGCCCTGTCAAGCAGCATGTAGTCCCGAAGCACGTAAGGTTTGATGGTGCCAATCTGGTCAGGCGTTTTTTTCTGGGTTTCTTCCAGGTAGAAAATGAGGGCGGCGGACGCCCGCGGCCACAGTATTTCGGATTCCGAGAAAGTGAGCCCCCCCTGGCGCGCTTTCTCCAGCGAAAAATGCTCATCCGAAAGAACTGTATAAGTCAGCTGCTGCCGCTCGACAAGACTGAGAAAGCGCCTGTTGGAGGCAAAGAGTTCATTGACCAGATACTCAACCGGCTGCAGCCGCGACAGTTCGTCAAACAATTGTGCCTCTGCCTGGTTGGACAGCATCTCGGTGGTCTCAAAACGACCCGAGGACAAGTCGCAGGCAGCCAGTCCAAATGCCCCGCTGACCTGGCAGATGGCGCACAGATAGCGGTAGGCAGCAGAGTCAAGATGATCCGGATCGATCTGGGTGCCCGGAGTCAGCACGCGCACCACTTCCCGGTCGACCAGGCCTTTGGCGTCAGCCGGGTCTTCCACCTGATCACATATGGCCACCTTGTAACCGCGGGCGAGCAGACGCTTGAGGTAGGAATCGGCCGCGTGGTGAGGGACACCGCACATGGGCGCCCTTTCCTCCAGGCCGCAATCCCTGCCCGTAAGGGCCAGCTCCAGTTCACGGGAAGCTGTCAGGGCGTCATCAAAAAAGAGTTCGTAGAAGTCCCCGAGCCTGAAAAAGATCAGGCAGTCGGGATATTTTTCTTTTTCCTCGATCAGCTGTCGCATCATGGGAGTGACGCGTGTTTTGTCGATTTGGTCAAAGGTCAGATGCATCTTGTCTCCATGTCTCCAGTAACCATTCTAAAGGACGCCGGCATGGCCTTCCAGGGAAAAAGAACCTGCCCGCTCTATTTTAACGGGAACAAAACGACCGGCAAGAGAAAGTTCATGACAAGTTCCCATGCCTTGTAAGGAGGTCATGTCATCGATAGAAAAGTTAACCAGGCGGTCGTCCCGGGTCCGTCCGGACAGAATGCGCGGATCGCGCCTGCTGGGACCATCTGTCAGGACATCGACTGTAAGCCCGACAAGCGCGCTGTTTGATTCCAGGCTGATCCTATTTTGAACTTCTACCAGGCGCTCAAATCTCTCCTGGACCAGGGGATGGACCGACTCCTGGTAACCGGATGCCGCGGGCGTACCTTCCCTTGGGCTGTAGATAAAGGTGAAGGCAGCGTCGAAACGCAGCTCCTCCATGACCTGGAGAGTTGCCTCAAAATCTTCCTCCGTCTCTCCGGGAAATCCGACAATCAAGTCAGTCGTAATCGTGATGCCGGGGCGGCTGGCACGCAGTTTTCGGACCCGCTCCTTAAAATGGGACGTGTTGTAACGGCGGTTCATTTGCTGCAATATCCGGTCACTGCCCGATTGGATCGGAAGATGGATGTGCGGCTCGATTACAGGCTGGGTGCCAATTACGGCGATGAGTTCATCGGAAAGATCTTTGGGGTGCGAGGTCATGTAGCGCAGGATTCCCAAAGAGTCGATCCGGCTCATCTCCCGCAGCAGGCCGGCGAAGCTCAAGGCATCCCCGCCCCCGCGCCTGATGTCGTTGCCGTAGGAATTGACATTTTGGCCCAGCAGCATGATCTCAACCGCGCCGCCCCTGACCGCCTCCCTGGCCTCCTCCATTATATGTTCAAAAGGACGGCTCTTCTCCCGGCCCCTCGTGTAAGGCACAATGCAATAGGAGCAAAAATTGTTGCAGCCCGTCATGATGGTAATGAGCGCCCGGTGAGGCTTTATCCGCCTGACTGGCAGGTCTTTGGCGAAAGGATCACTGGTCTTGCCGCTCAAATCAGCTGTTTTGCCCCGCCCTGTGGAAAAGAGCAGATGGCTCAGCGTTTCCGGCAGAAGCTCCATGGCGCCTGCCCCCAGGATAAAGTCGACATAGGGAAAGGTCTTGGTGATGGTGTCACGGTGAATGGCCTGCTCCATCATGCAGCCGAAAACACCAATCAGGGGAAAGCGATCTTTTTTCAGAGGTTTTAAGCGGCCCACATGACCGAAGAAGCGGTCGTCGGCGCTGGCCCGGACGCTGCAGGTATTAAACAAAATGAGATCTGCCTCTTCAGTCAGAGGTGTTTCAATAAAACCCATCTTTTCGAGAATGCCGGCCGCGATCTCGCTGTCATGATCATTTTGCTGGCAGCCAAAAGTCCGGATATGGTAGCTGGGAGCCCTCTTATTTTCTTCGAAAAACAGGAGGCTCCACCGGCGCACTTTTTCAGATTCGTTGTTGGCCCTGTATTCCGGGTTCTTGTCTTTCATTCAGTTGGTATCATTTCAAGGTATTGTCATCGAGAACAGGCGCCGTGACATTTCGCAGGGTTCCCTTTTTGACTTTGCTGCGTCTCGGCAGGATGGCGGTCTTGACCGCCACCTCAGGGCGCAGTGTAAAGGATCTCAGATTGCCGTAGCTGTCAATGTCCGAAAACACGACCATCTCCGAGTACTCAAGCTGGTTCAGGGCTTCCTGGAAGCGAAGAACCAGCAAGAGGCGCTTGCGGGCTCTCGGGTTTCTTTCCACCCAGGCCCTTACGCTGGAAAAATTCGGAATGGTGCGAAATCCCAGTTGCCTCATGAGCTGCCGGTCACCCTGTCTGCTCAGGGTCTTTCCGTAAATGAGACCCATGCGTTCGACCCCGGACAGGGGAATGATCCGGATGCCAGCCACGTCTTCAACAACCAGCTCATCGTTTCGCGTAATAAAGAGGTGGCATGACATACCAGTAAAACTGGACAAGCCGGAGACAACGGTCATGATCCCGCCCCATTTCGCCTTCCTCTCCTTTGTTTCCATCCGTATCCGCCGGAGTATCTGGACGCGCCGCAACCGTCTCCAGATCATGGCACTGATCGAAAGGGCCATGAGTGCAAAGCCTACTTCCAGGGGAAGGGTCCCTTGCCATACAAGAAATAGCGCACTCAAAAAGAGAATAATAAGAGCAGGAATCATGCCAGTATTTTAACATAGGCCGACCGGCCGGTTGCCTGGTTGATTTATTCGAAAAGCTGGCGGTGTGTCACTTCACCCTGGTTTTTGTAGATCGAGTTGCGGGGAACGCTCTTCCTCACAAGTGAAAGAGGATAGATGATGCTTCCCGCTCCGATTAAGATGCCGGGATTCAAGACAGCGTTGCATCCGATCTCAACCTTTTCCGCGATCATGGCGCCGAACTTGCGAAGACCGGTTTCCATTACCTCGTCGCCAAGGCGGACCTTGATATTCTTGCGGTCCGAGCGCAGGTTGGATGTGATGACACCCGCGCCCAGGTGGGCACCGTAAGAAAGGATGCTGTCTCCAATGTAATTGAAGTGGGGGGCTTCAACCTTACCGAGCAGCATGGAATTCTTTATCTCGGTGGAATTGCCGACAACGGATCCCTCGCCGATAAAGGCACTCCCCCGGATGTAAGCTCCCGGCCGGATCTGGCAGCCCTCCCCTATTATGGTCGGCCCCTTGATGGTGACATATTCGGCCACGGAAGCCGTACGGGCAATCCAGACATCCTTGTCAGCCCGGATGTACTTTTCCTCCGGAAGCTGCGGGCCCAGAACAAGAAGAAAGGAGGCGATGTGCTCCAGCAATTCCCAGGGGTAGACCGAATTGGCGAAAAAGGAATGAAAGACCTCGTCACCTTTCAGATAATAAAAGTTTTTTGTCATTAATTCGGGAATATCCATCTGACCACCTCACCTGTTTCAGTTGCCAGGAGGTCATGAATGAGTCCGCCCCATTCATGACCTTCTCGTGGTCGAGGTGACAGGACTTGAACCTGCGGCTTCTTGCTCCCAAAGCAAGCGCGC
>CAZSFQ010000023.1:0-15798 GCA_964606165.1 uncultured Mageeibacillus sp.
GATCGAACTCTTCTTTTGCTACGAAAGATTTATTGTGCTACCTCCCAAAGACGGGTTCCGTCACGATTTTTTCACACGTTATGGGGGTTGAAACACAACAGCCGGCCTTTTTTATGTTAAACTCATTCTGTCCGGTCTTCCAGGACCGGTCCAGATGAAAGATAGAATCCAAGGAGGATCGTTATGACCTTATTCCCATTGTTACTGATGGCTGCCAGTTCGACAGAGGGGGAGCAGCAGTCCGGCGGAGCGCTCAGCCTGGTATACACCATGCTGCCTTTCATTTTAATCGTCGGTGTCATGTACTTTTTTACCATCCGCCCTCAGAAAAAGCGGGAGAAGAAACTGAAAGAGACGATCGCCTCAATGAGGCCAGGCGACAAGGTAATGTCCATCGGCGGCATTGTCGGCCAGGTTGCCAACATTTCAGATGACGAAGTATCGATTTACACGAGCGGGGAGCGAACCATGCTGACTTTCAAAAAATCCGCGATCAGCACTGTTTTCCCCCGGGACACGGAAGTCGAAGGATAAGCGAATCAAAAACCACCGGCCAGCTGGCCGGTTCAGGCAGCGGCGCGCGGCTTTCAGGTTGCGGGCCGTTTTCGCGCGCAAAGATGGCGTATAATATATAAGGGAGTTTTTGCGGGCTTGATCTCACATAAAAGGAAAATTCAGGAGCAGGCTTTCGATGGGGCTCATCTCTCGGCATAGTATCGACGCGGTGATTGAGGCCAACGATATTGTTGATGTCGTGTCTTCCTACGTCCGCCTTGAGAAAAAAAGCGCCCTCAACCTCTTCGGTCTCTGCCCCTTCCATGAGGAGAAGACAGCCTCCTTCAGCGTTTCGCCAGGCAAGCAGATCTTCTACTGTTTTGGTTGCCAGAAGGGCGGCAATGTTATCAAATTCATCCAGGAGATCGAGCGCCTGTCCTATCCGGAAGCCATACGCCTCCTGGCTGACCGGGCCGGGGTGGTCATTGAGGAAAGCGAAGACAGCAAGTGGAAAGAGCGGTTTGAAAGGCAGAATCTGGCCTATGAGGCCATGCGGGAGGCAGCCCGCTTCTTCTACTCGGTCCTGGAGGGCCCCACCGGCGTGCAAGCCCGCGACTATCTGGCCGAGCGAAGTATCGGAAGATCTTTGTACAGGAAATATGGCTTGGGTTTCTCCCCTTGGGGAAGGTCGGATCTCTACCGAGCCCTGCGTGATAAAAATATCTCTGACCAGGCCATGTTGGATGGGGGCCTGATCAGACAGGCGGGCAGGGAGGACTATTATGACTTCTTCCACCAGCGTGTCATGTTTCCTATCATGGACACTTCCGGCCGTGTTCTGGCCTTCGGCGGCCGCGCGATAACCGGTGACGGACCCAAATACATCAACTCGCCGGAAACTTATATCTATCAAAAAGGCAAACATTTGTTTGGAATGCCGCAGGCGGTAAAAACTTCAAGCAAATACTGGTTCCTGGTTGAAGGATATACAGATGTCTTAGCTTTGGCAAAAGCAGGACTGGACAACGTGACCGCGCCGCTCGGGACCGCTTTGACCGCCAACCAGGCTCAGGCGATCAGACGCTATGTCAACACAGTCCATATCCTGATGGATAATGACCAGGCGGGGAGAGAGGCCAGTCTGCGTTCTGGAGAGATTCTTCAGAAAGCAGGCCTGTCGGCCCGCTATATTTTGCTGGACGGCGCCAAGGATCCCGACGATTACCTCAGCCGTTATGGGAAAGAACGCCTTGCGGTGGTTCTCCAGGACACCCTGGACCGCTCGGGTTACCGGCTTGCTGTTCTAAAACAGGATTATCAGGCGGATCCGTCGATCAAGGAAAACGAATACCGTGACCAGGCGCTCGATCTCCTGGCAGAGGAGCCGGACAGTACAAAAAGGGAAATCTACGGTGGTCAAATCGCGAGGGAACTGCAAATAAGCCATCGGGCAGTGGGTGAGGAAATAGAGAGAAGACGCGGCATGCGAACAGGGGGGAAAAAAGGCCGGGACGCAACAGGCGACCGGCTGCGCAAAGTGCCTGCCAGGATGAAAAAGCTGCGTCCTTCCTTTTACAGTGACGATGAGGTGACCCTGCTGATGATGCTGGCCAATAATAACAAGACAGCCCGCGTCCGGCTAGGTATTGATGAAAAGAGCATTGCGGCTTACACCATCAACAAGGAAGTCCGCGCTTTCCTGTCCTCCGACCCTGTCCGGGCACCTTTGGGACCCCATGATTTTACGGCCGGGCCCATGCGGCAAATAGCCGTTCAGGCGATTGAAGAAGCCAGGGAAGGAAGATTGACACTGGCTGGTTTGCACTCTATAGTCGATAGTATTCTGGCAACCGAAACGGAAGCGGATGAAAAGCAAAGCCGCGGTCTTGCTCTGGATCCGGACAAGATTCATACCGTGATCCAGCAGCAGTTCCAGGAAATGAGCGGAAGCCAGCTGGCGCCGGAACCCGAAAGAGAAGAAGTTATTTTTGAGCAGAAACTTTCCCAGCGCCGCCTGTCCGGCTGGAGGCGCGAGGCCTCACTGCTGAATCAAAAAGCGCGAAAGCTGGAACTGGAAGGTTCAGAGGAAGAAGCAGGAAGCTACTACGCAAGGGCTGCCGATCTGGTGACGGCAGCGGATACATTCAGAATGATTATACAAGGAGATAACCGATCGTGAACCATAATGAAGATACTGTCATGGTCAAAACCTGGCGCCAGGCGGCTGCGCAAACAGCCGTACAACTGATGGCGCGGCCAGTTGTGGAGGATGGCATGAAGGAGCAGGCGCCCCTTCCTTCCGCGCCGGAAAGGATGACCGCCGACCGTTTTCCCCGGCCCGGGCTGCTCCCGATCCAGGTCTGGTCTGAAGACGAGCACGAGGTTGGGATGCCCGAAACCCTCGAGGTCGAAGCGGAGTCGCTTGACCAGGTGGCGGCATACGAGCAGGCTGTTTCCTCCCTCATGAAAGATGACGAAGACGAAATCGATGATGTGTTCGACCCCGAGGCAGAGGAAGACGACGAAGAAGACTTGCTGACCGAAGAGGGTGAAGAGGAGGAGGATGAGGCCGACGAAGACTCGCTTCTCGAGCGGATCGACGATGACGAAATGGTCCTTAAGGTCATCTACCCCCTGATCAACAAGGGCAAGGACAATGACGACGAGCTTCAACAGCAGGAAGTGCTCGATTATCTGGAGCAAATCAAATGGGATGAGGAGCGCCTTGACGACGTGATCGTCATGCTGGAGCGGGCAGGCATTGAGGTTATCGATGAAGATGACATCGAAAAAGAAATGAGGGAGCGGGACCGGAACAAGAAGGCTGAGGCCTTCAATGACGCCATGATCGTCGATGATCCGGTCCGGATGTATTTGAAAGAAATCGGCAAGGTCGAGCTCCTTACCGCGGACGAGGAAAAGGAACTGGCCGCCCGTATGGAGGCCGGAGACTGGGAGGCCAAGCAGCATCTGATCGAAGCCAACCTGCGGCTGGTTGTCAGCATTGCCAAGCGATATACAGGCAGGGGCATGCATTTTCTCGATCTGATCCAGGAAGGCAATCTCGGCTTGATCAAGGCAGTGGATAAGTTTGATTACACCAAGGGATTCAAGTTCAGCACCTACGCGACCTGGTGGATTCGCCAGGCCATAACCAGGGCCATCGCTGACCAGGCCCGTACCATCCGGATCCCGGTTCACATGGTGGAAACCATTAACAAGCTGATACGCATCCAGCGACAGCTGGTCCAGGAACTGGGAAGAGAGCCTGAGGTGGAGGAGATCGCCGCTGAGATGGATCTGACACCTGAGAAAATCAGGGAAATCATGAAGATATCCCAGGAACCGGTCTCGCTTGAAAAACCAATAGGTGAAGAAGAGGACAGCCACCTGGGCGACTTTATTCCTGATGAAGACGCGCCCTCTCCTGCCGACCAGGCGGCATCCACCCTGTTAAAGGAAGAACTGACCAAGGTTCTTTCAGGATTGACGCCCCGGGAGGAAAAGGTGCTGAGGCTCCGCTTCGGCCTGGACGATGGCAGGACCAGAACCCTTGAGGAAGTGGGCCTGGAGTTCGATGTCACGCGTGAGCGCATCCGGCAGATCGAGGCCAAGGCGCTCCGAAAAATGCGCGGTCCCAACATGAGTGCCAGGCTCCGTGAGTACCTGGAGTGATTCTTCTCTAAAAAAGAGCGCCAGACTGAGACTGCTGGCTGTACTGGTCCGCCAGGTCTCCTGCCGGCGGCTGGTCGATATCGGCAGTGATCACGCGTCGGTTCCCCTCGCGCTCCTCAGGGAGGGCTGCTGCCAATCAGTATTGGTCACCGATATCCGCCAGGGACCGCTTTCGGTTGCCACGCGCCGGGCCTTGGAAGAGGGTCGGGGAGAAGAGTTTCAAACGAAACGAACGGACGGGCTCGACGGAATCACATTGGAAAAAGACGATGTCCTGCTGATCAGCGGTCTGGGCGGGGATACCATTGCCGGTATCCTTGAAAGTCAGCCAGTCCAGGTCCTGATCCCTAAAAGGATCATTGTCCAGCCGCAAAGCAAAGAAGAAATTGTCCGTTCCGCCTTCATGAGAACCGGCCTGGCCATCACGGACGAGCAGTGTGTCGAAGACAGGGGCCGGCTTTATCTTGTTATGATTTCCGACCGCCTGACTTTCAGGCCCGTGCAAATGAATGACCTCGAACTTTATTTCGGTCCGGTCATCCTGTCCCGGATGGCAAAGGCGGAAAAAGAGCCGCTCCTTCACAAATACCTGGCTGAACGGATCCGGCGGCTCAAAAAGCAAGCTGCTTACGACCGGGCATCAGCCAAACTGTTACAGGCGTTTGAACAGAGCTTCCCCATTTCGTATAATAGACAGGATCAATACTGAGCCAGCCGGGTGACCGCGGTGCCATTCCGAAAGGAAGGCGCTGAGGAAAGTCCGGGCTCCCAGGGCAGGATGCCGGCTAACGGCCGGTGAAGGCGACTTCAAGGACAGTGCAACAGAAAGAGACAGCCGGATTCGTCCGGTAACGGTGGAAAGGTGAGGTAAGAGCTCACCGGTGCCGCGGCGACGCGGCAGCCATGCAAACCCCATCCGGAGCAACGCCGTGGAGGAACAACTGTCGCCCGCAGGTTCCATGGAGGCGGCTTGAGCCTTTCGGCAACGAAAGGTCGAGATAAATGGTCATCCAAGACAGAACCCGGCTTACAGGCTGGCTCAGCTGATTGATCATCAGGAGAAATTTATGAAGAGCCTGCCGCAAGGCACCTTTACCCTTGAAAGAGAAAAGAGACCTTTCTGGAATAACAAGGGGCTTGCCCTCATGTCCTTTGTCATTCCTTTTGCCATACTGGGGATTGCCTACGGCGCCTTGCAAGTGTTCCCTTTTGGCGGACGCCACATACTTACGGTCGACCTCTTCCACCAGTACGCCCCCTTCCTCGCCCTTTTGCGCGACAAGCTTCTTTCAGCAAGCTCCCTGTTCTACACGGGCATTCCAGGCCTTGGAACGAATTTCTATGTCCTCTTTGCCTATTACCTGGCCAGTCCCTTCAATCTGCTCCTGCTCTTTTTTCCTGCAGCTTACCTGACCGAGGCCGTTTATGTCATCACCCTGATCAAAATCGGCTGCGCCGGGATGGCCTTTTTCTATTACCTCCGCGTCAGTTTCCGGCGGCGCGGCGCGCTCGCGGTTGCCTTTTCATCCTTTTACGCCCTGTCGGGCTTCGTCATTGCTTACTCCTGGAACATCATGTGGCTGGACACCTTGATCTTCCTGCCCCTTGTCCTGCTGGCCCTGGTCCGCCAGGTCAGGGACAAGAAGTGGCTGCTATACCCCCTGTCACTCGCTTTATTGCTTGTGACAAATTATTATCTCGCGTTTTTTGCCTGCCTCTTTCTGGCCCTCTACTACCCGGTCATCCTTTTTCGCTATACCCGCGACAGGCAGCCGCTTGAAAGACTTAAAGCATTTGGCACAACCGCCGGCCTGACCCTGATCGGCACCGCCCTTTCCGCCGTCCTGATTTATCCCGTCTACCGGTCGCTCGCCATCACTTCTGCCGCGGGTGACCGCTTCCCCGAAACAGTTGAGCTTCTGGGACGGCCTCTTGCCTACCTGGGCCAGCTCTTTCCCTTCCTGCAGCCGACTGTCCGCTCGGGCTCGCCCAACCTCTACTGCGGCCTGCCGGTCCTGCTCCTTTTGCCTGTCTTTTTCCTTTCCGGCCGAATCCGGTTGCGCGAGAAAATTCTGAACGGCCTGCTGCTGCTAATTCTCTTCTTGTCTTTTGACATCAACGTCCTCAATTTTCTATGGCATGGCATGCATTACCCCAATCAGCTGCCCTACCGTTTTTCTTTCGTAGTCATCCTGCTCCTTCTGACCCTGGCCTACGACGGCCTCAGATCCATGCGTGAGTTCCGGCCGGCCGAAGTCGGACTGCTTGGTCTCAGCCTCACCCTGGTCATTCCCATCGTCGCCTCGATAGAACCCGACATCAAGCTGTCAGCTTGGACCCAGTGGGGCGCGATCGGCTTCATGGCTGTCTACACCCTTATTTTCTCAAGCTTTCGAACCCGGAAATACAAGGGACGGATCCAGGTCAATATCCTGATTGCCGTCATGCTTTTGGAAATCGTTCTGTCAACTTTTTCGGGACTCTATCATATGGACCGTAATGAATATTATGGGAACCGCGACAGCTATTCGGCGGGGGATACGGTCCATTCCATCCGCCAGGCGATCAGCCAGGTCGACAAACTCAACCAGGGTGATGATTTCTACCGGCTTGAGCTGCGGCCCCACAAGACTTCGAATGATCCCGCCCTTTACGGATACCGCGGGCTGTCCTTGTTCGCTTCGACCTCTCCGGGTGATCCGGTCTCGTTTTTTAAAGGCTTTGGCTTCCAAAATAATGGGATCAACAGCTACCAGTACCGGGGGGCCACCCTCTTCAGTGAGGCTTTGTTCGGAATACGCTACGTGATCCTTCGGGAGAATACAGGCCTTGATGAGTCGGCGCGTCAGCTTGTTCTTGGCAATGAGCTGATCTCTGTCTATGAGAATCCTTATAGTTTTCCCTTTGCCTTCACCGTCGATCGCGGCATCCAGGGCTATTCAGGCACCAGTACGAACTCCTTCAGCAACCAGGACAATTTTGCCGCCGGACTTTTCGGCATGGAGGCGGATCTCTTTGAGGAGCTAAGGCATGATGGGCTTGAGGGAGCTGATCTCAGCTCTTCAGGCTCCGCCCTGTTCCGATTCACCAAATCCGCGCAAGTCCCGTCTGCGGAGCAGGCGGTCATCTGGACCGCCCGGCAGACAGGACCCCATTACCTGAGCCTGGATATGCGCGGCCATGACACGGACAGCCTTGAGCTTGTCGCTGACGGAACGAGTGTTAAGGTGGACGGAAAGAAAAAGGGCGTCATAGAGCTGGGCAGCCTCATTGAAGGCAGCGAGATCCGTTTGACGGTCCAGTTCGCGGACACGGCTCCTGAATCGGGGTCATTTGAGGCGCGTGTTTCCTCTTTGGATCTGAATGTCATGCAGACGCTGTCCCTTGAGGCCAAAAGCCGGGGTATTGAAGACTTGACCATGAAGGAAGATCACTTCTTTGGCGAAATCACGGCCAAAGAAGAAAGCCTTTTGCTGGTCACCGTGCCCTACGACCCCGGATGGAAAGCCTATGTGGACGGGGAGCCCGTCGCCATCCAGACAGTTGACCGCGCCCTCATGGCAATCCCCCTTGATGCCGGCCGCCACCATGTCTTTTTCGCATTTCTCCCGGTTGGCTTCCACGAGGGGCTCCTGGTGTCCCTGACCGCCCTTTTTGTCATTCTTCTCATAGGGGGAGTGAAGTTGGCGGTGAGAGCCTATCAAAAAGCAGGTGCCGGCAGAACTGACGGGAAGACAATAGAAGAAGGGGAGGACCCTGGAATTGTGACCCTGAATACGCCCGGTCCGGATCCTGCATGATATGATCACGACAGACGGATGGAGACGACGACGAAAGGGAGTGGTCTCATGAAAGAAGTCAAATTCTACTATTGCCAGGACGGCGATAAACTTGTCTACATGCTGAATGAGGGAACGGGCAAAATGTCATGCTGTGGTGAGCCCATGTCTCTCCTCCACCCCGGGACAATTGACACCATGGAGGATAAACATATTCCACAGATCAGCCGGGAAGCCGGCATGGTTCATGTCGTGATCGGGAAAGAGAAGCACCCTATGACTGAGGAACGTTACATTGCTTTTATTGCGGCGGTCCAGGGTGACAGGGTCCAGTTTGTGCATCTGCATCCGGGGGATGAGCCCAAAGCGTCATTTCACGCAGAGGAAGGTCCCGTGCAGGTTTATGGCTTTTGCAACCTGCATGGGTTGTGGAGGACGGAAGCTTAGCGGATCACAGCTTGACTAAGGCAGGGGCGGGCGCTTTGGGTGTCCGCCTTTGTTCGCCACGGATTGAAGAAGCTGTTCTTTTTCCTTAGCGTCGGCCATTAGTCTGCGCTTGATGATGACCTTCTTTTCCAGCAACCGGTTGAAGGTATCTGCGCCCTCTTTCATAATTATATTCGTGCAAATCATTGCGATTTTCGTGCAAAGTGTATATAATAATGACACCAGCACGAAAGGAGATGATTGCATGGCTAGCCAAACCAAAAACATCAGCATTCGCATGGATGCTGATTTGAAAGCCCAGGCCGACGCGCTGTTCAGCGAACTCGGCATGAACCTGTCCACCGCCTTCAATATTTTTGTGCGGCAGTCGCTCCGCGAGGGGAAAATTCCGTTTGACATTTCGCTGAGCCAACCCAACAAGGAGACAATTGCCGCAATGCTCGAGGCGGCAAGGATAGCGAAAGACCCGTCCGTTAAAGGCTACAATGACCTGGACGAGTTGTTCGCCGACCTTAAAAAATGAGAGAAACCAAGCTGACGGTCAAACTCACCACTCAGTTCAAAAAAGATTACAAGCTGGCTATGAAGCGCCGCCTGGACATCGAACTGCTGGACACCAATATTGCCAAGCCCGCCGACCGTACCAACTGATCTACATTACTTTGCGGATCCGCCACCGGACCCCACGTCACTCATCCTGCAGGAGCACCCCCTCAAGTTCTTATGTCCTGGAGGCCGATGTTCTGGCGGCTAACATGAAAAGAGGCTGTCCCTCAACACCTTACAGTTTTTGAGACAGTCCGCCATTGTTCGCCACGGATTGAAGAAGTTGCTCATTCTCCTTGAAGGTTAACTCGCGGTAACTGCCTTCAGCCAGTGTCCCCAGCGTAATATGCATGATGCGGATACGGATCAGGTCGGTGACACGGTAGCCAAGCGCCTGACACATGCGGCGGATCTGACGGTTCAGTCCCTGGCGGAGGACGAGATGAAATTCACGCTCTCCCGTCTTCCAGGCAGTGCTGGGAAGCGTCTTTTGCCCCAGGATGCGAACGCCCGTCCGCATGGCCTGCAAAAAATCCTCAGTGACCTTATGATCGACCGTGACGACATACTCTTTTTCATGGCCGAAACTGCTGTGCATCACCCGATGGGCAAGCTCTCCGTCGTCCGTGAGGAGAATCAGGCCGCGCGTGTCGCGGTCAAGCCTGCCGATCGTGAAGACGCGGCGGGGGTAATTGACGTAGGAAATGATATTGTCCCGGCGGGCCGGGTCGCTGGTCGACGTAATACCTTTTGGTTTGTGAAAGGCAAGGACGACTCTGGATTCAGGGGCAGCAAGTTCCAGCGGACGACCGTCCACCGTAACCAGATCACCGGAGCTGACTACCATGCCGGTACGGGCTGGGGCGCCGTTGACACGGACGCGGCCCTCCTGGATGAGCTTGTCCGCATTACGCCGGCTGCATAGGCCGGCCGAGGCAATGAAACGGTTAATTCTCATCCTCTGAAGATTGCGTCAAGCTGTCAGCGTAGGGGATGAGCAGTTTGAAGATCGATCCTTGCCCCTTGACGCTTTCGACCATGAGCTCATAACCGAGCTGCTGTGAGATTTCCCTGGCGATGGACAGGCCGAGTCCGGTGCCCGGTTCCTGGTGTGCCTTGTCTTCCTTATAGAATCTGTCAAATACATGGTGGAGATCTTCTTCCATAATTCCAATTCCAGTATCTTCGACAGAAATGGACGCACCATTGTAGTCCCTGGCAATCCGGATGGTGACGGTTCCGTCCGGCGGCGTAAACTTGATGGCATTGTCGATCAGAATCACAAGTATTTGCTCAATCCTGTCCACATTGCCCCAGACTGGAGGCGGGTCATCATCGATTCCTATGGTCCGGAGTTCCAGATCCTGGTCCGCGAAGATCGCCTCAAAATTGTTGACGACGTCTCTGGCCACTGCCGCCAGGCTGACAGCTTCCTGTTCAACCGGTGTCGCGTCAGCCTGGATCCGCGACAATTCGAGCATATCGTTGATCAGGCGGGACAAGCGCAAGGTTTCACGCAGAAGAATCTGATGATATCGCTTCTGATCGTCGGGAGAGGTCACCATACCTTCAGTTAAAGGTTCCAGCAAACCGCGCATGGCGGTCAGAGGCGTCCGCAGTTCGTGCGAAACATTGGCGACGTACTCACGCCGGGTCTGTTCCAGCCGCTCGGCCTTGGTGATGTCCCGGAAGAGGCCGACCGCGCCATTGACGACTTGCTGTTCGCTCACCAGGGGTGTAATGACAACCTGGATCTGGCGGTGGTCTTTGGCGATGACGCAGGTCACAGTCTTGTTGGTTTCCATTGCCTGGCTGAAAAAGTGATCAATCCTGCTTTCCAGAAGCAGGCCGGCCGGATCAGACCGGCCGGAATAATTCTTGTCGAGGCCAAAGACGGAATAAAGGCGGTCATTGAACTGCATGACGCTGCCGTCTCGGTGAACCGCGACAATTCCCTCACCGATGCCATCGATGATCTGCTTGAGCCGGACAGCATGATCCCGCAACTGCTGGAAGGACTCCGACAATTCTTCAGCCATTTTATTGATGGTGCGGGCCAGGTCACCGATCTCACCCTCCTGGGCCTCATCGGCCCGCCTCGAGAAGTCACCGCGGCCCATGGCAAGGGCAACGCTTCGTATTGATTCAATGGGTTGTACGATGCGGAAGGCAGCGATGATGACGGGGATGACCATGATGACAAGAACGATAAGCGAGGAGGTGAGAAGGGCGAAGTTGAGGCTCTGAATGCCGGCGCCCACCTCTTTCATGGGCTGGACGAATACGGTCGTTCCGGATTGGCTCCCGTCAGCCTGCGTGATTGGAACGGACAGGATAAGGAAGCGGTCACCCGCGACAGGCAGATTGATGTAGCTCAGCTTGTACGGGTCCGAGCCTTTTGACAGCTCAGTGTGTTCCTTGGCTACGATGGTTTCGAGGTCGCCCGCAAGACCGGACAGCAGCTCCGGCAAGGGTGTGTGGTAGCGTATTCCGCTGTTATCGGTGATGTAGATCCAATTGCCGAAAAGCTCATAGGAATGTTCGATGAGATCGATGCAAAAGGTCAGTCCATTTTCATGAAAGACATTGCGGGAGATCAGATTGGCGCGCGGCAAGAGTTCCCTGGCCTTAATCCGGTTGAAAACAGGATTGGCAACGAAACTGTAGAAGATGGCGGTCAAAACCGTCCACAACATGAGGGCGGCGATCAAAAGCAAAAAGATGCGGCGGACAAGAAAACGGTTTTTCATCGCGGTTCAGGCGGTCGCCTCAAATTTGTAGCCGACGCCATAGACAGTGATCAAACCGTACTTTGGATGATCGCTGTCGATCTTTTGCCGGATTCTTTTTATGTGGGTATCGACCGTGCGGGTATCGCCGAAATAGTCGTAGCCCCATACCTTGGACAGGATCTGTTCGCGGTCCATGACCTGGCCCGCGTGCGAGGCCAACAAATAGAGGATCTCAACTTCCTTGGGCGTGAAGGCGACAACCTCGTCCTTGACCTTGACCTGATAGTTGTCCAGGTTGATCTCCAGGCCGTCGAAGCGGAGAATGGAAGGTTTCTGCCCCGATTCCGTATCCTGGATCCGGCGAAACAGGGCCTTGATGCGGGCGATAACCTCGCGCGGACTGAAAGGCTTGACGATGTAATCATCCGCGCCCAGCTCCAGGCCCAGGACGCGGTCGATCTCCTCTCCCTTGGCCGTCAGCATGATGATGGGCACGTTACTGGTTTTGCGTATGGTCCGGCAGACGTCGGTGCCTGACATCTTGGGCATCATCAGGTCGAGAATGATGAGATCGGGTTTGTCATGCAGTGCCTTTTCCAGCGCTTCCTCTCCGTCGTAGGCGGAAGAATGCGGGAAGTGCTCCGCATCAAGGTAGAGTCCGAGCGACTCATGGACAACGGGGTCGTCATCACATATTAAAATATGAGGAGTAGTAGACATGGATACCTCCTGACGCAAAGCGATTGGCTTTTCAACACTCCCATTATATAACATGCAGGCCCGGCGGTTTTTACAAGCTGACAAGCCCCGGCCCCGCCGGACGTGCTATGCTCATACCATGCCAGTTCTCTTCGAAACGCCGCAGATACTTTATGAGGACAATCACCTCCTGGTCGCTGTCAAGCCGCCCGGCATCCCCTCCCAGTCCGGCCCTTTCTCCTCGCCCGACATGATCGGGCTTTTGAAGCGTGACCTTGCCCTGCGCTACCAAAAAACCGGCAATGTCTTCCTGGGCCTGGTCCATCGCCTCGATCAGCCTGTAAGCGGACTCATGGTTTTTGCCAGGACATCCAAGGCCGCGTCCCGGATCTCCCAGTCCTTTCGAACGCGGCAAGTTCAAAAACTTTACCTGGGCATTGTCAGGGAGATTCCCGAGGATGATGAGGGAGTCATGTGTGATGTCCTGTCCCGCAAGGAGATTGACGGACGTATAAGGCGGGTCAGGGACCATGAAGGCTACGAGGCGGAATTGAGCTGGAAGCTGCTGTCCCGCGATCAGGGCAGGGGGGAGGCGCTGCTCCTGATTGATCTTGTGACCGGCAGAAGGCACCAGATACGCGCCCAGATGGCCGGACACGGTCTTCCTCTGCTGGGTGACCGGCGCTATGGCCTCATGGATGACAGGGACCAGGCAGTGCCTACTGTCGCCCTCCATGCCTGCGGCCTTGCCTTTGCGCACCCGGTCAAAAAGGACTTCCTGTCATTTCGTTTGGGGCCCGCCATCAATCCTTCATTTTCAGCGAAAGACGCTGAAACTTTCGAGACTTATCTTCCTTAGTCGTTTTCCTGAGAGGCCGGCTTCCGGTAATAGGCGCTTACCAGTGGCCGGTAGCCGCATTGCTTGAGCATGGAATAGGGAACCCTGGAAAAAGAGGCCTTGTTGTGCCTGCCTGTCACAATATAGCGCTGGTATTGCTGCATGTAGGCGTCAATCCGGCGAAGCGAGGCATGGGTGGTCAGCAGGGGGAAAAACCAGCGTGACCAACACAGTTCATTGCCGCTCCTGCTGTAAAATTTCGTGTTGAATTTGCGGTTAAGGGCTTTGAGTGCGCGCTCAGGGTCAGCCTCCTTGCGTAGCATCCAGCGGCGCAAAGAGCGGGCGGCGCGACGGATCCGGCCCATAAGTTTCTTGACCGTTGCCGGCGCGATGTCAATCTCTCCCTGCCTATATTGGAAACCGAGGAAGCACCAGGCATGCCCGGGTTCGATCACTTGTTCCTTGCTTTCATTAACCACAAGCCGGTACTGGTCAAAGAACTGCCTTAAAACAGCCCGATGCTCCATCAGCCGCCCGTAGCTGTCAAAGAGGATAATGTCGTCGGAGTAACGTGCGTAGCGGACCTTGCTGCGGGCGAAATAGAAATCGACTTCGGCCAGGTAGAGATTGGCCAAAAAAGGCGAAGTCGGCGTCCCTGCCATGACGCCCCGGGCTTCTTTTATCAGCTGCCCATTCCAGATGGCGCGGTCATCATTGATCAGGGCAAGAAGCAGCCGCAGGAGGGGAGGGTCATCATCGATCATCCTGCATAGAATTTCAGACAGGATGGCAGGATCGATGCTGTTGAAGTAATTGCTGATATCTGTTTTATAGCACCAAAAAGATGAAATATCAGGATCCCGGGCCAGGTCGGTAAAAGCGCGGCGCACACCGGTCTGTCTTCTGAAAGCGTAGCAGTTGGGCGCCAGCCTGTCATCGTAATGGTAGAGAAGATAGGAAAGCAGCTTGAGGGTCATGTTTTCTTCATGGGAAAAGGTGTAGACGACCCGCTTCCTGGAGGTGCCCAATTTGTTTAATTCACGGCGCTCGGGGATACCGAAAGTGAAGGACTCCTCCATGACCCGGCCGGCCAGGGGCAGGTAGGCGCGTGTTTCAATAAAGTCCGTGAGCGCTTCCCTTTCTTCCGGATCAAGCAATTCGTTGGCCAGCTTGTAATCGAGAAATTCGAGCCAGACTTCATGTTGGGCAAGTTTTTCGAGCATGGTGTCTCCGTGAACTGCACAGCCCCGCGTAAACGGGGCTGTGCGCTGCGGGAAAGCCTTTGAAGGCCACGTTGTGGCCACGAAACCACACTGGCACACAGCCGCCTGCACAGCTCATCATGTGTACCGCTTCGTTCCGGCGCAGACGTTAATAAACATCCCACAGGGTACTTGGATTATGGGGGAGACGCTGTGCACTGTCAAGGTAAAATCCCAGAAACATGGCGAGCTCGTACAGTAAATGAAGCAGATTACACAGTTTGTTAAAGCAATATCTTGTTGTGAAAGAAATACAATCCACAGCGGCTGAGCTAAGTTGGATGTCTGCTTCAAAATGCTAAAATATTAACAGCAACTATGGTGAATAAATCGATTCCATGGTAATTGCGTCGGAGGAATTGAAAGCGATGCGCTAGCTGAGGGAGCCAAACATATGCAGTATCAGGTGAAAATAACCATTATGAAGCGGGAGTATTATCAAGACTTGGCCGACCGGTTTCTTGTTAACCCCGAGGTTGGGAAATGCCCTATTTTTCGTGAGGGACAGGAGTTTTTAGTCACAAGGGAGAATTATGACAAGTTTGCCTACGAAAATAATTTTTGCGAGGCCGCTTGGGATGTAATCAAAATTAAGGTATATGCGGCTCTTCAAGGCGGACGTTTTTATTGGGAGGGCTGGCATAAAAATGCCAACGAACAGATATTATGCTGTGACGATGGTGTTCGTCCGGTGGTCTTTCTTTTAGAGCGCATTGAACAGAAGAATGAGGTATAGGGGATTCCTATTCATTCCTGTTCGACGATAAGCTCCCAAAATCCCCTATCATTACGGACACTTTCCAAAGCAGAATCAACCGCCTGTGAAAATTGCCCGGCGGAACTCCTCTCTTTGATTTCTACTGGAAACTGAGCAAACAAGTTATCTATTGACCAAATCTTTTGTATACCGGCCGGAGCCCGCCCCGGTGTCCGGCACTTCATCTCTTGGATTGACATAGCGCTCCAATATTTCAAGGTGTACCCGGTACAAAAGCTCGCTATGACCATCTATTTCAAGGCGTGACCATTCACGGTCTCCATGATTGTTATACCTGTTTCTTTGTATTTCAGGGTTGTAACTCAATAAAGCAACTCCTTATAACAAAAACCCGCTTCCAAAGCTTTCAGGCTTTTTCGACGGGTTTCGTCATCTGGTGCCGGTGGCCGGACTCGAACCGGCACGGAGTTGCCTCCATCGCATTTTGAGTGCGACACGTCTGCCTATTCCATCACACCGGCGTCTTCTGTTAAAACAGATCGCCCCTTCAATGGGGCGATCCGTCTGACTGTGGTGGGGGAGAGTGGATTTGAACCACCGAAGTCGT
>CAZSFQ010000024.1:0-15522 GCA_964606165.1 uncultured Mageeibacillus sp.
GTATCGACCGACACGGTCGCCGTGACAAAGGACAGCATGCCCGTCGCGGCCATGGCAACGCCGTACATACCCGCCAGCTGGTAAGAGGCCAGGATGGCCAGTCCCAGGGTCACACAGGGGTACATGGTGGACTTCATCCCGACTGCCAGTCCTTCGGTCACCGTCAGCGCCACCCCTTCCCGGGTCGATTCGGCGATGATCCGGGTCGGCTTATAGGAGTAGCTGGTGTAGTATTCGGCGAAAACACCGATTACGATCCCGCTGATCACGCCCATGCTGGCGGCAAGGAGCGGTGAGATCCAGCCTACCGCGAATTGCGCGTTCTTCAGTTCCAGGGAATCCATGCCGGAAAACATAACCCAGGCCAGCGCAGCGCCAAATATCAAGGTCGCGCCGGCCGAGATCCAGGTCGACATATTCAGTTCATGGTGCGGATTTTCCGACAGCTTTCTTTTTAAAAGCAGAGACATAATTCCAAGGACGCAGGCCACCAGTCCGCCCGCCGCGAAGACCAGCGGGTAATTGATCATGGAAGCAACCATATTCTTGCTGACGTCAATATGATGGCTTCGGAATACTTCACAGGCCAGGATGACGGCAGACATGATGGCACCGACGTAGGATTCGAGCAGGTCGGAACCAAGCCCGGCCACGTCACCCACGTTGTCGCCCACGTTGTCGGCGATGGTCGCAGGGTTTCGCGGATCATCCTCGGGGATATCCAGCTCCGTCTTGCCCACCAGATCGGCTCCCATGTCGGCGGCCTTGGTGTAGATTCCTCCGCCGACCCGGTTGAACATGGCGATGATGGAACAGCCAAGCGCATAACCGGAAACAGTGATGGTAAAGGTGGTCGGCAGGCCCCACCAGTTAATGTGTTCAACGCCATCGATTATATCGCGCATTTGTCCCAGCGCCTGCCCGAAGACAAGGTAGACAATCAGGATGCCCAAAAGAGCAAAACCGCCTACGCAAAGCCCCATGACTGTTCCGCCCCGGTAAGCCACCTTCAGGGTTTCACTCAGGCTTCGCGATTCACGCGCCTTGTTGGTCACCCGTACATTGGAATAGGTGGCGATCTTCATACCGATGAAGCCTGCCAGCGCGCTCATGATGGCGCCGACAACAAAGGCCGCCGCCATCTGCCAGGTGATCAATATGCCCAGCACCACAGTGATGATGGCTGCTATCACTGCAACGACCCTGTACTCATAATTGATGAAGGTCGAAGCCCCGATACGGATGGCCAGGGCGATCTCCTGCATCCGTTCAGTTCCTTCGTCCATCCGCTTGACCGCATAGTAGTTAATGGCCGCGTAGCCGAGAGCCAGCACGGTTCCGAAGGCCATAATGATAGTTAAGATGACAAGACTCATCTTCGCGCTCCTTCACATTTACTTGGGAAAATGCATCGAACCAGGCAATACCCTCCCCCATTCATACTTTCAGATAGTAACACAAAGAGGGGGACCGAACGCAATTCGAAAATAAGCCCGGCACCTCTGTGAGGCGCCGGGCTCTTTCATCAACAGGTATTAGCTGTCAATCGAACGACCAGTCTCAATCAGGTTTATTTTCCGAACTGAGCGTCGTTGTTGCCGCTTGACGAGGTCCACATTTCAAGCATGTTGATGGGGTCGTTGAAGTCGGCGATCCAGCCGTGGCGGGCAACGTCATAGTTGCCGGCTTTTCTTTCGGCCAGGGTGGTATCCCAATCCATCTGGTTGGGTGTCATCTCGATGCCCAGCTCATTCAGGTCTTCCATGATCAACTGCGCGATGGCCGCGTGGCCGGCGTTGGTGTTGAAGAGGTAGTTGATGTGGATGGGATTGGAAGCCAGGAGCTTGCCGTCGTCACCGAACTCATAGCCGGCTTCTTCCAGCACTGCCCTGGCCCTGTCGAGATCCTGCTCATAGGGGTAGTAACCCGCCGAGTCAGCGTCCGGATAGGTGTAATCAGCCGAATTCTGCTTGAACTCGTTGCCTGTGCCATCCAGCATCATGGGCGGAATGAAGGTGTTGGCCAAGGTCTGCCCGGTCTGTCCTACGGTGTCAACAATGTACTCGCGGTCGATGGCGTAGGTGATAGCAAGACGAACCTTGTTGGCCTGCTCAGTCGTCAAACCGTCGAACATTTCGGAGTTGACGTTGAAGATGACGAAGTAGGTGCCCAGGTTGTCGACCACATGGAATTCAGGATCCTTGTCTTCGAGGAGCTTCTTGATCTCATCGGGCGGGACATTGTCGATGAAGTCCAGATCGCCGGCCTGGTAAGCCGCATAGATGGTCGGATCATCATCGTTCAGCATGAAGTGCAGTTTCTGCAGCTTGACATTGTCCGCGCGGTGGAAGAGCTCGTTCTTCTCAAAGGTGATGCTCGCGTTGTGAATCCATCCGGTGTTCTTGAAGGGACCGTTGGAGACGTAGTTACCGTTCTGTGTCCAGGCGGCCGGATCCTTGATTTTGCCATCGGCATCCAAATAGCCGGGGGCTCCCTCAACCGAGGCCTGGTGGACCGGGAAGTAGGTCGGGAAGGCGCAAAGATCCAGGAAGTAGGCTGTAACTGCCTTCAGTTCGATGGTCAGTGTCTTGCCGTCTTCTGAAGCCTTGACGGCCAGATTCTCAACATCTTCCGTGTCATCTTCCGGCCAGCCCACGATGCAGTCAAGCATGTAGCGGTAGTCGGCACCAACCTCGGGGTTGGCGGCGCGCTTCAGCGAATACTCGAAGTCATGGGCGTCAAAGTCGTCGCCATTGGACCACTTGAGGCCGTCACGCATGGTGAAGGTGTAGGTTTTGCCGTCAGCGGAGATATCAATTTTCTCAGCTGTGTCGGGAACCAGCTCCATCTTCTCGTTGTAGGTCACCAGACCCGAGAAGGAGTTAACCGCCATGACCGCGCCGTCAACTGCCGAGTTGAGGGCAGGATCGATGTACTGGGGCTCACTTGAGATACAAAGATTCAAGGTATCCCTGTCGCCATAGGTCGCCTTCTCAAAATACTTGTAGGCGTAAGGCGTCACGTAGTAACCCTTCAGATCCGACTTGGCCATGTAGTTGTCATTGTAATGGTAGATCGGCACCAGGGCACCGGTCGCCATCAACATGTCTTCCGCCCGGTGCATAAGCAGAACACGGGCTTCCAGGTCGTTGGTCGACTTGATTTCTTCGATGAGCCGGTCAAATTCATCCCAATCGTGGGGATCAATCACCTCTTCACCGGGCTCTTCGGTCCCGCCGGGCTCCGTTGTCACCGGCTTCGATGTGTCCGCCGGCGGCTCCGTCTTCTCGGGCTCCTTGGGCGCACAGGCGACCAGCGTGAAGATCATGACAGCCATCAAAAAAATTGTCAGTAGTTTCTTCATTCTTTCCTCCTTTATTCCTCTCCTCCAGGAGAGCTTTCTTCCAGTTTCTCACGGTCCGGCCCGGTGTCGGCTGAATCGTCAGCCGCTTGCTGCAATTAACTATTGTCCCGCAACAATTGCGTTCTCTCTCCTAACGATTCCAACAGGCAACGTAATGCTCGTCGCCTCTATCCTCAAAGGGCGGTGTTTCCAATGCGCATTGCTCCGTCGCGTAGGGGCACCTCGTTCGAAAGGCGCAGCCGCTCGGGACGTGCAGGGGGCTTGGAACATCTCCTTCAAGCACTATTCTATTACTCTTCCTGGCTGTGATGGGATCCGGGATGGGAACTGCAGAAAAGAGTGATTGGGTGTAGGGGTGGATAGGATTATCGTTGATCTCATCCGTTTTGGCCAGTTCGACCATTTTTCCCAGGTACATGACCGCGATCCGGTCGCTCATGTAGGTGACGACCAGAATATCGTGCGCGATGAACAGATAGCTCAGATCCAGTTGGTCCTGAAGATCCTTGAACATATTGAGAATCTGAGCCTGGATCGATACATCCAGGGCCGAAACCGATTCGTCACAGACAATGAACTTGGGATTGATGGCCAGGGCACGGGCGATGCCGATCCTTTGCCTCTGTCCTCCCGAGAATTCGTGCGCGTAGCGGGTGGCGTGCTCCTTATTGAGTCCGACCAGACGCATGAGCTCGTGGACTCGTGCCCGCCGTTCCTCATTCGTCTTGTAAACGCGGTGGATGGACAGGGACTCACCGATGATGTCCTCAACCGTCATCCGGGGGTTGAGCGATGAATAAGGATCCTGGAAGACCATCTGCATATTGCGGCGAAGTGAGCGGACATTCTTTTCCGAAACACGGGAGCCATCAAAATAGACGTCGCCCCCCGTCGGCGGATAAAGCCACATCAAGGCCCGTCCCACGGTTGTTTTTCCGCAGCCGGATTCCCCCACCAGGCCCAGGGTTTCCTTGTACTTGATGAAGAAGGATACGTCATCGACCGCTTTCAAGGGCAAGGACTTGAACAGACCCATCTTGATGTCGAAGTGCTTGCTCAGATTGTGGACTTCCAGAATGTTATCCGGATCAGGTTTGTAAAGCGCATCCGCCGGAAGAGCGGCATCTGACTCTTTTGTAAGGATCTTGTCTGGACTGGTCATAGGCTGTCACCTCCCTCTGACTCCGGTTTCACAATCTGGTCCGGAGATCCCTTCATTTCCAGTCCGTCCCGGATATTGACCCAGCAGGCAGCTGACTGCGTTTCGCTGATGGCGATCTCCTCGGGGTGTTCTTCAAGACAGATCTTCATGGTAGCGGCGCAGCGGGGCGCAAAGGCACAGCCTTCCGGCAGGTTTAAAAGATCGATGGGATTACCGGCGATGGGCACAAGCCTTTCCGCCGTCTTTTGTGACTTGGGAATGGAGCGCAGGAGGTTCTTGGTATATTCATGCTTGGGCGAATAGAATATGTCGTCGGTCGTCCCGCGTTCGCAAATCGACCCCGCGTACATGACGATAATCTCATCGCACATATCAGCGATCACGCCCAGATCGTGCGTGATGATAATAACCGCCATGCCGAACTGGCTTTGCAGATCGGAAATCAGCTCCAGGATCTGGGCCTGGATGGTGACATCGAGGGCAGTCGTCGGTTCGTCGGCGATCAGGATATCGGGCTCACAGGCCAGGGCCATGGCGATCATGACCCGCTGACGCATGCCGCCGGAAAGCTCGTGCGGGTACTGTTTCACCCTCCTGGCGGGATCATTGATGCCCACCAGCCGGATCAGCTCCAGCGATCTTTGCCGGATTTCAGCGCCTTTACGGTTGGTATGGAGCCGGATGGCCTCATCCAGCTGGTTACCGATTGTATACACAGGATTCAGCGAGGTCATGGGATCCTGGAAGATGATGCTGATACTCTCTCCGCGAAATTCCCTCATCTTCTTATCCGGCAGCTTGAGCAGGTCGGTTCCCTTGAAAAGGACCTCTCCGCCGGTCACGCGTCCGGGAAAGGAAAGGATCTGCATAATGGAGTAGGCGGTCACGCTCTTCCCGCTGCCCGACTCTCCGACGATCCCCAGGACTTTGCCCTTTTCCAGTTCAAAGGAGATGCCGTTGACGGCCTTTACCTCGCCGGAATCGGTGAAAAAGGATGTACTCAGATTTTTAACTTTCAAAATAGTCTCTGCCATGGCTACTTCCTCAACTTTGGATCGAATGCGTCGCGCAGACCGTCGCCGATCAGGTTCAGGGTCAGCACGATCAGGGAGATAATGATGGCAGGGAATATCAGCTTGTAGGGATAGGTCTGCAAGCCTTGCCTGGCGTCACTTGCCAGTGAGCCCAGGCTGGGCATGGGAACAGCCACCCCCAGTCCCAGAAAGCTCAGAAAACTCTCAGTAAAAATTGCCGAGGGAATCTGCAGCGCCGTTGAGATGATGATGACACTGATGCAGTTGGGAAGGATGTGCTTTCGGATCATCCGGCCATTCGAGGCGCCCATGGCCGTTGCGGCCAGCACATATTCATTCTCCTTGATGGAAAGAATCTGACCCCTTATAAGACGGGCCATGCTGACCCAGTAGAGCAGTCCGAATACAATGAACATGCTGATCATTCCCGTCCCGAGCTTGGCCAGAATGGTTCCCTGGATCTGGGTTCCAATCGTCTCCTTCAGAACAAAAGAGAGCAGGATAATCAGAAGCGTATCGGGAAGCGAATAGATAATATCGACAATCCGCATCATGACCAGGTCAACCTTGCCCCCCAAAAATCCGGATATGGAGCCGTATACCAGGCCGATGACCAAAACAATCAGACTGGCAAAGAAGCCGACCAGCAGTGAAATCCGTGTCCCGATGATGACCCGGATCAGGTAGTCGCGGCCCAGCTGGTCAGTTCCCATTACGTGGGGAAAGAGCTTGCCGCCATTATCAATAAACTCCTGCTCTTTTTCCGACCACTTATAAGGGTGCAGATTGGCTACCGAGCGGTCTCTTTGTCCGTTGACCTTGATGGTCTCGCTGTACTTGTAAGGTACAAAAAGAGGAACGACCAGGATGGCAATGATAATCAGGGCCAGAACGATGACACTGGTCATGGCCATTTTATTCTTCTTAAAATTTTTGAATCCGTCCCGCCAAAAGGTGCTTGAAGGCCGCATCACTTCAAAGCTCTGCTTGTCTTCTTCCGAGGCGGGCGAGAACTTGGACAGGTCAACCTGCAGGCTCAAAATATTTTTGGCGAAAGGCGCCCCTTCTTTTTTATCACTCATGGCTGCCTCCTACTCAAAGGTGATCCTGGGATCGACCATCTTGTAAATCAGATCGCTGATCAAAGTCATAATGACCATGAGTGATGCGAGGAATATCGTTGTCCCCATAATCATGGTATAGTCCCGGTTCAAGATGCTTTGGACAAACTCACTCCCCAATCCCGGCATGGTAAAAACGGTCTCAACGACCAGGCTGCCGGTCAGTGTGTAGGCAACCATGGGGCCCAGGTAAGTGATGATTGGCAGTACAGCATTTCGCAAGGCGTGCTTGGCGACAACCATAAAAGGGCTGACCCCTTTGGAGCGGGCCGTCCGGATATAGTCATCGGCAAGGACATCCAGCATGCTGGACTTGGTCAGCCGGGTAATATAGGCGATGGGGTACAAGGCAAGCGACACGACAGGAAGCAGAAGGCTGGCTTTGTCGGCGCTGTAGACGTGAAACCAGCCCAGCTGCAAAGCAAAGATCAGCAGGAGCAAAGTCGCCATGACAAAACCCGGAACAGACTGAAAGAGTGTTGTAAAGAAGATGATGATGCGGTCGGTCATCTTGTTTCGGCGCAGGGCGGCAAGGATACCCAAGGCGATCCCCACCACAAAGGAGACGATGATGGCATAACCTCCGATCCTTGCGGAAACAGCAAACTTGGTTGAAATGGTCTTGGATATCTCCCGGCCGTTACGCATTGAAATTCCCAGGTCCAGGTGCATGAGCCGTCCCAGGTAAATAAGGAACTGTTCGCCGACCGGTTTATCAAGATCGTATCTTTCGGTCAGGGCTTTGATGGTTGCCGGATCCGATGCCTTCTCCTTGTCAAAGGGTCCGCCCGGAATCGCATTCATGGTAAAAAATGTGATGGCTATTACCACGAATACCGTGACAATGGCCAACAGTACTCGCTTAATAAAATACTGCCACATTATCCTCGCTACCTCCCACTTTTCGCAGATTATCCCCAGGATGATGCATGCAGCCGGATGCCTCGCCCCTCTTCATATCGCATTCATCCCGCCGCAGACCGGCTCGTCGAGACGGCTGCTGCGGCCTGCTTCTATAAATAGAAAGCTAAATGCTTTGTTAACGATAGATGAACAAGGGGCCGTTGTCAAACCTGTTTCGGTCACAATCTGTCTTCCGCCTGTCCATTGTGTCAATTGTCAGCGATTGAGATGCTTCTTCATTGAGCATAGTCACGGTTTGCGGTCGCGATTCTGCCTCAATTGGAGAAATGGCTGACGGGCTATCAGGACATCTTCGTACAATCGACAGCATCAGTCTATGTATATTCATGCAGAGTTGCAAGCAATATAACAGGAAAAACCCCTTTCCCGGCACTCAGGCCGCTGTCTCAAACTGACTGTTATACAGGCCGGCATAGAATCCGTTGAGCGCCATCAATTCGTCATGACTGCCGCGCTCAATGATGTGGCCCTCCTGCATGACAAGAATGACATCCGCATTCTTGATGGTTGACAGGCGGTGGGCAATGATAATGGAAGTCCTGCCGCCCATGAGCTGGTCAAGGGCCCGCTGGATATTGAGTTCTGTCCGCGTGTCGATTGAGCTGGTCGCTTCGTCCAGGATCAACATGGGCGCGTTCTCAATCATGGCGCGGGCGATGGTAATCTGCTGCTTCTGCCCTGCCGACAGATTCGTTTCATCACCCAAAAGGGTATCGTAGCCATGAGGGAGCGTTTCAATAAAGTGATGCAGACCGACCGCTTCACAGGCACGGATGACATCCTCATCACTGACATGATCCTTGCTGTAGACGATGTTTTCACGGATGGTCCCCTCGAACAGCCAGGTATCCTGCAAGACCATGCAGAATTGTTCCCGGACATTTTCCCGGGTCAGATCCTGTATGTTGATCCCGTCAATGGTAATCAGGCCGTGTTCGATCTCGTAAAAGCGCATCAGCAGATTGACCATGGTGGTCTTGCCGGCTCCTGTCGGGCCGACAATGGCGATCTTCTGGCCTGGCTTGGCCCAGGCGGTGAAATCGTGGATAACATCTTCATCCATGCCCTCATAGCGGAAACGTACATTGCGGAACTCAAGCTGTCCCTTGACATCCGTCAAGCGCTTCGTCTTGTCGCGCTCGTCTTCGACTTCTTCCTCCTCCAGGAACTCAAAGACGCGTTCACTGGCCGCCGCCGCCGACTGCAGCCGGGTCGCCACCTGGGCGAAATCCTGCAGGGGGTGCGAGAAAAGCCTGATATACATCATGAAGGCCACAATGGTACTGAAAGGGATCTGGCCCCGGAAGACAAGCACCCCGCCCATGATGCTGACCGCGACAAAGCCGAGGTTGCCCATAAAAAACATCATGGGCATCATCATGGACGACAAGGCCTGCGATTTAAAAGCGCTGGTCTTCAGCCGGTCGTTGATCTTGTCGAAGGCCAGCCTGGCGTCTTTCTCCCCATTATAGGCCCGGACAATATTGTGGCCGGCATAGATCTCCTCGACATGCCCGTTCATGTCACCCAGGTCGCGCTGCTGCGACACAAAATACTGGCGGGAGGCGCGGATGGTCAGGGTCATAAAAAAGAAACCGATCAGGGTCACACCGACCGCCACAAGGGCCATCCAGATATTGGCGATCAGCATCATGGCAAGGGATCCGAAGAAGAGGGTTATGGAAGAACCGATCGAGGCGATCCCCTGATTGAGGGCCTGGCTCACGCCGTCCACATCGTTGGTCACCCGGCTCAGTATGTCACCGTAAGACACTTTATTAAAGTAACTTAAGGGAACCCGGTTGATCTTCTCTGCCACGTGCCGCCGCATCCGTTTTGAGATGGTCTGCGCCACTCCCGTCATGAAGAAGTTCTGGAAGTAGTTAAGCAAGGCACTGATGCCATAAATAGCGATCAATCCGATGATCAGGACGCCTATGGCACCGAAATCGATGGAGTCAGCCATTCCCTTCTCGATCACATCGACGACCATGGCCAGGCGCCTGGGCCCGATCAGGGAGAGGATGGCACCCGCCGAAGCGCCCAGGAATGACGCGATCATGGGAAGCCGCTCCGTCCTGCTGTAAGCCAGGAGCTTGCCCCATGTCTTTTTGAAATTCTTTGGTTTTTCGACCGGCCGTCCGATGCCGCCGCGGCCTCCGCCCATCTGCGGCTGGTTGCGTACCCTTGTATTGTCGTCGATTTTATACTCTTTTTGACTCATGAGGCCAACTCCTCCATGGACAGCTGTGACAGGGCGATCTCCTGGTAAACGCGGCAGTTTCTCATCAGTTCGGCATGGGTCCCCATTCCGACGATCCTCCCTTCGTCGAGGACGAGAATCTTGTCCGCGTCACGGATGGTTCCGATCCGCTGCGCCACAATCACAGTCGTGGCTCCTGCCATTTTTGACTTGAGCGCTTGACGGAGCGCCCGGTCGGTCCGGTAATCAAGGGCGGAGAAGGCGTCATCGAAGAGGTAGATATCCGGCCGTCGATGCACGGCTCTGGCGATGGAAAGCCGCTGTTTCTGCCCGCCGGAGTAGTTGGTCCCCCCCCTTGCGACGGGCGCCTCATAACCCTCCGGCAGCGTTTCAATGAATTCCTTGATCTGCGCGACCGAAGCGGCGTCATCCAGTGTTTCAGCTGACTTTTCACTGCCGTTGCGATCACCGTAATCGATATTGTCCTCCAGGGTACCGGAGAACAAAAAGGCCGTCTGGGGGACGTAACCGAATTTTTCGCGAAGGGCATGCTGCTTGTATTCTTTTACATCAAGGCCGTCAATCAGGACTTCTCCTTCCGTGGCTTCATAAAAACGGGGAATCAGGTTCAGCAGGGTACTCTTCCCGCTGCCCGTCGCGCCGATGAAAGCGATAGTCTCTCCTTTATCCGCCCGAAAGGATATATCTTTCAGCACATAGTTGGCTCCGTCCGGATAGCGAAAACAGACATTTCGAAATTCGATGGCGGCGGAAGTACCTGACGGCACCTCTTCCACAAGCCCGTCCTTGATGGCAGGCTCGGTCTCGATGACCTCGCGGATGCGGTTGGCTGAAACAGCGACACGCGGCGCCATGGCAAAAAGCATGGTCATGCGCATGAAGGACATGACAATCTGCATGGCGTAATTCATGAACACCACCATGCTGGAGAATAAAAGGATCTTGTCATGAGCCCCCGCGGCTTGGATGAGCCCTGCCCCGATCCAATAGATGGCGATGCTGAGGCCGTTCATGACCAGGCCCATGCCCGGCCCCTGCACCATCATGATGCGGTGGGCCGTCAGGTTGTTGTGGGTCAGGGCCTCATTGGCCTTCTCGAATTTGGCATCCTGATAGGGCTCCGCGTTGTAGGCCTTGACGACCCGGATGCCGAGCAGATGCTCACGGGTAATCCGGTTGATGTTGTCTGTCAGGGTCTGGATCCTGCGAAATCTCGGCATGGCAAATTTGAAGATGACAAATATAATGACCAGCAAAAAGGCAACCGCCACAGTCATGGCGAGCGACCATTGCGTCTGGCCCTGGCTTGTGATCTTGGAAATGGCCCATATGGCTGTGATGGGCGCGGGAATCATGATGCGGATCAGCATGGCCGTGTAAAACTGGATCTGGGATACATCGTTGGTCGATCGGGTGATCAGGCTGGCCGTTGAGAAGCGGTTGATCTCCTCCATGGAAAAGGATGAAACGCGGTCGAACTGCAAGACGCGCAGCCTTGTCGCAAAACAGGCGCCCACCCGGGCGGACATCACGGATACCACAATCATGACGGCCAAATTCCCCATGGCCGTGAGCAGCATCCAGCCGCCAGTCGTCCAGATATCCCGCAAGGTGCTCCCGTCCGTCATGATGAGCTCGGTCACCCTTTTCATGAATTCGGGGATTTTGAGCTCAAAATAGACCCGCAGCACGGTGAGCAGGGAAGCGGCGAAGGCGAGGAGCCAGTCCTGCCTGCGCATGTATTTAAATGTTTTGATCATGACTTATAGACTTTAACAATTCCGGCGTTTTGTCAAGCGCATTTGACCTGCTTCCCCGCATGGAAAGAGACCCCGCGTGTGCGGGGTCCCTTCCATTCAGATTCCAAATGACGATCTGTATATTTTACTTGATGAGTTTAATCTTCCCGATCACGGGCAATTCCTTGGCCTTGCCTCCTGAAGCATTAATAATCCCCAGCACAATCAATCCGAGTGAAGGCAGCCAGACCAAGAGCCATAAAATGGTAGAAAGAAAGGAGAGGGCCGGCGAAATGAAGGCAAACAGGATGCCCAAAATGATAAGAACAATACTTGCCCCGGCCTCGAAAATGAATAAGACCAGGCCCTGGTTGGCGTGGAAGCGGGCGAACCTTGAATTGGGTGCCGCCAGAAGGGGAACAAGAAAGAGCAGCCAGATGTAGGCGAAAATGGCCATCATCTTATTCTGTTCAATGTCCCGGGGATCATAGGAAGCTGTTGTGTCAGGCGTGTTCAAAAAAGCAGGGCCTTGTGAGGGCGGCGCCTGCTGATACTGCTGCTGCGGGGGCGCCTGGTACTGTTGCTGCGGGGGCGCCTGGTACTGTTGCTGGGGGGGCGGCTGCTGAGCCGGAGCTCCCTCAGCCTGCCTGGCTGCCGGCGCGCCGCAAGATGGACAAAAAGTGGCTCCATCGTCCATGGGGTGACCACAATTATTGCAATAAGCCATTTTTCTACCTCCTTCAGGATACGGCTCAGACGCCCAGGACTCGAATCGGACCATGAATCGTCAAAACCAGATGGTGTTGTTATGAGTCAACCTGGAGTAATTATACAAAATATTCCGATATTTGCAAAATTCTCTGAAACAGTGTTGATGGTTACCAAAAGCCCCCTGTTTACATCAAGCCAGAGGCGAGGTATCGATTATATAAATGACAAGCTTCTTCTTCTTGCCCAGGTAATAGGGATACTCTTTGGAGTCAGTCTCCCGCAGATTGGCCCGCAGATAAGGATCCATAGCCCGCTTGGCAATCTCCGGCTCATGAAAACTCAGGTACTGACGGGCATCATCAAGACTTGTCAAGGCCTGCCCGAACTCCAGCTCTTTTTCCATCTTCTCATAAACGCGGCCTTCGCCCCTGAGACAATTTTCAATGTGAGAGGCCGTCTCCCCGCCTGTACGGCCGGCTTTCATAATACGGATCAGCAGGCGGCGCGACCGCCCCATGAGGCGCCTCATCAGTTCATAGGGCGTGCCGAAGAAGCTCATCAGACCCACATCGCAGACAAGGCCGCAACTTTTGGCATCGGCTTCCACCACACGGAGATTTTTGATACCCCGCTTTTCCGCTTGCCGGCCAAGGGCCTGGAGCGCGAGGGGCTCATGATCCACGCACAAGATCCGGGAAACAGAAGGCGCGAGTTCCAGACTCAGCCTTCCCAGACCGCACCCCCAGTCACAGACCAAATCATCAGGCCCAAGGTAAGGAGCCAGGATCGAAGCCAATTCCCTGTGAAAAGAGCCATAGTCGCTGGCGTTTTCATACCAGCGGATCTGTTGCGGTGTCCAGCTGAAGGCCAATTTGCAATCTCCGCTCCCTTATTAGCCGCGGTCTCCGCCAAGGTAGTACCGGCGCTGGAGTTCACGGACTTCCCCGGCCAATTCCAGAACCGGCCCCTCCACGACGGTATCGCGGATCACCTCCTGGATGGAAAGGCCCCGGACCCGGCCTGAAGGAACATCCATTTCATCCCTCCAGCCGGCAAGCTGTTTCGAGCTGCTGGCATAGACGATCCTGCCCAGGCCCACCCAGCCGTGCGCCGCCGAACACATGGGGCAATGTTCGCCCGAGGTATAGACCGTCGCCCTGCTTCTTTCCTCAGCTGTCAGATGCTCCGCTGCCCAGCGCGCCAGATTGAATTCCGGATGCTGGGTATGGTCCCCGCCCCCCACCTGGTTACGGGCTTCCATCAGCACTTCTCCCCCACCGGAAACCAGGACTGACCCAAAGGGCGCGTCACCGGCCTCCAAAGCCTGCCCGGCCAGCTCCACGGCCCGGCGAAGATGAATCATATCTTTATTTGTAACCATGCTTATCCTCCCTGATCATAATTATGGCACAGGAATCCGATCGCTCTGCGCAGCTGTTACCTGAAAAGTGTGAAGAATATTTCCAAATACTAATCGGAAAGCGGTACGACATAACAGATTTGGATGCCTGACACCACTATCCCAATCTCAATTCTTAAGTGCTGTGATTGGTACCACGAAAACACCGTCTTTCCTTTGATAGGCGGCTTTTGAAAGCCCGCATATGACACAAAGCACCTTGGGAGTTTTTGCCCCATCTTTTACTTGCAGTTTCTTCTGGATGTCAAGCATCTTCTTTGCCGCTTCATCGATTTGATTCGCCCCCAACTTAACCTCGAATGCACACCATTCTCCATTGTCCAGTTCAACGACCGCATCAAATTCATTATTACCGTAGTCTTGGTAGTGGTAGAGCCGGGCGCCAAATGACTCAGCGTATACTTGCAGATCTCTTAGACACAAACTTTCGAACAAGAACCCCAAGGTATTCAGATCCTGAAGCAATTTATCAGGCGTGGCTCTCAGTAAAGCACAGGCAAGTGAGGGATCAATAAAACGGCGTTTCTCCGCTTTCCTCAACTTGGCCGGGGAGCGAAGCTTACTCGAAAAAGGGGGAATATTATCTGTGAGAAAGAGACGCTTGAAGATATCCAGATACTCACTGACAGTTTCCCGATACAAGCCTGCTCCGTCAACCTCTTCAATATCTCTGCTCAAGGTTGAGACGGTCGCCGTTGTACTCTCGTTTCTCGCCAAGGACTTCAGCAGAAGAAGCATTTTCGAGGTGTCTCTTTTTATCCCGTCGATACTAAGCACATCATCTTCGATCACTGCCTGGATGTAATCATGAGATACCCGAGCAGCTTGTTTTGCAGCAAGTCCAATATTTGCAGGCCAGCCACCGCGAACAATAAGCTCAATTATGTCCATAAGCACATGGTCATAAACCAGGATATTTTCCATACGCCCATTGCACAGGGCTTCCAAAGAAACTTGTCCGGACGAATCACCAGATTCAAACAAGGACATGGGACGCATCTTCAAACGCCCTATTCTGCCCGCTCCGCTGTGCAAGATACCCTTACGATTTGGTGTAGCCGAACCTGTCAAAATGTATTGCCCTTTAAGCTTGGATTTGTCAACTTCCATACGGACGGCATCCCAAATCGAAGGCACTTCCTGCCATTCATCGATTAAACGTGGTGTTTCACCTTTCAAGACAAAGGAAATATCCGTTCTTGCCAGTGTGCGATTGTTGAAATTGCCTGCAGGATCCCCCAAATTGAACAAGCTCTTACAATGCCGGGATGAGGTCATTGTCTTCCCACACCATTTCGGACCTTCGATTAAGAGAGCACCAAAGGCAGATAAATATTCCTTGACTTTTGCATCGACTATACGCGGTTTGTATTGCATGCCGCAGCCTCCATCATAATCTCCCCTTTTCAATCCGTAAAATTACTATAACTCAACCCGCAACATTAATCAATTTCAACCCACATAATTATTGTTACACAAACCGCATATTTAGTTCTTTATTATATTGGTGTTGGATATTCCGCACCAAATTGAGCCCGTATTCCGGAAATGAGAGCTACTCTTTCATTCTTTGAGAGCCTTCAATGAAATCATTCCATCTTGTGAAAACAGGGGACCCGTGCCAGGCACCTTCATCATTGAGCCATCAAAAAGATCCACCCCCTTTGGGAGCGGATCTTAAATTTTGGCTCCCCCTGTTGGATTCGAACCAACGACCCTTCGGTTAACAGCCGAATGCTCTACCGCTGAGCTAAGGAGGAATAAAGGTATCCGGCGAGGACCTACCTTTCCGGGCCGTCTCCAGCCAGGTATTCTCGGCACAA
>CAZSFQ010000025.1:0-15227 GCA_964606165.1 uncultured Mageeibacillus sp.
GAACCCCCGTATTTAGCTTGGGAAGCTAATGTTCTGCCATTGAACTACACCCGCGGGTCTTTTGACTTTTCGCATTATACCAGAGCGGGAGCTGTTTTCAACAGTCACCCTGCTTGTTCAGCATTATATTGAGGAGCAGGTCGTCCATACTGGTCATGCCTTCCTTGGAAATCCGTTCCATGTTACGGATGGTCTCCTCAACATCGCTTTCAATGACCCCGTCAGTCGCCGCAATCTCCTTGCCCCGCATGGCAACCAGGGCTGCCTGCACGGCGGCGTAGATGGAAACGGACACTTTCAGGGCGCATCCAAGTTTTGCCCCGTCACAGATCATACCCGTGAGGGTGCCGAACATATTCTGTACCGCCGCGATGACCTGGTTGAGTTCTCCGCCAAGCAACATAACCACGCCGGCGCTGGCACCGACCGCCGCCCCTGTCGCCCCGCAAAGAGGGGACAGCCTTCCATAACTCTTTTTGACATGGATGGCCACAAGATGACTGAGCGTTTGCGCGCGCAGGAGTGCCTCTTCCGAACTCTCAAGGTAGTCGGCGGCCGCCGTGATACAGACCGTGGCCGTAATACCCTGATTCCCGCTTCCAGAGTTGCTCATGACAGGGAATGACGCGCCCGCCATGCGCGCGTCGGCCGCCGCCGAGGTCCAGGCAGCACAGTAATCGGAAAGTGAGCAGGTGGACCGGTCAAAGTTGGGATCCGTCATGTAACAGGCCTCGGCAATCGAACGCCCCACCTCCAAACCGTAGCTCCCTGTCAGCCCTTCACGGGCGATGCGTTCGTTCAGAAGCATGGCCTGGCGAATAATGTCCAGGCGGCTGAGATCAACCCGGGTCGCGAAATCCCAGATTTCACGCAAATCGTCAGCTGTGATGGCGGCAGCCATTTCCTGCAAATGGGAAGCGTCATTGACAAAGGTCGGCTGGCCGTCCCGCTCAAGCTCCATGACCAGATCGTGCTTCCATGCAATGACGGCCCTGCCGGTATGATCCCCTGTCTTGACCAGGACATCGATGAAAAGTGAAGGAGAGCCTGGGGGAGCGGGGTCTGATTTGATTTTTCCGCCTGCGTACAGGCGCTTTGCCTCAGTCAAATCTTTCTCTCCTATATCCTGGAGAACTTCAAGACCTAAATCCGGATTGCCGCCAACAGCACCGAGCGCGGCTGCCATGGCCGCGCCCATTTCTTTGGTTCCGGGGATAAAGACACCGAGTGCGTTCTTGTAAATACTGACGCTCGCCTTGAGCTCTATTGACTCAACCGATCCGGGCCCCGCCTCTTTCTTCGCCAGTGACGCCGCGTAAGCAACCGCCACCGGCTCCGTACAGCCGAGAGCGACGACCAGCTCTTCCTCCAATTGCTTTAGGAAATATTCCTGCTTCATGACGATCCTCGACAACTCACTTCCTGATCCCGCCCTTGCTCCACTGTTTTTCTGAGATGAGATTAAGCGGCTTGCGGCAATCCGGGCAATCAATTGATGCAATTTGATTTCGCTTCACAAGCGACATGCGCTCCCCGCAGACAGGGCAGTTATAGGCAGATGAAAGTGACCTGTCCTCACAGATAAGCCGCAACCGGTTCTTCACATCGAGTGTTCCGCAGTTGCGGCAGCGATACAGTTCCCGTGAGAAATCCAGCTCGCATTGGTCGGATTGCACCAGGTCAATCAGGATAAGCGGATCAATCTTCCCTGACCGGATCTCATCCAGTATTTCCTTGAAAATCTGGTGATCATCTCCCTGTCTCCCGAGAAAGAAAGTCTCATGGTATGGACAATCGGGGCAGTCCAGCTCGTAGGCCAGGCGCCAGGGCAGGCGCGAGGGTTTGTGGGAGGCGACCCTGATACCGGTCCCCTCAACAGGCGCCGTATGATCGACAAAAAGCACTGTCTGCACCGTCTCCTCTTCGGTGATGGTCACCATGGATATCGTGACATCATCGCCTTTCTTCTTTAACCTGGTTCCGGGGAGTTTGTCCAGCAGGACAGCCCGCCAGCTTCCATGATTGGAAGGTGTCAAGTCTTTGACGCGTACAAAGTTGATGTAATCATCAGGAACCGCAGGCAGTTCAGGTAATCCCTCCGGGGCTACCTCTTCCTCCCTTGCCGCCTCCAGCTTCTTTTGAAGATCGTCAGCCAGATTGTCGTAGACCTGCCGTTTTTTCTGCTCATCCCGGATAAAACAGGCCGTCAGGATCCCCGGTTCAAGCGGGTCACGCAAGGGATCCAGGGACCGGAGCGCCAGGGTGCTGCGTTTCAGCGCGTCTGCCTCATGCAGGGCCAGGACCCCCTGCACAAAGGGGTGGCCGTTCAGTTCAAGTGTCGGTTTGACGACCATGACCAACATTTGCGGCAGCAAGGCGGCGGGTACAACCAGCACCTCTTCTGATTCGAAATACCGGTAGGTTTCTTCTTCAGGATCGGCGAATCCGAGGAAAGCGATTTTCAATACTTCATCAAGATAAGCGTAAGCCAGGTAGCCCGACTCGCTGTCCGGCAATGTTTCCAGGCCCTCCTGCAAAAAGAGTTTCTTGTCGGGTGATACAACGAGGAATTTCTCATCAATTTGCCAAAATTCGTATGATTTCAGCATGTGCCGCTTGATTTTCTTGGCCTTAAGTTTATTCATAGTGACGCCGCAAATTCTGTTCACTGACAGATGCGGTTCCTCCTTTTTTTTCATTCTATCAGTTGCTGCGCGGTTTGAATCTTACCTTAAAAACAACAGCGAGCGCTCCTGGAAGCGTTCGCTGTCGCCACAGCTAATCAACATTTACCGAGGATCGACCGGCATTCAATCCAGCAATTGCAAGACTTCCGCAAATTCCGACACCTTGAATACAATGTTCTCTCCCTTTACATTTTCAAGTCTGGTACCGGATTCTTCGACGAAAAGATCACCAAGCCGATACAGGGCTTTCCCATTGTCGGCCCTGCCGGAGTTGATCTCGATCCCGTCAAAGGTCACATTGATCAGTTCCGATTTGGTCGATTTGAGTGCGAGCAAGGCGGCATCAACGCTGACGCCTGAGCCAACATCAACGACAAGAGCTACATCCTGGAAGGTAATATTCTCCAGGGATGTTTCGTTCAACTCTTTAAAAAGTGCGATTTCCTTGTGTTTTTCAGGGTCGATCTTCTTGGCCTTCAAAGTCAGCTTGAAATTTGAAAGGGTGTGGTTGTTGCCAATAATTTTTCCACTGAAGCTTTCTCCCATGGTGAAAGCTGCACCCGAAAAATCGATGTCAGAAGTAATGATGTAGCCGTCAACCGGATTGCCTGACTTGTCAACGCCCAGGAATCCGGTCTTGCCAGCATATTTCAGGTCGGAGGCCTTTGAAATCTGCGCGTATCTGCCTTCCGAGTATTTGAGGTAAATGGTTTTTCCCGCTGAATTGATCAGGTAATGGTCGATGGTTGATTCGTAAATCTCATCTTTTGCCCTGCGGATCTCCGCCCGGACTGTCTCATCAGAAGAGATGATCTCGTAGCCCAGTTTATTGATGAAAAGGTCGGAGGTGTCGATTTCCGTTTCAGAATCGTCCTCACTTTCTTCCGGTTCTTCATATTCAATTTCCCTGATGTAATCGGGGAAGAGTTCGAAGAGCATTTCGTATACTTCCTTGTTGCTGGGTACCAGCTCCTCATGGGTGTAAGCTGCAAACACAAAGGGTTGCGTCAGCTCCGGATCAGCATAGTAGCCGTCGAAGGTCTTGCCCGGCTTTTCGATCAGGTTCTCGGTCGCGCTTGAGAGGGGTGTAATGGCGTCATTTCCAGTAATATTTTTGGAAAACATGACTCCCCCCGTCTCGGGGTCCACGTACTCGACTTTTGCCTGGGGAATCCAGCGCGCGTATAGGAACATGTCCTCCTGTACCCTGTCCTCGTCAAAATCCCATCGGTCTTCCGCCTTGAAGGCGTAACCGGTCACCTTCCCGCCCTCATCGACCAGATCCTCCTTGGCAGTGTACCAGCCTGCCAGAATGTATCCGTCCTTAACCGGCTGGATTAACATGTCAGTCGTGCCCGCTGGTTTGAATACGTATGAATTTTTCAAATAAAAAGTTTCCCGGATCTCGCGGTTATTCACTACGCCGCCCAGCGCGTTGTAGGTGACCAGACAGTCAAATCCCCAGTCACCTGGATCAACCGGCTTCCCCGCCACCGAGCAGGCAGAAAGAAGTAGACTGGCCGCGACGATCGTGATCAATAGGATCAGAGGATATCGTGTCTTACGATTTTTCATTGATGAGTTCCCCCTAAACTGGTCTAACTAAACTTATTTGAACCAGACTTTGATGCAAAACAGAATAAAAAGGGCAAAGCTGCCGAAAACAACCAAACCGAAGACGAGGTACGAAGCAAGTACGCCCAGGAAAGCGCTGACATACTCCCTCCTCGATGGTTTGACATCGGACTCTTTTGCCTGACCGGTTTGCCGTTTGTAAATTTTCCGCCTGAACATCGGACCTGGCATGCCATCAAGACTCATGTCAGCGATAACCCGGCCGTCGTCAACAAACACTTTTTTGTCTTTTTCTTTCGTCAACAAATTCACCCTTCATCAATCCTGACTGTAAAGATGACAGGCGACACAATGGTCTTCTTCGTATTCTTTGAACTTGGGCGCAATCTCGGAACATATTGGCATGACACTGGGACACCGGGTACGGAATTTGCATCCGGAAGGTGGGTTGACCGGACTTGGGATGTCTCCTTCAAGCACAATCCTGTTCATCTTGACGTCGGGATCGGAAACCGGAACCGCCGAAAGCAAGGCTTTCGAATAGGGATGCATGGGATTGGCGAACACTTTCTTCTTGTCGCCCATCTCCATCATGGTGCCCAGGTACATGACCCCGATGGTGTCGGAAAGATATTCGACCACCGACAGGTCGTGTGAGATAAACAGGTAGGTATAGCCAAACTGCTCTTGCAGGTCTTTCATCAAGTTAATAATCTGCGCCTGGATGGAGACATCCAGCGCGCTCAGGGGTTCATCGGCGATAATGAATCTCGGGTTGAGCGCGACAGCCCGCGCGATGCTGATACGTTGCCGCTGACCACCCGAAAATTCGTGCGGATAGCGGTAAAAGTACTGTGGCTGGAGGCCGCAATCGCGCATCACTTTCAGAATATAGGAGCGGTACCTGTTTTTGGGCACGATTTTATGTGACTTAACCGCCTCTCCGATAATCTCACCCACCGGGATGCGGGGAGAAAGACTCGAATAAGGATCCTGGAATATCATCTGCATCTGGGGCCGCATCTTGCGCAAAGTCCGCTTGGGCAATTTCGACAGATCCTTACCATCGAAAAAGACCTCACCGCCTGTTACATCAATCAGGCGAAGGATGGTCCGCCCAACCGTCGTTTTCCCGCAGCCGGATTCCCCAACAAGACCCATGGTCGTTCCCCGTTTGATGCTGAATGAAACATCGTCCACGGCTCTGACATAGCTTCGCCCTTTACCAAAGCCAAACTTGGAGACAGGGAAGTATTTCTTGAGGTTATTGACAACCAGGATGTCGTCCCCGGCTTGATCGTTGTGCGTATTTTCCTTATCCATTGTGATCACTACCTTAGGCTCTCTAGTACCTGCTCTTCATGCAGCACCTCATTGCTGTACAAGAAACAGGCCGTTGCATGATTCTCATTGAACTGGGTCATGGCGGGATAGTGCTCATGGCAGATCTCCATGGCGCTGTCACAGCGATTGCAGAAGTAGCAGTGATCCGGCATGTTGATGGGATTGGGCACCTGCCCCCGGATGCTGTAGAGCCGATCCCCGACCTCTTCGCCTCCCGGTTTCGATCTCATCAGACCGACCGTGTAAGGATGTTTGGGGTGATGGAAGATCTCCCTGACCGTCCCTTGCTCAACGATGCGTCCTGCGTACATGACAACGACATAGTCCGCCATCTCGGCGATCACGCCCAGGTCATGGGTGATGAACATGATGCTGCCATCGTACTTATCCTTGATCTCCCGCAATAGCTCCAATATCTGGGCTTGAATCGTGACGTCCAGGGCTGTCGTCGGCTCATCCGCAATAACAAGCCGCGGATTACAGGCCAGGGCCATGGCGATCATGACACGCTGCCGCATGCCGCCGGACAATTCATGAGGGTAATTGCCATAGATCTTCTCGCAGTCGGCAATACCAACCAGCTTCAACATTTCAATGGAACGTTTCTTTGCCTCGGCATCCGATTTAACTTCCTTATGAACCAGCAGCACTTCGTCAAGCTGCTCGCCAATCTTGAAGACCGGATTGAGACTGGTCATGGGTTCCTGAAATATCATGGCAATCTCTTTGCCGCGAATTTTCAGCATCTGGTCCCTGGGCATTTTGGTAATCTCAAACACCTTGCCATCGCTGGCCTTGTAGCGGATGCTGCCAGCGACAGTCTGTCCGGTCGGCGCCTGCACCAGTTGCATGAGTGAGAGGCTGGTCACAGACTTTCCACAGCCCGATTCACCGACAACCCCCACAATCTTGCCCTGGGGGACGTCAAAACTTACACCGTTGACCGCCTTGACGGTACCGACATCGGTGAAAAAATAGGTATGGAGGTCTTCAAATTCCACAACATTGTTGGGATCCCGCATGACCGTCAAATACTCTTTTTCCGGGACATTTTTCCGGGCCTTGGCCCGCTCGAATTTTTTGATCAGCCGATTGTTATACCGGCTGACCTGCCGTTCTTCGCGGATCGTTAAGTAAACGGAATCGTCGATACCCTCGATTTTTCCCCGTTTGAATATTTTCAACCTTGCCAAAGTGGTCACCTACCTTTTCATTCTCGGATCGAAGGCGTCGCGAAGCCCGTCACCCATGAAGCTGAAACCCAGAACTGCCACTACGATCAGAATGCCCGCAGGAACCCACATGTTGGGATAGTTGGCCAAAATCTCCTGGCCCTTTGACGGATCGGCCAGCGCGATCATAGACCCCCAGGCCGCGCGGGGAAAGGGGACGCCCAGCCCCAGGTAAGACAGTGTGGACTCGTAGAGTATGACACCTCCCAAACCCAAGGTTGCGCTGACGATAAGCTGTGGCATGGTATTGGGTACCAGATGCTTGAATATTTTTTTAAAGGCGCTGATACCCGTGGTTTCTGCCGCCATCATGTATTCCTGCTCACGCAGCATCAGGATCTGCCCCCTGACAAGGCGGGCGACCCCGGTCCATCCCATCAGGGTCAGAAAAGCCATTAAATAGTAAATCCGGTGTTCGGCAGGTATGGCATCAATGGAGCTGATGGTTGCCGACAGGATAAGCAAAATAGGCAAGCCGGGCAGGCAAGCGAAAATATCGACAATCCGCATGATCACCTGGTCGACCCACTTGCCAAAATACCCGGCAAGTCCGCCCAGGATGATCCCCAGGAATGTCTCCATGATAATGACGATGAATGAGATGGCCAGCGAGATTCTTCCTCCGTACATAAGACGGGTCAGAATGTCGAAACCAGACGTGTCGGTACCCAGCCAGTGATCCTTGGAAACAGGGGCCTTGAATTGAACGACCGTTCTTGACTTATCGTAATACATGTACGGTTTCCCGTCCGGCCCCTTGAAACGGGCGGAGGAAACCATGTCTGAAACTCTTTCAATCTTGAAGACCTGGGTCTCCTTGTATTTCCAGGTCAGATCAATAATCCAGGGTCCCACGAATGAGAAGACGAAGACAAATATAATCATGATCAGGCCGGCGATGGAAAGCTTGCTCTTGAAGAAGCGCTTGGCTACCATACGGCCGGGGGAGATGACCCGGAAATTCTCTTCGAAACCTGTTTCGACATGATCCTCCATGTCAATGTATGCACGGTTTTTGTTTTGTTCCTGATTTGAATCCATGCCTGCTGGCCCCTTCCTTAAGACAGCTTGACCCGTGGGTCAACCACCATATACATCAAGTCTGAAATCAACATGCCTACCACGGTGAGGATAGCCAGGAACATGTTGTAGCCCATGATGAAGGGGATATCCCCCTGTTGCGTCGCCCGCAGTGCCATGTAGCCGATCCCCGGGATGGCAAAAACCGATTCCGTAATCATGGCTCCGCCAAAAAGGCCGGGGAGCATGCCGGACAAAGAAGTTACCAAGGGAATCATGGTGTTGCGGAAGGCATGTTTGTTAACCACTGTGCGTTCCGACAAGCCCTTGGCTCTGGCTGTGCGGATGTAATCCGAGTTCAGCACCTCCAGCATGTTGGTCCGGGTAAACTTCATGACACCGCCGACCCCCAGCATGGTCAGGACCGTCACGGGCAGGACAAGGTGCCAGGCCTTATCCAGGAAAATGGCCAGATGCGCGTCCTTGGCAAAAACCTTGGTCGCTGTGACCAGGCCTTGTAAAGGAAACAGTTTCAGCTTGATGGCAAAAACATTCATCAAGAGGGCCGACAGGAAAAAAGAGGGAAGGGCCGTGCCCATCATGGCGAAAACCGAGACCGTGTAGTCGTAGCTGCTGTACTGGTTAACAGCCGCCTTGATTCCCATGGGTATGCCGATAATAATCTCAAGAATGTAGGACAGGAATGCGACCAGGAATGAAATCCAGATGTAATCACCGAGAACCTTGGTAACCGGCCGTCCGTACAGGAATGAAAAGCCCAGATCTCCTGACAAGGTACTTCGTAACCATTTCAAGTAGCTGGTCGTAATACCGGTGAAGCTCTTATCGGCCAATCCGTAGAGCTCCTTGAGCCGCTGCACATCGTCCAGGGTCATCTTGCCCATCTGCACGGCCGCGGAGGTCTGATTGTCAATGTAATCCGCGGGCATCAGCATGCTCAACATGTAGATGAGTACGGATACCCCCACGATAATGAGCAGTGCCAGGCCCAGCCGCTTGAGTAAATATTTCAGCATATCAATCCTCTATTCGCCCGGAAGCGATTACTTGCCGAACAGGTTCGTCGGCCTTCACAGAGTGCCGGACTCCTGCCAGCCTGTCTCTTTGCCGGGGGCAAGCCACTGGATGGCGGGTTCCGCCCATCTAAGATAACAAACCTCATATCAAGGGGCAACCACAGCCCGGTTCAATCCGGTGCTTTTTCAGCCAGGCGCCGGTCACAGCCCCGTTTCCTGAAGCCCTGCAAGCCTGGAACCGGATAAAAGGCACAAGGCCTGGATTTTCACATCCAAGCCTTGTACCCAGCGTGGCCAGGCGGCCACTTAGCGTTCAACAAAGATTAGTCGTAGAGTTCAACATCCCAAACGAAGCTCAAAGGCGACTGGAAGGGTGTGACATCTTCGCCGCTGAACAGGGTGTCAGCTTTGATGACGTCCTTGTTGTAGACAAACATGTTCTTCCTCTGGTAGGTAGGAATCTCAACAGCAATGCCGGTTGAAAGCTCAAGCGCTTCTTTGTAGATGGTCTTGCGCTCTTCCGCGTCAAGTGTTTTGCGGCCGGCCATGATCAGTTCATTGAGCCTGGTCAGCATTTCTTTTTCCTCGGCGGATCCGTTCTTATAGAGGTAGGACAGTCCGGCACGGGGAGGCTGCTGGTTAACTTCTTCATCGGAATACCAGATCTGGAACATATCGGGATCGATCCCGCCGCCACCCCAGGCAGCCGCCCAGACCTGAATACCCATCTCGTAAGCCTTGTTGAGCTTGCTGAGGAGGTTCTGGTCCGTATCAATTTCAACCTTGACACCAATCTTGGCCAGGACTTCCTGCGCGTCGATCAAGATGGAACCCGCGGGGTGATCCTTGGCTTCTGAAGGCAGGGTGAACTTGAAAGAGGCCTGCTGGCCCGCCTTTTCGTGGCCGGCAGGATAATGCATCTCATTAGCCTCTTCATCGTAGACATAGCCCGCCTCAAGGAAGAGTTCCTTGGAGGTCTCACCCGTCCCGTCATAGGGGAAGAGATCTTCGGGATTGTCCGGATAAGCCCAGAGAACCTTGGTCATGGTCCGGTTGTTGACACTGGCCAACTCGCCGTAATAATCGTCAACAGCCAGTTGCACGTCCATGGCATGTGCCAGGGCTTTTCTGACTTCGAACTCAGGGATGGCCTGCGCCTGGATCCCAATGTAGCCGTAGCCGTCATTGTCGACCAGGGTGTAGTCGAGTTTGGCGTAGTCTCCCTCGCCTGCGGTGATATCGTTGATGATGGTTGTCGAGGCGGAAGGATCCGCGTAGAAGACCTCGCCTGTCTTCAGGGCATCGAGCTCCGCGCCAAGCGTAATCTCGACATAGCGGAAGACCTCGGTCTTGGGCTTGCCCATGAGGAAGAGCTCATTGGCGTGGTAGGACACCACATTATCCTTGTACTCGTCAAAGACATAGGGGCCCGCGCCAACCGGCAGTGTGTTTTTGGTCTTCAGGAAGTCCATGAAGTCCGGATTTCCTGTATCGACACCGTAGTCATTCAGCTCACCTTCGTAGCCGTCGGTGTAGTAATGGAAGGGTGGGACAGTGACACCCAGCATGAAAATGGCGGTCGGATCGACACCGTCAATGACGATCCTGATCACTTCTTTCGAGTCTACTGTGTCGGCCGTGATCCCCGTGATACTTGCAACGCCGCCTTCGACCTTGCCGTACTCACCCAGGTAGGTGTCAACCAGACGCTGCGTGAGCGGGACACCCGCCGCCTCTTCGTCGATGCCGTCCAGATCAGCATAACTATATGCGCCGACCATGACTTCCCAGTATGTCTCGGCGTTGATGTCAACCTCTTCATTCAGGTCATATTCGTTGCCAAGCGCATCCGTGAAAATACCTTCGCCTTCTTCATCGACCTCACCAAAGCCCCAGGCGACCATGCCCCAGGCTGCCTGCTTGCTCGGATCGGCAGCGACATCCTCGGGTGTGAAGGGCGCGAACATTTCTTCAATGTAGTCGACGTAAACTGTGTTGCAGACATCGATGATCTCTTGAGTATACTCGACACCCATCTCGTCGATCGGGCTCCAGAAGTTCTCCAGATCCTCCTTCGATACACCAGAGGCAGGCATCATGACCTTCTTCCCAACTTCATCACCATCAAGGCCAGCCGCCATCATGGCGTGAACCTTGTCAAGGGCTTCTTTTGAAGTTTGGAGCCGGTACTCGTCAAGGCCCTGGATGGCCATGGTGTAGAAAGTGGATGAGCCGTCGTACATCTTATCGCTCAGAACATACATGGAGAAGAGGACGTCTTTAGCCGTCACAGGTTCTCCGTCACTGAAAACGACATCATCTTTCAGGACGAACTCATAAATTGAAACGCCTTCCTCCTCATCGACTGTCTGCGTGAAACTGTCGGCAAGGCAGGGCAGGCCGTCACCCGCCTGAGGCTCACCATTCTTGTCGTAATAAAGCAAGCCAATCTGTGTCAGACCCGAGACATCCACGTCATAAGCTGACGTTGCGAAAAAGGGACTGAACTTCCCGTCCAGGGTGCCTGTGCTGACGACCAGCGGTTTCGGTCCTTCCGTAACCGGCGGCTCAGTCGGCGTCACGGGCGCCTCTGTTTGTGTCGGCTCACCTGTCTCTTCCGGCGGTGTCTTCGGGGCACAGCCGAACACGGCAAATGCCATCACTGCCACCAGAAGGAAAGCAAGCGACTTTCTAATTAGTTCTTTACTCATACTAGAACCTCCAATAGTATTGTTGCTAAAATATTAGCATGATGCCTGTGTTTTTCATTTTGGATAAGGCTTCGGTACCTATAGTACAACAATCAGCCCGTCCTTGTCACGTCACGGGCTGGTTCTCCTTTGTTTCCTCTTCCAGCCGGCAGAAGCTGGCCCGATTTCCTCGTCTTACATGAGCCCAGGGGGCCGCTATTCCGCCTATAGTGTGGGATTTATTACGTCCGTCAGTCTAAACCAGTCCGAAGTATTTCTCAAAATAAGCAATCAGTCTTTTGATAATACTACGCTTTCGCGCATCTCTGTCCTGTGAACCAAACCGGGATACGGCCGGCATAATCCGGTCAATATCCGTACCTGTTGTCTTCAGGGCTCCGTCACGAAAAGCATTGTCGATCAATCGTTTCGTTTCTTCGGGCTTCAGTTGTTCTTCTTTTCTGTTTTATCCTGCTGGTTAACGAACTAATTCAAGAACCCGTGAATTTTAATCTCACTTCCAAATACTATACCGAGCGCCCAAGCACACCACAAAGGCAAGAACTTCTATAACTCCAGCCTTCCGACTTTTTTACCAATAATGTCAAGCAAAATCAAACAGGTTCAATTGCTTCGACGGGAATAGCGGATAAAAGACGCCAACGATGGTGAAGGGATTCTCCCCAACTTTGTGATACTTCAGGGTTGTACCGAGAAAGAAATGAAGGTCATGTTTCAAAAACTCTTCATAGTATTTTTGTCTGACTTTTTCAACAGCAATCTCTTTGTTTCCTCTGGCCCTTTTCAAACAATTAGCGTAGAGCATACCAATTCCCCAGTCCAGGATCTTCATGGTGGACTTCCTGCCGCTGTCATCCTGAAATTTGTAGGAGAAGTGGTAGGGCACCTTTGGCACCACTCTGAACTCCTCAACGATCTCGTCAACCGTCTGGAAGATGTTCAATTGTCTGGATACATGCTCGAGATTAGCCAGCTTGGTGGAATCCCAGGCTGGATTCGTTTTACTTGCGTTGAAACTGAGAATCCTGGCCGGCTTGAATACCGCCAAGGAGGTGTCATCTGTTCTTGCCTTGGTGATCAATTCTTCCAGGTTGGTGTAGACGCGCTGATTACCAAATATTATTCTTCGGCGTTCCTCCCAATCCGGTTTCTTCTTCGTCTCCTGTACAACCGAAAGTGTCTCCAAGTTCGGCCGGTAAGACTCGGGCCGGAAGTCTTTAGTGTTTCTTGTCGCCTCAACCTCGATCCAACTGAACTTTGGGTATTTTTGTTCAAGGTCGAGTTTCCTGAAGGGAACTGGATAAAGGCGAATCCAGCTCCCATCCTCAAGAATCCCCGCTGTACAGACCAGTTCAGCATAGGTTTCTGAAATCGTAGGATAAGTCTTGACCAGGATGTAGATCCGCTTCTTTTCCATTTCTTACAGGTCGATACTCTTCACTTGGTATTTGCTGGTGATATAGTCCCGGATCATATGCCGGTGACACATGGCCGGTTTCCGCTCAAAACACATCAGGGCAATGCGGGCGTATTTTCCTAACAGGGATTCAACTTGGTCCAGATAGATCTTCCTATCGGGCATGTCTTTTTCATACCTGTCAAAAAGGTCTTGGAAATCTTTTTTCGTTTCCAGCGATTGCCGGTTGGCAGACTCGATGCCAAGTCCGGGGATATGAACATATCTTATCCCTACAGCTTCTGTGATTTCACCAAGTTTCCTTTTTGAATACCCAAATTTCCGGCTCAGCGCATTTTTCCGCACATCACAAAGCAGACGCACGTTATTTTGAATCAGTTGGTTGATGAAAGCTTCAAGGCTCCTTCCCTCATAGCCGATCGTGAAAAGGATCTGATCTGTCTTCGTGTAGCTTTGTCTTTCCTGGATGAAGCTTTCCAGCTCCCTTCCGCTGAAGAGATCAGCAAGGATCTCACTCTTGATGGTGTAATAGGGATACTCCAGGTAAGCCCGGCGAAAAAGTTCATTACCGCGTTCAGGAGCAATCCCGAAAGGAAGATACTCCTCCAGACCGGTGGTGGCAGTCGTAATTGACGACTCTTTCCCGTCCGCTACATCCTCAATCTTGAGGTAGCCGCGGCTGTGGAGAATATCTATGTCTGCCGCAAGCTGGAAAGAATAGGCGCCATGCCGGAAAGGGACGAATTCATAGATGTCGGAGTCACCGGACATGGTGTGAAGAAAGACTAATTTTTGTAAATCCGAACCCCACACACCGCCATTCAGTTCGCCCACAAAGGAAAGGAGAAAGCGATGGCGCTTACAAGTTGGCCGGCCGGCAGAAATGCCCATGCTAACGCGCCTCCTCTCTTCTGATGTCTTCCTTCATCCCAGTACTAATTCCGGCACTCGATCCCGTCAAGTATACAGAAGGGCAAACTCCACGCACATCGGCTTTTTAGCCGGAAGAGGCGGTGAAGAGACAAAAAAGAAATTACTCTCCTTTGAAACCCCCGATTTTTTCCTTCTTCAGAAAAGCGCTCATGGCATTTTTTTGATCTTCTGTATCAAAGCACCGGCCGAAGCAGGACTCTTCCAAAGCCAGGCCCTCCATCAAAGTCAGATCCAACCCCTCTTTTATGGAGCGCTTGGCTTCCCGGACAGCCATGGGTGCCTTTTGAGCGATCAATCCGGCAATTGCCCATGCCCTTTCAAGGAGTTCCTTTTCCTCCGTCACTTCCAGGACGATGCCCAATTCTCTGGCTTCACCGGCCCGGATACGCTTGCCCGTCATGATCAAATCAAGGGCAATCATGGGGCCGGCAAGCCGTGCAAGTCTTTGGGTACCGCCAAAACCGGGCGTAATTCCCAGGCCTGTTTCGGGGAAAGCGAAACTTGCTTTCGTTGAGGCGATGCGCAGGTCACAGGCCAGAGCCAGCTCAAAACCACCGCCCAGGGCAAAGCCATTGACTGCCGCGATGACGGGGACGGGAAATGAGCTGACCTGATTCATGACCCGGTTGCCGAAGCGTGCGAAAATTTCAGCCTCGTTGCGGTCCATGTCAGCCATTTCGGCAATGTCGGCGCCGGCGACAAAGGCCTTTTCGCCGGCACCGGTGACAACCAGGGCGCGTATCTGTCCGTCCCCTGCAAGTTGGAGCAGGGTGGCAGACAGTTCTTGCAGCAGTTCTTTGTTCAGGGCGTTGAGTCCCTCCGGCCTGTCGATGGTCAACTGCGCCACATGGTCTTTCCTGTCAAGCTTGATATAGGTCATGATATCCCCTTTCAGCGCTCGACCATGGCCGCGATGCCCATGCCGCCGCCGATGCAAAGGGAAGCCAGGCCGCGTTTCGCGTCTCTTTTTTCCATTTCGTAAAGCAGGGTCACCAGGATCCGGGCGCCTGAGGCACCTACGGGGTGGCCAAGGGCGATGGCCCCGCCATTGACATTGACCTTTTCCGGGTCCGCCTTGAGTTCCTTCAGGACGGCCAGGGACTGAGCGGCAAATGCTTCATTGAACTCGACCAGGTCCATGTCATCAAGCGAAAGATTGGTATTCTCCAGGATCTTCCTGGTCGCGTAGTAGGGGCCCATGCCCATGGTGGCGGGATCCAGGCCGACCGATACGCCTGCCCTGAGGCTGGCCATGGGGGTGAGGCCAAGTT
>CAZSFQ010000026.1:0-13601 GCA_964606165.1 uncultured Mageeibacillus sp.
GTCCCGGTGGGCCCGCCTTCCATGCAGGTTCTGCTTCTGATCACTAAGGATGACAAGGGGAATGTGAGTGAGGAAAGGCGCGGCCAGGTGAAATTTGTGGAAATGGTGGGCAACTATGGCTGGGACTGACGTGTCAGCCGCCGCAAGGGTCGAAGCCCTGGCCTATTACGAAGCCGCCTACGATTATTACGAGCAGCTGGAAGACCTGTTCGGCCACAATACCGTCGATGACATCACCGACATAGACAATGAAGACTCTTATGAATACAGCTACCTGATTTCCCTTAACCGTGACAAGATCAAGCTTCTTTCGGAGGAGATCGATGATCTGCTCAAAGAAGAGGACGCTTATTTTTTCAACATTTTGATCTCACGGGAAAAACCGATCGCAAGCAAGTGTTTCTGGAAATACCCGAAAGAAGGCCGGGGCCAGGAGCTGATCGTGTCCCCTGCGTATTTCCTGGAAGATCAGGCAGCCGCCGATGAGCTTTTTGAGGATTTTCTCAAAAAAAACGCTTTGCTCTGCCTCACGGAAGAGGAGTTGCAGGAAGCGGTCCTGCTCCATGGTCAGGAAGTCAGTATTTACTACAAGTATTTCAACCGGTCCCTATGACCGGCAAGGGAGGCTAAGATGCAAGAAGCAGGAAGATGGGATCTCAGTCCGCTCTATGACGGGCTGGACGATCCCCGGATTGAGGAAGATTTTGGCAAGCTGACAGGGCTCGTTGAGGAGAGCAAAGTCTTCTTTGACGGTGAAGCGGATCCAGCAGGACGGGTTGCTGCCGGCATCAAACTGGCCGAAGAAGTAAGTGAAACCTTAAGGCAGCTTGCCTCTTACCTGTCACTTGTATCTTCCGCCGACACCAGTATCTCCCGGACGACAGCCCTTCTGAACAAAGTGAGGGGCATCATGGCCGGATACGCCGGCTTTGATGTCAATTTCAAGCGTCTTATAGCGGACCTTGATATCGACCGGCTTCTGGAAGAAGAGGATCTCGGCCAATACAATTTTTACCTTGGGGAGAGTAAGAAAGAAGCCGGCTACCTTCTGGACGCCGGCCTGGAGGAATTGATCGCGCGCCTTAATATCCATGGGGTCGATGCCTGGGGCAATCTTTTTCGCGATCTGACCTCGACGGCCAAGATTGAATGGGACGGAAAAGAGAAGACGCTGACGGAGCTTCGCAATCTGGCCTACGATCCGGATCCCGCGACCCGCCACGGGGCCTACCGGGCAGAACTGACCCTTTACCCCGGGATTGAAAAACCGCTTGCGTCCGCCCTGGGGTCCATCAAGGGTCAGGTCCTTTACCTCAGCCGCAAACGAGGCCACGCCAGTCCCCTGGATGAGGCACTTTTTAAGAGTAAGATGAGCCGGGAAACCCTGGATGCCATGATTGAGGCCATGACCGAAAAAAAAGATGTCTTTGGCCGTTACTACAAGGCCAAAGCAGCCTTTTTCGGCCAGGAAAGCCTTCACTGGGCTGACATGTTCGCTCCCCTGGGCAAGCTGCCGGACGGCTACACCATCGAAGACTCAAGAAAATTGCTGGTTTCGTCTTTCGAAAAACTGCACCCGCCCATCGCGGATTTGATTGACAGGGCCTACCGGGATCAGTGGATCGATTTCTTCCCCCGGGAGAATAAGGTTGGAGGCGCTTTTTGTTCCAACCTGGCGGCCATCCGCCAGAGCAGGGTGCTGACCAATTTTGAAGGCTCCTTCAGCGCTGTAAGCACACTGGCCCACGAATTGGGGCACGCTTATCACGGCTCCCGCATCGAGGGTCACGCGCCGCTCAACCGGTCCTATTCTATGCCGGTCGCTGAGACGGCGTCCATTTTCAACGAAACACACTTTTTACTCCAGCAACTGAAAGCCAGCGATGACCCGCAGGTCAGGCTGGGCCTGCTGGACGGCTTTCTCATGAACAGCGGCCAGGTCATCTGTGACATCCTGTCGCGCTTTCTGTTTGAACAACAGGTCTTTGAACGCGTCGAGTCGGAAGCCCTGCGGTCCGAAGACTTGCAGGCCATCATACACCAGGCGCAATTGACGGCTTACGGGGACGGCCTGGATGCGGAGAGTCTTCATCCTTATATGTGGGCCTGCAAGCCGCACTACTACTCCGCATCACTCAGCTTTTACAATTTCCCCTATGCTTTTGGGGCTCTTTTTGCTTCGGCTCTCTACCAGAAGGCAGAAGAGCAGGGGCCCGCTTTCATGAAACAATACGACCAGATGCTGACCGCCACCACCATTTCCACGGTAGAGGAGACCGGTCGGCTTGTGGGGCTGGATCTGACCAGAAAAGAAACATGGTTGGAAGGTATGGATTCCTTTCAATCCTTTGTCAAGGCATTCGAGGAGCTTGCGCAAGAACTGAATTAAGAGAAGGAGAAAGTCGAAATGAAGAAATTTCTGTTTTACGGTATGACCGGTGACAAGATGTGCTTTTTGCACATCCTGATGAACGCGCTGGACCTGACTGCGGAAGGGATGGAAACCAGAATCATTTTTGAGGGGGCTTCGGTCAAACTGGTTCCCCTGCTGGAAGAAGATAACAATCCCTTGTACCTGAAGGCCAAAGAAAAGGGCCTGGTCGCCGGCATCTGCCTGGCCTGTTCCAAAGCCCTGGGTGTTTATGAACAATGCGTTGAATCGGGCCTTCCCTTCCTGTCCGACATGATGGGGCACGCCGGGATGAAGCCCTACATTCTTGAAGGTTTTGAAGTGATCAGTTTGTAATAACTGAAATCAAGGGCACGGCATAAAAAGGCTTCCTGCGGAACCAGTCACGCGGGAAGCCTGATTTTTGCCGGAGAGTCCGGCCCTTCGGCCTTCCTATTCCTTCCAGTAATTGTTAGCCGCTGCCACCGTCTGAAAATGGATGGCCACAACCTGCGAGGCTGCTGTCAGGCTATCCGCGTTCTCAGAGTAGACCGGACGAAGCTTCTCGCGGACTGCCGGGTCCGGTTGCGTATAGGCCACGCCTTTGCGGGCGAGTTTGATTGCCAGTTCGAAGCCCTGCTGGGCTGTTTCAGTTTTTAATGTCTCAAGCCAAAGATCCATGATGAGCCTCCTTATTGCGTACCCTTCGTAGGGGGATGCGGAATAACACCGCTGACCTCATTATCGACAATTTGACTTGCGCTGACAGATGTTTTGTTACGGCAGGGCCGGAAGGTCTCAATCGATTTCTTTTTCAAATTCAAGAATTTTACCGCTTTCCGCATGAATCTCGTATTCGTATTCATAGCCCCCGTATTTGAATTCCACTTCATAATAGGGAGGGGATTTCCTGTCCTTCAATTCAATCTCAAAATCGCTGACCTGGCTTCGTTTCAGCCCGGCATGATTCAAGGCGATCTCTTCTGCCCTGCCCGCTCCAATGTGCTCTCCTTGCTTCCCTGTCGTCCCTTGGGTCGTCGTGGGAGGGCTGGAACTGCCGTTTCCATCTCTGGTCTTTTCAATTTCGACTTCAATGATTGCTCCGGACTCCGCTTCGATCTTGTATTCGTACTTTTTATTTCCGTGCTCAAATTCGATCTCATAGAAGACGCGATTTTGTTTACGCTCCATTTCGGCCTCAAGTTTTCTTACAACACTTCTACTTAAGCCGGCGTGATCCAGCGCGATCTTTTCCGCCTTATCCTGGCCGATGTACTGGCCGGTCTGGACGGGAGGCTTCGCTGCCCCGCCTTTTTCCTTGGACTTGAACTCCAGGATCCTGCCGCTTTTGGCGTCGATCTCGTAATCGTATTCGGTATTGCCGAGATAGAATTCGACTTCGTAGACCATGCGGCCGTCATCGTAGTCAAGTTCGACCTCAAGTTTCCGGGTATCCTTTTCCCTTACACCAGCGTGGTCCAGGGCAATCTCTTTTGCCCTTTCGTCCCCGATGTATTCTTTTGCGCTGGCCGTACCCGTCACGCTGACCCCCTCCAGAGTGGCCTGGCGGGAAGAGATAAGCAGGTTGATGTCATTGATGGAGAGCCTTGCGACATCCGTGAACCGGATGCCCGGGTCCTGCTTGACCAGCTGTTCGATCAGTGCTGCCTTGCCCGGGGAAATGCTATGTTCGGCCGCCAATTCCTGATAGTGATGGTCTGAACGGGATGTCTGGCTCAGGATGGCTCCCTGGAGCGAAAATCCGCGCAGCAGTTCACTTACCTCATCTGAAAGGTGCTTTTGCAGCCGGTCGCCCCGTTCCGTGTTACGGCTGTCAACAGTGATCAGGATCGAGTTCTTGAACTCCGTGATGTAACCATTCCGCACCATGGATCCGATAAGGGCATTGACGGCAACATCGAGATCAACACCCTTCAGTTTCATGGTGCCGACGACGGTTTCACCTTCCTCGTTTCGCGGTTTGACCTGCAGGATTTTCTCCTTTCGGTTGACTGACAGCTCAATGCTGGGGTTGACGTCGAAGGCGACTACGGCCTGCGTGGCATAAGCGGAATAGCCGAACCAGGCCCCGAAGAGCAGGAGAATGGCGGCGGCGGCCGGTGCCAGCGCATACTTCCACCGCCGTGCCGGACGATCTTCTTTCCCTGACAAAGGCAAAATCTTTTCATTGGTTGCATTCATCTTATTTGACTCCTCTTCCTGTTCGATTTGTTCGAGGAGTTTGGGCAGGACGTCGGGAACGGACGACTCGATCGCGCGTTTCAGTCTGTTTTCAATCATTTGATTTGATTCTTTCATGATCCTTCCTCCTCCAGGATATTCCGGAGTTTTGACAGGGAGCGGCGGTATTTGGAAAGCACCGTCCCCAAAGGGATGCCAAGCAGCTTCGCGATCTCACGGTGCTTCAGCCGTTCGACGCTGTGCAAGATGACGATCTGGCGTTCCTCCTCCGTCAGCATCTGGAGAACAGTCCGCAGAACCAGCCGGTCCAAGGCTGTTTCCGCAAAATCCGCCCGTGCATCCGCAATCCATTCGTCTTGGAGTGAAAGCTCACCGGCCGGCCTGGATCTGACCTTGTCCAGGGCCAGATTCCTTGCGATGGTGAGAATCCAGGCCATGGGTTTGCCCTTGGCGCGGTAGCGGCCTGAAGCCCGGCAGATCCTGATGTAGGTATCCTGCATGACATCCTCGGCGTCCTGCGGATGCCGAACGATGGAAAGCGCCAGTCCGTAAACCGCCGTCTTTGTCCGCTCGTAAAGCTCCTCCAGGGCGTCCGTCTCGCCGGCAGCCAGTCTTTCAATTTGCTTTTCCAGGTCGTCCATGATCGCTCCTGCCAAAACCCTCTCACCTTAATAACGGCGCGGAAGGACTTTTTATTGCATCACCTACTAAGATTAGACAACGAAACGGAAAATTTATTGAGCTGATATGGTACAGGGGAGGAAGAAAGCAGGAGCCCGTTATGGTGTATTGTGAACCGGGAGGGACAACTCATGGCTGGTTTGCAGGTTGAGGATGCCGCAATCATTACAAAAGATCTTCCCTATCGCCCGCCCTACCAATGGGATCGCTTGCTTGGCTTTCTTGAGGGGCGTGCCATCGATGGTGTCGAGGTCATTCGCGACCACTCCTACTGGAGAGTGGTCCGGGAGGATACAAAAGAAGGGCAGGCCTTAACCGGCTGGATCCGGGTCTCCGACCACCCTTCAGGAAACCACCTGCAGCTCAGCCTGCCGAAAAACCTTCTGGCGGTTCTGCCCCAGGTCGAGCGCAAGGTCAGCCGGATGTTCGATATTGACTGCGATCCGGAGGCGATTTACGACCACCTTCGGTCAATGAACGAGATCAAGGCGGGCCTTTGCGTTCCCGGGACCCGGGTGCCCGGTACCTACGACGTGTTTGAAATGTGTGTGCGTGCCATCCTGGGCCAGCAAATCACGGTCAAGGCGGCACGGACTCTTGCCTCACGCCTGGCCTCCTTCTTTGGTGAGCCGGTTGAAACCGGCATCGAGGGCCTGACACACGCCTTTCCGCACATCCACTCAATCCTGGAATTGGGAGACACGGTCTCCGACACCCTGGGGCCCCTGGGTGTCATGGGACAGCGGTCGCGGACTATTTTTGCCTTGGCGGAACTGATCCGTGACGGAGTCTTGGATCCGGAAGGCGCACAGGAAGCTGAAAGCCGGATTGAAACCTTGATGAAAGTCAAGGGAATCGGTCCCTGGACTGCCCAGTACCTGGCCATGCGGGCATTAAAGTGGCCCGATGCCTTCCCGGCGACCGACTATGGCGTCAAAAAAGTGCTTGAACCCAGGACGCAGGATGAAATAAGGAAGCTGTCGGATACCTGGCGCCCCTGGCGTGCCTATGCCACCATCAATATTTGGAACTCGAGGTTAAAAAATTGATCTTGTATCAGTCGGTTTACAATTCGCCGATCGGCAAACTGACGGTGGTCAGTGATGATCAATCGCTTACAGGCATCTGGTTTGAAGATCAAAAATACTACGGGTCAACCCTGACCGGAAAACCGGTCCGTAAGGATGATCTGAAAGCGATTGTACTGGCGTCAAGCTGGCTCGACCGCTATTTTGCCGGCGCGAATCCCGATCCCCTCGAATTACCGCTCGCACCGCAAGGGACTCCTTTCAGGCAGACAGTCTGGAAAATTTTGCTGGAAATCCCCTATGGCGGGACCATGACCTACGGGGAAATTGCCTCCCGGATCGCGGGGGACAGGGGGATGCAAAGGATGTCGGCCCGCGCCGTCGGCGGAGCTGTCGGGCACAACCCCATCAGCATCGTGATCCCTTGCCACCGTGTCATTGGCTGGGACGGCAGACTGACTGGTTTTGGCGGAGGCTTGCCGAGAAAAGAATGGCTTCTCGAGCACGAGGGATGGGTAAGGCCTGCAGGTTGACCGCCTGGAAGAATTCCGGTCTGCGGTATAATGAGTTTTCAGGAAGTGAGCTGACCATTCGTGAAGAACTTCTTTGACAGCAAAAGACCTGCCCTTTGGATCACCGCCACGGTCGCGGCTGCCGCCGTCGTGCCCGCTGTTATTTTGTTAAAAAAATCAAGACAGCCCAAACTGCTTTTCGACCAGCCATATCTTGTCGGTGAGATCGTTTACCAAGCGCCCTTCTATTCTTTCTCCTGTACGCCTGAAACGGCTCCTCTATTTCGCCTCTCCGGAGACCTTGAGCTTCATTCCAAGGGTGACATGGGCGGACAAAAGGATGAGGCCGGCTGGGTGAAGCTCGGATCCATGCGTGAGTTTGTCCTGGACCAGGATCACTTTGACAACCTTTTCTTTACCGGCAAGGAGCGGGAGATCGCCAGGATCAGAAGAAGAAACGCCCGGGCCTGGCGGCTGGACATCTCCCAGGATCAAAAAGAGGTCTTCTACTATCTGCTGCAGCAGAAAAATGGTCAGATCCTTCTTGCCTATGGCTATCACGCTGACGGACACAAGGGCCCCGAGTCCCGGTCGTCCATCATCCGCTGGCTGTTCAGGCTAAGCCCTTCCACTCCCGATTAACCAGTCCTGCCAGGTTATCGCAAATCCCTGAAGGCGGCAGTTGCCGTTTTTTCAGCTCAGCCGAAATTTCCCGGATTGACTGCAGGCAGGCCTGCCTCTAGAATGATCCGGTATACAGATGGGCCGCAGGGCTTTTGTCGTTTAATCCGTGTATACGAATAAAAAAGACCGGCAGGACAATGCAGAGGTGGTCAATGGGACGGTCTCTCGAACGAAAAAAAAGCGATCAGGCAGAAAATCTCAAAAAGCGGCGGCTGCTTACAGGAGCCGGCATTTTCGTGTTGCTGGCCATCGTCCTCCTTCTTCTTTTCCTGCCTGGCGAAACGCCTTTCTTTTACCATTCCCTGGCCCCCCTTGATATCCATCCCTTCGCCCTTGCCCTCATCGCCTTTATCCCCTCGCTCTTCCTTCTGGTTTTGATGAGTGTCAGCAGACTCCGCAGCATCTCTATTGCCCTGCTCAGCCTGGGACTCTCTTTGATCCTGGCCCTGTCGGTGTGGCGGATGCCGCCCCTGCTGGCCGGACACAGCATCTTTTTTGGCATGTCAGTCGCTGTCTTGCCGCTCCTTTGGGCGCTTCTAAACGCCATGTGGCTTTTCCGCCTCCTGGTCGACAGCGGATTTTTCGATACTTTGCGCCAGTCACTTCAAAGGGTGAGTCCCGACAAGCGGATCCAGACCATCCTGGTCGGCTTTGGCCTGACCTCCCTGCTTGAGAGCATGGCCGCCTTCGGCGCTCCCATCGTCATCATCACGTCCATGTTGATGGGGCTCGGCTTTCCGCCCCATTTGGCCGCTGCCATTTCTCTGATCGCGGATTCGGCGCCCAGTTCCTGGGGTACCCAGGGCCTGCCCATCCTCATGCTCAGTTCCGTGACGGGTCTCGATGCGGATCGGCTCGGCATGATCATCGGCCGTCAAACGCCGGTAATCGCGGCGCTTCTGCCGATGGGGCTGGTGATCATGGTCGCGGGCAGGAAGGGCCTGAAAGGGGTCTGGCCTGTCGCTTTCTTGGCCGGCCTCGGTTATGGCGTGACAGGGGTTCTCAGTTCGCAGTTCCTCTCCGTTTCCATCACCGGAATGGTTTCGGGTATTGTCAGTATATTGGTCATTTTGCTTTCATTACGATTCATCAAGCCGCGGCAGACTTGGCTTTTTCCCGGAGAGCCGGAACAAAGCGGTGATGAGGACAGCCCCCGCCGCAGCGATGTAGTGCGGGCCTGGTCTCCTTTCATGGTGCTGATCGCTGTCATGGGGCTGGCCAATGCCGTCGGGCTGGCCAAGCTTGTGACGGGCCCGGGTAATCTAACTTTTCCCTGGCCGAAGCTGAACGGCGCTGTCTATTCGGTCGACCCGCATACGGGCTCCCATGCCGTCTACCCGGCTGTCTTCAGCCAGAACCTTCTGACAACAAGCGGAACGCTTACCCTCATCGCGGGCTGGATCAGTTCGCCCTTCCTCCGCCTGAAACCATGGGAAGTCCTGAAGAGCTATGGGCGGACAATTAAGGGTATGTTAGCAGCCGGCAGCACCATCGCCTGCATATTGGGAATCGCTTATCTCATGAATTATTCCGGCATGGCCGCATCCATCGGCCTGGCGGTTTCGCAGGTCAGTGCCAGTGCCCTGCCCCCGCTCATGGTTTATCTTGGGCTTTTTGGCAGCATTGTCGCCGGGAGTGTGTCGGGCGGTAATGCCCTCTTCGGCGGGGCCTCCGTATTTGCCGCCAAAAGACTGGGCCTGGATCCGCATCTGATTGCCGGGACACTTTGTTCGGGCGGAACCTTGGGCAAGCCCATTACCCCCCAGAGCCTGGTTCTGGCGGAAGCCGCGGTCGGGCACCCGGAGACGGATCCGGCCCCCAAACTCATCTCACTGGTTTTTGGCTGGGCCCTTGTCTATTCGCTTATCCTCTTCTTGATGGTCCTGTCCTACAGTCTCTTTCTCATACCCTGAACAAAGATTTGTCAGGGAATTGTTGAAATATCTATATTTATTCAAATAAATGGAAATACTTCATGTTATGTGATAACTTGATATAGATGGAGCACATTTTTGCGCTCTCCGTCTTGGTCGCCAATAATGTCAGGCTACTTTCCCAACAGCTCCATCGACCAGTGGCAGACCCTTGGGCCTGCAAGAAGCTGGCGGCCGGGGTTAAGGTGCGAGCACCACGAAAGAACCGCTTCGAATGCTAATGTCCTGAGGCGAAACAAGGAAATGCGGGGCAGAAGCCCTGCGCGAATCGAGGATTTGGTGATGGCCAGCTATAAACAACCTTGTCAGAACTGTGGGAACCTGATTGACCGTTATGCTAAATACTGTATTTACTGTCACAGCCGGCATCCCTTTGGTTTTCAGTGTCCGACCTGTCTTCATCCGGTCGGAAGAGAGCAAGTCCTTTGTTCATCGTGCGGGCGGCCGCTTACAATTGTTTGTCCCCACTGCGGCCAAGAGACTTTTGTCGACGACCAGTGCGACCGGTGCGGTCAGAGTCTGCTCGTCCAGTGCGCCAACAGGCGGTGCAACCAGTGGCAGTTTTTCCAAAATACCAAGTGTACGGCCTGTGGCAAAGCCATTCGGGTCAAGTAAAAGAAAAGACGGGAGAAGTGAACATGCTGCAATCATTTACACGAAATTTCGAAGACAACTCCACAGACGCGGGCTTTCAGTTTACTTTTTACTGTGATGTCTGCAATGACGGGTTTAAGAGCAGTTTCATCGAAAGCGAGACCTACAAAAAAGGTAAGGGGCTCCGTGGGCTTTCTTCGGGGATTGGTGTTCTGGGATCACTGGTCGGCGGACGTGCAGGAAATATCGGTTATTCCATGCAACGCGGGGGCAACATTTTTTCTGAACGTTTCGAAGGACAGTCACCCGAATGGCACAAGGAGCATCAAAATGCTTTCTCCATGGCGCAAAATGAATCACAGCGATTCTTCCATCGCTGTCATGGCTGCCGCCTCTATGTCTGCGATGCCTGCTACAACGAGGTTGAGGGGCTTTGCACCAACTGCGCGCCAAGGCAGGAGGTCTATATTGCCCAGGCCCGGGCGGCAAGCATGCGCAGGAATATTGATCAGGCCGGGATGGAGGCGACGGTTTGGAAGGGTGAGATCGAAAGCAAGGTGACCACCTGTCCTGTTTGCGGGAAACCAGCCGGATCAGGCAAGTTTTGCAACAACTGCGGGGCTTCCATGGAAATGAAAGAGTGTCCCAAGTGCGGTGCCATGAACGCGCCGTCTATCCGGTTCTGCAATAATTGCGGTCAAAATCTCACGCAGGCCGCCGCCCAGAGGACCTGTTCTTCCTGTGGTATGGAAAATTCACCCGGCGTCAGGTTCTGCGGCGGATGTGGTGCCAAGCTTGAGTAAGAGGTAACCGGTATGCAAGAACGGAATCTTTCGGGACGAAGGGAAGCAGGCGGTCTGGTTTCATCGACGGCGACATACAGGGGCAGTATGGTTTCCCGGTCTCTTTCAGGTGAGGTTCATCTGGTGATCGAAGGCGGCGGCTTGCTGGCGGAAACAACCTTTGAGAGTTCTTACCTTGCCTATGACCGGATTCGTTCCATGGCCCACCTGGATCATGAGATCCTGATCCGGACAAAAGAGGATGAAACCGTTATCAGCCGCCTTGGCGATGCCGGCGAATGGTTTTTCAAAGAGCTCTGTGAAAGTTTCAACCAGAAGGTCCAGACTGTTTTGCAGGCCAAGGGTCCGGTCTTGTTTGAAGCCAAGGGACCCCATTATGAGTATGAGGACCGGCAGGGCAATGCCTGTTTTCGCGTCTTTGAAGATGCGGTCATGCTTCTTCCCCCCAACATGGACGCGCGCAGGCTGCCGCTCGTTTTCCTGTCGCGGCTGGAATCCAAGGATTTTACCCTTACTTTGCATCTGAGTACGGGTGAGCAATACAGTTTCTCGAAACTTGGAGAAAACCTGGAACCTTTTGAAAGGATAATCAGTGACGCATTTCGTAAGATGCGTTTGCATCACGGCGATCTGATCGCTGACCTTGATCATTCACTGGGCCGTGGCGAGATTATAGAGGCGGCGAAAATAATCCCGGAGGGTGTGGCTGTCTTCTTGACTGATGTCCAGTCGCGCTTTCCATCACTTGCGAAGGTGTTGGATCAAATGCTTCTGGCCGGCCCGATCGCGGAGTACTATGCCGCCCTGAAGGAAGTGGGTGACGAGGGCAAGCTGGCCATCGGATACAAGGATCTCAGGGGGGCATCGGAGGCGGAGACGGGGGAAGAGCTGCCTGAAGAAGACGGTGTTGTGACTGAAGAGGAAAAGCCGCCCTCGGAAGAGGAACCGGAACCGGACGTGCTACCCTGGGCGCTTTGGGCTGTCATTCCCTCAAAAGACCATCAGAAGGCCATCGTGGAATTTGCCTTTCCCAAGGAAAAGGCAGCGACCTATCTTTTTAACACCGAAGGGTCCTATGAAAGTTTCCTTATGACACTCAACCGGGCATTCGAAGCGTCAGGCTTTCAGCGGGAGATGCTTTTCCTCACCGATGAACAGCTCGGTCAGGCCGCCTACGTGAACGGCCGCATGCTGCTGGAAAGGACGCCCTCCTTGCAAGCCCTGAGGAGGCTGTTTAGCGGGCGCGTGATCCACCGGTCGTTGGACAGCTGGAAAAAGAATCTTCTGAAGCAATTGGGGTAGACTGTTACCGAAAGCTTAATCGGACGAAACCTGCATGACGCAGGTTTCGTTATGGGGGGAACAATGAATTCTATTTTTCAGCTTGCAGAATATCAGTTGCCTTATCTGGTGCAGATAATGGAAACACTCCACCGTCGGCCTGAACTTAGTTTTCAGGAATACGAAACGACGCGCTATTTGAAAGATCTTATCAAAGAAATTGGCCTTGAAATAATCGATCTTGGCATGGAGACGGGAGTTGTCGCTCTATTGAGAGGTTCCAGACCTGGAAAACTCACTGCCATTCGCGCTGACATTGATGCCGTAGCAGTTCAGGAACCGGAGGATCATGCTGTTCGTTCCGAAATGGACGGCACTATGCATGCCTGCGGCCACGATTTTCACATGACCTGTGCGCTGGGCGCTGCCATAATACTACAGGGTATGAAGGACAGACTTGAAGGAAGTGTCGTCTTCCTCTTTCAACCCGCCGAGGAAATTACGCGCGGCGCTGCAAAAATGCTTGAACATGGGCTGCTGGAAAAGCTGCCGGGAAAGATCGACGCGCTTTTCGCTCTCCACGCTGAGCCGCGCCTCCCGACCGGGCAAGTCATTTCCAGTCCGGATCACGCTTCTGCCTCAAAGATCAATTTTCGGATCATTCTGCGGGGAGCTGCCGGTCACAGCGGGGCGCCACAAACTTACAATGATGTAATCCCGGCAGGCGCCGCCATAGTGAATGCCATCCAGACCATCGTCAGCCGCCAGACTGATCCCCAAAAGGCGCTGGTATGTGCCGTCCACACCGTCAGGGCAGGTGAGGTAGCCTCTTTTGTAACCGATACCATGGAGATGACGGGAACGATCCGCGCTTTTGACGAGACAGTGTCAGGAATGGCAGAAAAGCGGTTAGTGGCCATGGTCGAACGCACAGCAGCGGCTTATGGCTGCTCCAGTGAAACTGAGATCATCCCGGAGGTTCGACCCCAGATCAATCATCCGGTTCTCTCGTCAGTTACCAGACAGGCCTGCCATCGGGTATTCGGCGAAGAAAATACATGGAAAAGAGGACCTCTGTTTATGGGTGCTGAAGACTTTTCCGAGTTCGGTCAACAGATGCCCTCTCATTTTTACTGGATTGGCACAGGATTTCCGGGCAGGCGGAATGCGGCTCAACATGAACCAGACTTTTTGATCGATAACAGGGCAATCCCATACGGTGTATCACTTTTAGTGGAATCGGTACTGGCAGCCGCACAAGGAATCTAATCCTCGTGCCCGTTTCTCTGACTGAACGATGAAGACTTGAAAGACACAGTGAAAGATCAAGCAAGCAAGCCGTCATTCAACAGATTGCCAAAGAGGAAAGGGGCGGTCTCATAACAGAAACCACCCCCGACTGCCCTTTTGCAGGGCAGGCTATGCCTTAGAGTGTGTTAATCGCCGGATCATTGAGATCAATCTCAAAGTCCAGCACTTCGTCCATGTTTTCC
>CAZSFQ010000027.1:0-12946 GCA_964606165.1 uncultured Mageeibacillus sp.
CCTCCTGTTTGCATGAGAAGGAGAAACGTCGTAAAATGGCAGACAAGAAGCACAGCTTCTTGCTTGTGTTGGAACCAGAGGAGTCATGCGACAAAAGCGCAAAATCGATAAGATTCTCCTGACAACCGCCACAGTACTGGTAGCGGCCTTGTTGGTGGCGTTGCTCTTTCGGATTGTCAATGACAGCAAATCCAAGGACTCTGCTGCGGAGGATACGGGTCTGACCCAACCCGCGTGGTTGTCGGAAGAAGGCATATTTAATGTCGAAGGGCTGATCGATCGCCATAATCCCGACAGTGAACTGATCTTTCTCCTCGACGAGGTGCAAGCCCCCGTCAATGACAATTTCAACGGTTCAGTCAAAACTGTTGGAACCCAGGTTGAAAAGACAGAACCTTCATCTGAAACAGCCCCTTCAACCCCATCTACTGCAACGGAAACGACCACGGCAGGCACCACCTTTCGTGACGTCGACATCCGCTACTACGTCATATCCAAGTCAGGGCTCAACTTGCGTGAAGCGCCCTCAACCGACGCGCCAGTCAAGCAGCAACTCGAACACGGCAAACCCCTACGAGTCATTGGCCTGAGCAATGAATGGGCTAAGATACGATTGGCCGGATACGAGATCGGCTACGTCGCAAAGGCGTATATCAGCCAGTATCCTCCGGTGACCACAACAACGACGGTGGCCGCCACCACGGTTAAAACAACCACTCAGGCTCCCGCGACAACCCGGCCGCCAGCAAATTCAGGACAGGGAGGATCACCTTTCCAGTTTGTCTTGTCGGGCACCCCGGATGGGATCGCCAGGGCTAATTTCCAGATTATAAAGGATGCTGGCCTTGTCAATAAAGAAATCAGCTCCTCCATTAACCGCCATTACGAGAACTTCACAGATAACGGGGATGACACCATTACTGTCGACGGCGTCACCTTCAGTTATATCGATAAATACGGGTCACGGCGGGCGACCCACTACGACGGCGTTGAAGTCTGCCGCTACCAGATCAAGGTCAGAGGCGGCAAGTGCAGCAAGGGTCATACCGAGCCGACCAACCATAATACCGGATCGGGAATTCCTGCCCAGCGCGGCCTTGTCGCGGTGGGTGCCGGTGAGATCGATATCTTCCCGCGCGGAACCGTCCTGTTCATCCAGGGCTATGGCGTTGCTGTTGTGGCTGACCGGAGCGGAGGCAATCTCGACCTTTGTTACGATCCGGATGAATGTAAGTTGTTGACACGAAGTAACACCGTATCCGCCATCTACGTCATCGCCAGACCGTGAGCTCAAATACGCAAGCAAAAGCCGGGGAAGGGCAGCTGCCCTCCCTTTTTCATTTGCTGAAAAAGTACAATCTCTATCCGACTAAATCCCTTGGACAAGTCTTTCTTAGCGATCCCAAGGTCATGGCATCGATTGTCAGCATACTCCAGCCAGAACCGGCAGATGTCATTGTCGAGATAGGAGCCGGACCGGGGCTCATCACAAAACTGCTGGCAGAAAAAGCCGGGCGTGTCATAGCCATTGAAATTGACAGCAAGTTCAAGCCCCTTCATGACGAACTTTTCAGCGGCCTTTCCAGGCCACCCCAAATGATCTACGAGGACGCAAGGAAGATCCATTACCAGGAGCTCACAGGAAGGCCTTCTGGGCGCCTGATCGTCTTTGGCAATCTTCCTTACCATCTGACTACCGACCTGATTCTGGCCGTCCTCAGTGGCCTGTCAGGGATGTCCAAAGGCCTCTTTATGGTAGAAGAAGAAGTCAGCGAAAGGATGCTGGCCAAACCGGCAACAAAGAAATTCGGAACCCTCTCCATGGCAAGTCAGCTGTTCGGGAAATGGCGCATGGAGCGGACCGTATCCCGCACTTGCTTCTTTCCCAAGCCCAATGTCACCTCAGCGCTCATGACCTTGACCCCATCCCATGATGAAGAGAACAAGAAGATCGCCTCTGATCCCATCTTCCACCGCTTCCTGACCGGTCTCATGCAGTATCGGAGAAAAACACTTTTCAACGCTTTGAAGCAGTCGGGTATATGGCGGGTAGATTTGCCAAGCCTTCTTGAAGTTTTTCTGCGGGAACAAGAACTCTTTGCTGAAGTGCGCGCGGAACAACTGACGCCCCAACAATTGGGAATACTCTACCGCCTGATCTATTTGTCAGAAAAGGCCTGATTCAGTAAGATAACAAGGTGGAGGACAACAACCGTGATCCCAGACCTTTATTATAGCTTGGAACCCGGAGCCAAAGCCCCTGAACGTGCTTCCAAGGACGCCGCGGGCTACGACCTGTTCGTCTACGAAAAGACCATTATTGAGCCGGGGCGAACAGTTTTGGTTTCAACCGGGGTGAGACTGGCAATTCCTCCAGGTTATGAGGCGCAAGTCCGGCCAAGGAGCGGCCTGTCGCTTCGTACGCGGCTGCGTGTAGCCAATTCACCCGGTACCATCGACGCTGATTACAGGGGACTGGTTTCCGTTATCTGTGAAAACACCGCCTCCCTGACCGACCCTTATGTCTATCTTCAGGAACACCCGGATTTGATCGATTCATTTTCCAAGCATTACCATCCTGTCGATATGGCCTACTATTACCGTGAGAAGCATGGCCTGACGCTCCCTTTCGGACTGCCCGATGTGAAAGTTTTTCTTGACCGCGACGGTTATCCGCTTGGAACCATTTTTATTGACGAGGGTGAGCGGATCGCCCAACTCATATTTGCCCGAATCGAGATTCCTAAGCTGGTCCCAATTGATGACGTTTCCCTGATCGGTAACGACCGGGGGGGCGGGTTTGGCTCGACGGGGAGAGTCTGAGCGCAAAGAAAGAAGGAGAGATAGATATGCTTTTATCTGAATTATTACCCGCCATGGGCGAAAACTCGGTATTAATAGAAAACGAGCAGGCCTTCGATTATTTGTCACTCCTCGTTCCGGTTGACGGCATCCCCATGCTTAGCTATCTTGACGATTCCAAGTACATAGACGCTATTCCCGGCAACCTGACCATGTTGCTTACAACAAAAGAAATCGTTCCCTTGCTTTCCAACCTTACGATCGGTCTGGCCGTGACACCAGATCCACGCGACCTCTTCTTTCGCACCCACAACTATTTGAGCAGCCGGGAAGGTTACAAAAGACAAAATTTTGTTACTCGGATTGACCCCACAGCGACTGTGTCCAGCCAGGCCTATGTCGCGGGTACAAATATCGTGATCGGAGCCGATGTCACGATCGAGCCCTTCGTCATGGTCTATCCCGGCACGGTCATCGGAGATCATTCGGTGATCCGCGCCGGAACAACCATTGGCGGTGTTGGATTTGAGTTCAAGAGAACCGGGAATGAAATGATGAGCGTCGCACATTCGGGGGGTGTCATCATCGAAGATCACGTTGAGATCCAGAACAATGCCTGCATCGATCGCGCCATATATCCCTGGGATGATACACGGGTGGGATCTTACACAAAAATGGATAATCAAGTCTATGTAGCGCACGGATGCAAGATTGGTAAGCGCGCCTTGATCACCTCCCACTCCGTTATTGGCGGCCGTGTGTCTATCGGCGACGACGTCTGGGTCGGTTTCAATGCCACAATCCGCAATGGCCTTACCATCGGTGACCGGACCCGGGTCAACATGGGGGCTGTGGTTACCCGTTCGGTCGGGGACGACGAATCGGTGACAGGAAACTTCGCGATTCCCCACGACCAATTTTTGAAGTTATTGAAAAGAAATCTCCAGTTACTTGAAGAATAAGCTTTGTTAATCGTTCTACGGGGCCGCCTCTCATGGCGGCTTTCATTTGGATGCCACCCATACGGTACGCCTCTCCAAGTTCACAATCCCTATAATGAACGCATGGAATAGGCCTCTTTCTGGTTTATTGGCCGCTTGTTATGTTGACGAAAGGAATCAAGATGCTCGAATTACAAAATGTATCCTTTGCCGTCGATGACGGCGGCAAAACCAAATACATCGTGCGCGACATCAATCTTGTTATTGAAGACAAGTTTGTCGCTATTACAGGTCCCAACGGAAGCGGGAAATCGACCCTGGCCAAACTGATCATGGGGATTATCCAGCCGACTGAGGGCCGGATCCTCTTTCATGGGGAGGACATCACAGACCTGTCCATTGATGAGCGGGCCAGGAGGGGGATCAGTTATGCTTTCCAGCAGCCTGTCAAGTTCAAGGGTTTGAAAGTCTTCGAGCTGGTTTCCTTGGCAGCAGGCCGTGAACTGTCCAAGGATGACGCCTGTGAATACCTGTCTGAAGTAGGCCTTTGTGCCCTGGACTACGTCGACCGGGATCTGGACGGCAGCCTGTCAGGTGGGGAGCTGAAACGGATCGAAATTGCTATGATGCTGGCCAGGGGAACCTCCTTGTCCATTCTGGATGAGCCGGAGGCGGGGATTGACCTTTGGAGCTTTCAAAACCTGATCAGCGTCTTCCGCCATCTCCATGATGTGACCGGAGGCTCTATCCTGATCATCTCCCACCAGGAGAGGATCCTGAACATGGTGGACCAGATCATAGTCCTGGATGAGGGCCGTATTGAGAAGACGGGACCCAAGGACGAGATATTGCCCGATTTGATGCTGCAGGTTGATGACTGCCGGGCCAGCTGTGACTATTACGCAGTTTCCTGAGGTGCTTTATGGATGAGAAGAAGACGCCGGTTGACCCGGTCAAGGAAAAAATCTATCAGAACCTTTTGAAAGAAGTCACCGGGCTCTACACCATGCCCATGGGTGCCTTCAACATCCGGTCGGACGGTGAGGGCATCGACCGTCACACCACAGCCAATATCGATATCGTGACTAAGGCAGATCAGCCGGGGATCGATATTGTGGTCAAGCCGGGGACCAAAAACGAGAGCATCCACATCCCCGTGGTCATCGGCCGGACCGGCCTTCACGATCTGGTTTACAACGACTTTTACATCGGTGAGGATTCCGACGTCACCATCGTGGCCGGCTGCGCCATCCACAACCCCGGTTCCGATGACAGCTCCCATGACGGCATCCACCGCTTCTTTGTAGGCGAAAACGCCCGGGTCAAATACGTCGAGAAACATTACGGGGAAGGGGAGGGCAGGCGAATCCTCAACCCGACCACAGTGATTGAGCTGGCAGCCGGCAGCTACATGGAAATGGACAGCGTCCAGATCCAGGGAGTCGATGCCACCGTACGGGATACCCGGGCGGTCGTCGGTGCCGGCGCGTCCCTGATCGTCAGTGAAAAGATCATGACTGAAGGGGAGCAAAAAGCTGAAACCATTTTTGATGTCGATCTGGACGGGGAGGACTCCCGGACCCACCTCATCTCCCGGTCTGTGGTCCGGGGCAATTCCCACCAGAAGTTCGTCTCAAAGATGACCGGCAACAACAAAAGCCGTGGTCACTCGGAATGCGACGCCATCCTGATGGACCAGGGAAAAGCCGTCGCCATCCCGGAGGTGACGGCCAACCACTTGGAGTCCGAGCTCATCCATGAAGCCGTCATCGGCAAGATCGCGGGGGAACAGTTAACCAAGCTCATGACCCTGGGCCTCAGCGAAAAGGAAGCCGAGGCCCAGATCATCAGCGGCTTTATGAAATAAGCCTAGACCACCGAATACTCAAAAAAGAGCTCGCCGCGCTCAAAGCGGCCGATGTCCAGATCCGACACATCAATAGTCAGGGGCCGGTCCAGGATCATCTCCGTGATCAGCTGGCCTGTGGCAGGCGCCAGCATGAAGCCATGACCGGAAAAGCCCAAGGCCAGATACAAGCCCTCCACCCCCGGCACCGGCCCGTAGATGGGCTGGGCGTCCTCTGTATTGCAGTAATGGCCCGCCCACTGGCGCAGGATCTTGGCTGAACGCAGGTAGGGGAGAAGCCGGCCGCAGGTTTTTGTCATCTCCTCCATGAAACGCCAGCCCGGTGTGACGCGCAGATCGCGCGGCTCCGAGTCGTCACTACGCCCCATGATTATGGACCCGTGCGGCACCTGCTGGATGTAGATATTGTAGGAAAAACCCATGACCATAGGCTTCAAAACAGGCTCCAGGGGTTCTGTGACCAGGATCTGATGGCGCTGGACGAAGATAGGGATATCGACACCGGCCATGGCACCAATGCCCTTGGACCAGCCGCCGGCCGCGTTGACCACGATGGGGGTGGCCATCCGGCCCCGGCTGGTCTCAACAGCCTGGATCTTGCCCTTATCCAGCTCAATGCCAGTGACTTCCGTGTGCTTGAAGATCCTGACCCCCAGCCTTTCAGCCGCCTGCGCGTAGGCCTCGGTCGTATGGAAGGGATTCAGGTGCCCGTCGCGGTGGCAGAAAGTGGCCGCAAGGAACTGGGAAGTATCGATGTGGGGGACGATCATCCTCGCCTCATCCGGGGTCAGGTACCTGGAGTCAATTCCCAGACTGTTTTGGAGTGCCACGTTCTTTTTAAACTGTTCGGCCTCTTTTTCATTAGCCGCCACGATCAGGTAGCCGGACTGGTCAAATTCAATGTCGCGCTCGTATTCCAGGATTTCGTTGGCTTTCTCGAAAAACTCAATGGAAAACAAAGCCAGCTGGCAATTGCGCTTGGCGCCCCACTGCATGCGGACCCCGGCCCCACAGCGCCCCGTCGAGCCGTTGCCCAGAGTATCCTTTTCCAGGACGACGACGTCCCTGACACCTTCCTTGGCCAAATTCCAGGCGATGGCGCAGCCGGAGACGCCGCCTCCGACAATGACAACCGAAGCAGTTTTAGGTAAGGACATCAGACTCCTCCTCCATGAAAAAAGAAATGGGAAGCGACTTGACAGGCGGCCTGTGGGCCGAAGGCTCAACCTCTTCGACCGGGACACCGGTTATGCGGGCGATCAGGTCGGCGATCAGGGGACCGCAGGTCCTGGCCTGGCAGGGCCCCATGCCGGCCCGGCTGATGCGCTTGATCTCATCGACTGTCGTGTAGCCCTCTTCCACCAGCTTGCGGACATCGCCGATTGTGATGCCTTCACAGCGGCAGATCAGGGTGGCTTCCGACAGGGTCTGTTTATCCTCTGCTTCTCTTTCACTCGTCACAAAAGGCTGGCTGGCGGCCGCCTGCTTTTCCTGTTGAAAAAAGCGGACCCGGTGGACGAGATCAAGGGGGACAGACAAGGTGACCAGGGGCGTACCCTTCTTCCTGGCGCCTGACACCCGTGTGACCGTGGCGTCCGTCACATGATCGCCGGCCCGGTCGACGGCGCTTACCGTGTCGCCCTTCGCGGGCAGGGGTACAAACTCGTAGGGGATGGAAATCGTGGCCCGGCCGTCACCGATCGATTCATCGACGATGAAGATGGCAAGCCCCGGGCAGACCCCGGCGCAGATGCCGCAACCTGTGCAAAGGTCGGGGACAAGCTCCGGCAGATCGTTGATATCCTCCATGGGCAGGATGGCGTCAAAAGGACAGGAAATGGTGCAGGGGTTGCAGGGGATCTCCTGAAAGCATTCGATGATGGCATAAGGTCCCCTGGCTCTCCGCCCGGGGGACGGCAGGACGGATTCCAGCAGGTCATCCGTGACAATTCCTGTTTCATACAGCATGGTCCACCTCCTGGCCGCTCTCCTGTTTCAGCGTAAGCTTGACGCCCTGGCGGATCTTTTCGCCCGCCGGGCCCGCGCGAAGCTGCCTTAGCTGTTCCAGGCAGTCCTGGCGCTCCTCCCGGTAACTTTCAGTCTTGAAGCCGAGTGAAGCGGCCGCTTCAAGCCCCGCCAAATGACCCTCGACCATGGCCGCGCTGGCCTCCTCAATGCCGGTCAGGTCACCGGCGATGTAAAGGCCGGGCACCGTGGTCTCCAGATACTCATTTCGGACCGGAACATGGCCGCCCAGTTCCTTGACATAGCGCATGTCACAGCCCGCCTGCCATAAAAGCTCGGCCAGGGGGGAGAGCCCGACCGCGATGCAGATGACATCGCAGGGGATGGTCTGCTCTGTACCAGTGATGACATTCCAGAAGGGGTCGACTTTGGCGATGACGGCCGACTCAACCGCGTCGGTCCCGTCGGCTCTTACAATGGTATGGGAGGTCAGGATGGGAACGCCCGCCCGCCTGATCTTGCTGGCGTGGACCATGTAGCCGCCGATGGTGGGCAGGCCCTCCACGATGGCTGCCACCTCGACGCCGGCCTGCAGGAGCTGATAGCTGACGATGAGGCCGATATTGCCGGCCCCGATCATGAGGACTCTTTTCCCCGGACGCACTCCGTGGACATTCATCATAGTCTGGACGGCACCCGCCCCGTAGATCCCCGGCAGGTCATTATTGGGAAAAGACAAGTATTTCTCCGAGGCGCCCGTGGCCGCGATGATCTTTTTCGGTCTGACCTTCTTGTAACGGCCCTGATGCTCTATGGTCAGGACCCCATCTTCGTAAAGGCCGATGGCCGTGGCCCCGGTCCACACCTGGGCCCGGTCCGGCAATCCGGCCAGTTTTTGGCTTAGAAGATCCGCGATCTCGATGCCGCGCACTGAGGCGTGCTGTTTTTCCGAGCCGAAGAATTTGTGGGTCTGTTTGACCAGCTGGCCGCCCAGGTGGCCGTCCCTTTCAAGCAACAGGATGGTGGCGCCGGCTTCCGCCGCCGTGACGGCAGCCATTAGGCCGGCGGGGCCTCCGCCGATGACGGCGATATCCGGTTCATAAAACATCCGGCATCCCCCGATCTGTCTGTGTTTCCACTACCATGCCCGCCCGCAGGGGTTCAGTGCAGGTTCGCACATTGGCCATGCCGTCCACGATCATGAGGCAGGAGGAGCAGTTGCCGATGGCGCAATAGTAACCGCGGGGCCGGCCTGTCTTGAAATGGTAGCCAAGAACCTTGACGCCGTTGGCGTGAAGGGCCGAGGCGATAGTGTCGCCCTCCCGGCCGGTCATGGCCTGGCCGTCGAAGGTGAAGGGGAGGGGATCCTTGTCGCCGAAATCCAGGATAGGGTGCGCCTCAATGCGAAGCGGGAATTGGGATTCTGCCATTTACGCCTCCTCCATGTAGGGGTAGGTGACGCCCACGATGGGAACGAAGTTTTCCTTGATGGCCCGGGGACTGGTCCAGCGGATCATGTTGAGAAGAGAGCCGGCTTTGTCATTGGTGCCGGAGGCGCGCGAGCCGCCGAAGGGCTGCTGCCCTACCACGGCCCCCGTCGGCTTGTCGTTCAAATAGAAGTTACCGGCCGCGTGCGCCAAGGCTCGTTCCATCATGACCAGGGCCTGGCGGTCCCGGGCAAAGATGGCGCCTGTCAGCCCATAGGGGGTACAGGTATCGCAGAGTTGGAGCGCTTCATCAAGCGCCTCGTCCTCATAGACATAGACAGTCAAAACGGGCCCGAAGATTTCCTCGACCATGGTGATATAGTCCGGCTTTTTGGCCAGGATGACGGTCGGCTGGACAAAGTAGCCTTTGGAGTCATCGCAGCCCCCGATCAAAAGCTCGGCGTCTTCCGCGGCACGCGCATCGTCGATGTAGGCCTTGATCTTGTCAAAGGAGGTCCGGTCGATGACGGCCCCCATGAAGGTGTCAAATTCCGCGGGATCGCCCACTTTGAGTTTCTTTATTTCCGCCACCATCCGGTCCCGGACCTGGGGCCAGAGACTTTGGGGGATGTAGGCCCTGGACGCGGCGGAACATTTCTGCCCTTGGTATTCAAAGGCACCCCGGACCAGGGCCGTGACCAGGGACTCGACATGGGCTGTCGGATGGGCAAAGACAAAGTCCTTTCCGCCTGTCTCTCCCACCAGGCGGGGGTATTGGCCGTAGTTGGCGATGTTGCAGCCGACCTGCTGCCAGATCTGCTGGAAGGTGGCCGTCGATCCCGTAAAATGGATGCCGCCCAGGCGGGGATCAGCGACCACGACGTGACCGACGTCGGAACCGGCTGAGGGCACGAAGTTGATGACCCCGTCTGGCAGGCCGGCCTCCTTAAGCAATAAATAAAAATAATAGCTTGCCAGTGAAGCCGTCCCGGCCGGTTTCCAGACCACTGTATTACCCATCAAGGCGGGCGCGGTCGGCAGGTTGCCGGCGATGGAAGTAAAGTTGAAAGGTGTAATGGCCAGAACAAAGCCGTCCAGGGGTCGGTATTCCATCCGGTTCCAGATGCCCGGGGAGCTCTCAGGCTGCATGCGGTAGATCTGGTCGGCGTAAGCGACATTGTAGCGGAAAAAGTCACAGAGCTCACAGGCCGAATCGATCTCCGCCTGAAAGACCGTCTTGCTTTGTCCCAGCATGGTCGAGGCGTTGATACGGTCGCGCCAGGGCCCCGAAAGCAGATCCGCCGCTTTCAAAAATATGGCCATACGGTGCTCAAAGGGCATGGAAGCCCAAGCGGCTTTTGCCTCCATGGCGGCCTCCATGGCCAGGCCAAGTTCGGTCTCTCCCGCCTGATGGACCCGGGCCAGGACATGCCCGTGGTCATGAGGCATGACAACTTCCTTGATCTTGCCGGTCCGGACTTCCCTGCCGCCAATAAAAACCGGTATATCGAGGATGGTACCGGCTTGTCGTTCGAGTTCCTGTTTGAGTGATTCACGGGCAGGGGCGCCCGGTGTGTAGTCCAGTAGTGGCTCATTGCTTGGGAGGGGGACAGAAAAAATACCGTTCATCAATCGTTCCTTTCATCACTGCCTTCAAATAACCGAAAAGTATTCAAGGCCAAACCTTTCCGGTCGAAAGACCGTCGGCAACCTCAAACATTATAAGACATATTCATGATTATTTCCCGGTCGGACGAGGTGTGGTCAGACCAGTGATCTGAAAGCCGAATAAGCCTGATTGACACCAGGCCAAAAGACAGGTTCCGTAAACGATCCGGACTCAGGCAACTATACAAAATGACGGCAAAGAGCCCTGCCGGCCATCAGATACTGGACATTCTTGATAAATATGGATAAAATGTGAATATAAAACATTCCGATGCACAGGAATTATGGCAAGCTGGATCTCGACGGTAATAGAAGGGCTTACGTCGGGAACGGTGCATTTTAGGGAACCAGCAACACAGAGAACTGAATTGAACGATGGATCGACGAACGATTCTTGTTCTTTTTTTTGTGGGTCATAACATAAGGAGATGAAGACATGGAAAAGAATACAGTCACGCCAAAATCCAGGTTTAAAAAAATACTGGCCTTGCTTCTTATTTTCTTGATCTTAGCGAGTCACAGCAATGGGAACGCTTTGTTCGGTGTCCTGGCCGACGACACGGACAAGTCAGGTGACCATATCGCGGGGTCTGAAGAGCCGGCCGGATCTCTTCCCGACCAGGAGGGGGAAGATGACCAGGAAGGGGGAGAGCCGGAGGGCGATCCCCTGGCGGGAGAACACGCCTCAAATCAAGGAGGCCACACCCCCGGCCTCCCCCAGGCAGGAGGGCCAGGTCCGGTCCCCATGGGCGGGGACGGCACCCCTCCGGACGGCGATGATGGACAGGTCATTGAAGTAAGTACGCTTGATGGTCTTCTCAAGGCCTTGACGGGAGATGAAAACGCCACTGTCAGGATGGTGGCTGACATCTATTGCGATTTTCAGTCCCCCGCTATCTTATATCCCACGATCACCAAAGAAATTGTTTGGGACTTCAACCAACACAAATTGACCCTTCATAGTGACAATAATGTTCATATCGCATTTTTGATTCACAAAATTGAGCAGGGCGCTTCCCTGACCATGGTCAATGCGCAGGTAGAAGAAAGTCTTTATATGACGCAACTGATCTACGAAAATTTGGGAAGGGTTGTGGTCAAATCTACCGCAGGGGCCGGAGTGAGCTGTTCCTGCTTCATTAGTGAAAACTCGGGAAACCTCATGGTCGAATCCGGCCGTTACGAAAGTAAAAGAGAGTTTATATTCTTGAATACTGGCGCAGCTGAGTTCAGGGATGTTGGCTTCCTGTCATCCGAGGAAAGTACCCTGATTTACAGAAACGACAGGACGGGTTATGCAACCTTTTTTGGGGGCAGCTATGATCTCAAAGGCAACCTGGTCACCCTCAACAACGGAGCACTGGCTGTAGCGGACACTGAAATCAAGGCGGAACAACTCATTTCTCTCCAAGACGACCCTGCCAGCTTCAGCCTTGAGAACAGCAAGATTGAGGCAAACAGGCTGCTTGGCCAAAATGGAATGAGGAATATTGGTGACGATGGCCAGGCCGCACGAGTGACAATCAAATCAGGTGAGTTCCATTTAAGTGCGTGTCTGACCGACCTTAACAAGGGAATTATCTCAGTCTACGGGGGGGCCTTTGAGACCGGCGATTATTTCATCGCTGCCAACCACGAGTTGGGGATCGTAAATATTGATGAAGCTACGATTGAGGTTAAAGGTTATGATCCTTCAGGCTCTTCCCATGGAAGTTCAGGGAATTTATTTCTTTACAATTATGGACAGATCACTATCAGCGATGGAGAATTCACATCCAAGGACACCATTTGCCATGTAAATGGTGGAGAGATCGCCATTGATGGCGGCACCTTCACATCGGAGAATGACTTCCTTAACACCAACACCGGAAGGCTGATCATTACCGGAGGCACTTTCCTTGTCACAGACGGTTATTTCATGTTCGAGAACGCAAGCACCGGTCAAGTCATTGTCGAGGGCGGGACATTCTCGAATTTTTATTCTTTTATATGGTATTGCAAGGGATCACTCATCATCGGAAATTGTGATATGGAGGCTGAGTGTGTGGTGGTCGAACACACCGGCCAGGCGACACTTAAGTCGGGTATCTACACACTGGAAACAGCCATTTTGAATGGAAACAAGGGATGGGCTGCCATTGAAGGCGGCACTTACCAGGTGTCCAACGGTATTCCGGTCGCATGCAAAGAGGGATCCGAGACCTTTGTCTCAGGCGGCACCTTCACCGGCACCTATGGTGACGGGATCGATGGCGGCGCCCTCTACATGCTGGGCG
>CAZSFQ010000028.1:0-10812 GCA_964606165.1 uncultured Mageeibacillus sp.
GGATGGCCGAGGAATCCGAACTGACGGTTGTTGAAGATGCCGGTCCTGCCGAAGTAGAAAAAGCTGGCGAGGAAAGAGAAAAGACAGAGCCCGCACCGGCTGCGGACAAAGTGAAAGCTGACGACTCAAAATCAGGTCAGGCCTCCAAGAAAACATCCACACGAAAATCGACAAAGGTGACACCGAAGAAAAAAGCGGCTTCACCCCCCAGGAAAGAAGGGGAGGAGCCGATACTCTCAGATGTCCTGCCTCTCGATGAGATGGTCATGGACGGGGGGGAGGTGCCGGAGGAGGGCGAGTCCGGGAAGCAGGCGGAACAGCAGGAACTGATGACCGGCGTTCTGGAAGTCATGCCGGAAGGCTACGGCTTCCTGCGCATTGAAAACTACATTCAAAGTAACCGGGACATCTACGTGCCGCCCCAGTATGTCAGGCGATTCGGCCTGCGCACCGGCGACCTGGTGACGGGTCCGGTCAGGCAGCAGCGTGACAATGACCGCTACCGCGCGCTTTTTTACATCCGTGAGGTCAACGGGGAGGCACCAGAGAAGATGATTCGCCGCCCTCATTTTGACCGCCTGACGCCCATCTACCCCAAAGAGCGTTATACCCTGGAAACCGTGCGCGAGGAGCTTGCGACCCGTGTCATCGACCTTGTTTGCCCCATCGGCAAAGGTCAGCGCGGCATGATCGTCTCCCCGCCCAAGGCGGGCAAGACCATTCTTTTGCAAAAAATCGCCAATGCCATCACGGTCAACAACCCCCAGGCAAAACTGATTGTTCTCCTGATTGATGAACGTCCCGAAGAAGTGACCGACATGCAGCGGTCGATCGAAGGAGAGGTCGTCTATTCCACCTTTGACAAAACACCGGAGAACCATGTCCGGATCACGGAGCTGGTCCTGGAACGGGCCATGCGGCTGGTTGAGCTGGGCAATGACGTCGTGATTCTTCTTGACAGCATCACGCGGATGGGGCGTGCCTATAACCTGACCATCAACCCGACAGGAAGGACGCTTTCGGGGGGACTTGATCCCGGCGCCCTTTACGGGCCCAAACGCTTTTTTGGCGCTGCCCGCAACATCGAGCACGGCGGAAGCCTGACCATCATCGCGACCGCCCTGATCGAGACGGGTTCGCGGATGGATGAGGTCATTTTTGAGGAGTTCAAGGGAACGGGGAATATGGAGGTCATCCTGGACCGCAAACTGGCGGACAAGAGAATTTTCCCTGCCATCGATATCACGCGTTCCGGCACCCGGCGTGAAGAACTGCTCCTGTCCGAAAAAGAACTGGACGCCATCTGGCTTTTGAGGAAAACATTCTCGCAGCTTGAGACGGCGGCGGTGACCGAGACCATGCTCAATCTCTTGATGAAGACACGAAGCAACGACCAGTTTATCTCCTCCATCAATGTCTCCATGACAGACAAATCACTTTTCGATGCCATGCGGGGCGGGTTGCCGAAGCGCGACAACGCGAATAACACAAGCGTATAGGAGCGGGACTGCCAGTACATAGTATGATAGCCATTGACTTTCTTTCATTTGTGCGCGATGTCGCGTCCAACCCCATGCTCGCTGTCACTACGCTTCTCACCCTTGGTGTCATCCTGGTCAACGGGTGGACCGACGCGCCGAACGCGATCGCTACAGCGGTCTCAACCCGGGCTATCTCCGTGCGCGCCGCCATCGCCCTGGCGGCCGTCATGAATTTTCTCGGCGTTTTTCTCATGACCATGGTCAACGCGACCGTCGCTGAGACCATTTTCAAGATGGTTGACTTCGGGAACGACACACATGCCAGCATTGTTGGTCTCTGTGCCGCCATGTTCGCCATTGTTGTATGGGCGACCGCCGCCTCCCGGCTTGGCATTCCGACAAGCGAGAGCCATGCCCTGATCGCGGGTCTGTCGGGGGCTGCCATCGCGCTTCACAACAGCTTTTCTGGAATCAACGGGTCGGAATGGGTCAAGGTGCTCTACGGCCTGCTCTTGTCGTCGGTTCTGGGTTTTCTGTCGGGCTTCGTCACGACCCGGCTGCTTTCAGGGCTTTTCAGGAACCGCGACCGGCGTAACATGGCCAACGGCTTTCGAAAGGCTCAGATCGGCGCGGCTGCCGGCATGGCTTTCATGCACGGAGCCCAGGACGGCCAGAAATTTATGGCTGTCTTCATGATTGGCATCTTCCTGAACCGCGGCCAGACAGGGACGCAATCCTTTATTGTTCCTGTCTGGATGATGGTCATCTGCTCTCTGGTGATGGCCCTGGGTACATCGGTTGGCGGTTACCGGATCATCAAGTCGGTTGGCATGGATATGGTTAAACTGGAGCCCTATCAGGGCTTCGCGGCGGATCTGGGCGCGAGCGCCAGCTTACTGACTGCGCAGCTTCTGGGGCTTCCTGTCAGCACAACACACACAAAGACAACTGCCATTATCGGTGTTGGCGCCTCGACCCGCTTCTCATCGGTCAAATGGGGGATCGTCGGCGACATGGTCATGAGCTGGGTTTTGACCTTTCCCTTTTGCGGATTAATCGGCTATGGAATGACAAAATTGTTTACGGCTATTTTTTAAGAGGAACGATTATGTTTGGCAAGAAAAAGAAAACAAATTACTTCGAGATGCTTGAGGACCTGACCTCATACACGCAAAGGGCGGCGGAATTCCTGGCGGAATCCCTTGAGGCATACAATCCGGACGAGCTCGCGTCATCGCTTGAGAAAATGCACCAGATCGAGCATTCCGCCGATTTGGCCCTGCACGAGCTCAACAGGAAACTCGCGCGCGAATTCATCACCCCCATTGAACGCCAGGACATCTTTGAAATCGCCAATATGATCGACGATGTTACCGATTCCATTGAAGACGTACTGATGCGTCTTTATATGTTTAACATCCGCGAATTGCGCGATGAAGCGCTTGAGTTTTGTGAGATTATCCTTGAGGGCTCAAAGACCCTTTCCAGAATCATGCGTGAGTTTGAGAACTTTCGCAAATCAAATGACATCCGGCGCTTCATCATTGAGGTTAACGATTTGGAGGAAGCGGGCGACGCGATTTATGTCCGCTGCATCCGCCGCCTTTACGAAGGGGGCCATGACCCGATTGATGTCATTGCCTGGACTGAGATTTTCAGACGGCTTGAGGGCTGCTGCGACGACTTTGAGGACGTCAGCCAGACCATTGAGCATGTCATTATGAAAAACACCTGAGCGAAAGTCAGCCTGGCCATATTTGACGGCGTAAAAACGGCTGTCTATAATGTCATACGCAGGGGAGTCGCCCGGTAGGCGGCTGAGAGGACGAATGTCGACCCTTGAACCTGATCCGGATCATGCCGGCGGAGGGAGTCCAGTATGCGCCTATTTCCGACAGAAAACAGCATGAACCGGCCGGCCGCCTTCAGGCGTTTCAGCCGGCTTGTCCTGCCGCCCTTCCTTCTGGTTCTGGGTCTGGTCCTTATTTTCCAACTGCTTGCGGACGCGGGTTTCATCCGTCACTATGTCTTGCCGGCGCCCGGTGACGTGGCACGATCACTGGTCTCAGATTTATCGGTCATGGGCGCCTTCGCCTTGCAAACGCTTCGCATTGCCACCTTTGGCTTCTTTCTCAGCGTGCTGGCTGGTATTCTTTTCGCCCTCCTGATGGACCGTTTCAAACTCCTGTCCAATACAGCCTATCCCTTCGTTGTCATCTCACAAACCATTCCGACCTTGGTTATTACCCCGGTCATCGTTCTCATCTTCGGATACGGAAGCACAGCCAGTCTCTTTGTCGTCCTGCTGGTATGTTTTTTCCCCGTAACCATCAGCCTGCTCCAGGGACTGCGGAGTGTCGATGACGACCTTTTGCGGATGATGCATACCATGGGGGCTTCGAGGACGGCCATCCTGAGGCATCTCAAGTTCCCGGCCAGCCTGCCCTCCCTTTTTGCCGGTATTCGCATTTCCTCAACTTACTGTGTAATGGCGGCTGTCCTGGCTGAATGGGCGGGCGGCGGTGAGGGAATCGGCATTTACATGCTTCGCATGAAGCGATCCTTTCGTTACAGCGCCATGTTCGCGTCCATTTTGTGGATCATCGCCCTGAGCCTGATCTTTTACGCCGTGGCTCTCTTTGCCGAACGTTTTTCCATGCCCTGGCGGGAAAGGCCTGCCGGCCAAACAGACAGAAGGTCTTTGTCATGAAAAAGTTTAGCGCGTATTTACTTGCCATTTGTCTGCTGGTACCCATCCTTGTTGCAGTTGCCGGCTGCCGGTCCGAAAAAAAACCGGAAGCGGACCGGGTCATTTTTGCCCTTGACTGGACTCCCAACACCAACCATACGGGCTTGTTTTTGGCCCGTGATCGCGGTTATTACGCCCAGGAGGGTCTGGAAGTTGAATTCCGCGAATCGGACATGGATTTCATTGAGATGGTCGCGGTCGGTTCGGCGCAATTCGGCATGGCCGCCCAGGAACAGGTGCTTCAGGCCCGGGCCTCGGCCGCTGGGATTCCTGTTGTGGCCATCGCCGCTGTTGTTCAGCACAACACGTCAGGCTTTGCTTCACCCCTTGACCGGGGAATAAAAAGCCCCAAGGATTTCGAGGGGAATACATACAGCGGCTGGGGCACGGAATTGGAGCTGGCCTTTTTGCGGACGCTGATGGAGAAGCAGGGCGCCAGCTTTGACCAAGTCTCCGTCATCAACCAGTCCGCGGGCAACTTCATCGCCAGCATGGAGATTGAGGCTGACTTTGCCTGGATCTACTACGGCTGGGACGGGATCAACTGCGAACTGGAGAACTATCCGATCAATTTCATTCCTTTGCAGTCCATTGAACCGGATCTCGATTTATACTCTCCTGTCATCATTACCAGCGAGGAAATGATTGAGGAACATCCCGATCTTGTCCAGCGCTTTCTTAAGGCGACCGCCCATGGCTACCTGGATGCCATCGCCGATCCCCAGGAGGCGGTGGACAGTCTGGAAAAGGTGGCAAGGGGGCTGGATCGTCAACTCCTTCTGGCAAGCCAGCTTTACATAAATGGGCGTTACATCGATGATGCCCCCTATTGGGGAGCCATGAAAAGCGAGACCTGGGTCCGGTTCGCGGCATGGATGGGGGAAGAGGGCTTGCTCGACCAGCCAATCGATGTCCGGAAAGCTTTTGATACTTCCTTTTTGCCGGGTGGGGGGAAGCCATGAACGATCCTGACATTGTCCTCTCTTGTGAGAACCTGCGCAAGTATTACGGGCAGCAGCTAATCCTGCACGATATCAATCTGGAGCTTGGCCAGGGAGAACTGGTGTCCATCCTCGGCCAAAGCGGCACCGGAAAGACGACCTTGTTCAATGTTCTGACAGGCATGGATCAGGACGCGTCCGGTACAGTCTTTCGGGGATCACGAATCGGCTATATGCTCCAGAAGGATATGCTGCTGCCCTGGAAACGACTGATCGATAATGTCGCTCTTCCTTTGGTCCTGGCAGGCGAGAACAAGAAAACCGCCAGGGAAAAGGCAGCAGGCTACTTGAGCATATTCGGGCTCCAGGGCCTTGAACTTCGCTATCCTTCCCGCCTTTCCGGCGGTCAAAGACGGCGTGCGGCATTTTTGCGGACCTACCTGTATTCGCGCAATTTGATGCTCCTCGATGAACCTTTCGCAGGCCTTGACGCCATTACACGGAGCCAGCTGTACGAATGGCTGCTCGAAAACAAGGAAAAGCTGGGGATCTCAATTCTCCTGATCACCCATGACATCGAAGAGGCCATCGCCTTGTCGGACAGGATTTACGTGCTCTCCCAGGGTCCGCCTTCAACCCTGTGGACCCCGCTTCAGGTCAAGGTGAGAAGCGGCGCGGATGAAAAAGCAGACCCCGGGAAATGGCGGGCGCAAACAGAGGACCTGCGCGAAGAGATCCGCCGCAGGATCTTCACGGCTATTTGAAAATACGTCAGAATGAACCGGCTTGTGATACCATCATAGCGTGCCAGATACCGGACAATTTGTTGGTAGAGGAGCTGAATGTGAACGTGCATCAAAGATCGGGGAAGGGTAGCCGTCCCCGGCGGACTGCCGCCAAAGAAAGAAATGGATCAAGAGGGAATCCACGGCCGGGGCAGGCGTCAGGGAGTTCCCGGGTTCTGGCCCGGTTTCAGAAAATCTACCTTTCGATCCTGGCCATCACCCTGATATTCATTATTGTCTTTTCTTTCCTGATCAAGGGCAGGATCAATCAGATCCTCGGCATGAATGAGGAGAACGGCCGGCCGGATTATCAGGTTTTTCCGTACCATACATTGATGACAGATGACGGAGCGGAGGAGACGGAAGAGGAGATTGATCCGGAGGAGACCTGGCCTGACGCAGAAGATTATGATCTGGGCGATATGCCGCCCGTTCCCAGGGTTCCTGCCGCCCCGGCTCAGGCACCGGGAAATGTTACGCAGGCAACGATGCCGACGGAGCAGGTGACGGAGAATAATAGTGCTCCGGAAACTAAAGTGATCGAAGAGACCGAGCCTGCCAGCACCGAATTGCCCCAGACGTCAGACAGCGAGAGCAACACTGAAACTAATTCGACCCCGGATGGTTCGAATCTTGGAGGCGGAGAAGGTGGAGATGAGGGTGAAGGGGATGGAGAAGGATAGCCATTTGTGTCGCCGGAGCTACTCGGTTCAACCGTGGCGGGCCACACCAGCTGGTCCGTCGAAATAGGGAAAATTAAGTGAGGTTGAGCCTCACGGGAGGGACATATGCCAGAAAAAAAGACAGGACTGAAAACAGGGATGAAAGTCCTTATCGCCATCCTCGCCATTGTTGTTGCGGTGGCGGCCCTGTTTATCTCCTACCACAACCGTTTTGTCCGGGCCGATGAGTCCATCAATCAGGCCTGGGCACAGGTTCAGACCCAGTACCAGCGAAGAGCTGATTTGATTCCCAACCTGGTTGAGACTGTCAAAGGTTATGCTGCCCACGAGGAAAGCGTTTTGATGGAGATCACGGGGATGCGGTCGCGCTACAATGAAGCCAGTACACCGGAAGAATTCGAGCAGGTGGATCAGGATTTCCAGCGTGCCATCAATATCGTGGTGGAGGCTTATCCCGAGCTGAAAGCCAACGAGAATTTCCTGGCCCTGCAGGCAGAACTTGCGGGAACAGAGAACCGGATTGCGGTGGCAAGGCGCGACTTCAACGATGTTGTCGCTTCTTATAACCGTTCGGTCCGCACCTTCCCCGGCAATTTCTTTGCCAACCTCTTCGGTTTCAGTGTCCGGGACATGTTCGAGGCACAGCCGGGAACGGAGACCGTTCCCAACGTCAGCTTTTAACCGGTAACGGAGCTGGATTTCCGTGAACCTGCAAACGCGCGCCGGAAAAAGAAAGGCGTGGAGGCCGGCTGTCTTGTGCCTCCTGGTTTTGTTCGCCTTTCCACTTCTGACGGCTTTTCAGGTGCCCTCGAATCCAGGGGCTGACTTCGCCTTCGATACGACCGGAACTCTCTCATCGGAGACACGCCAGACCATCCGGGAGGTCAATGTGCAGATGGCAGGGACTGGCGCGCAGATTGTCGTCTGCATGGTCCCAACGCTTGGAGACGACAGCATCGAGGACGCCGCCCTTGATGTTTTCCGAACATGGGGGATCGGGGACCGGAACAAGAACAACGGTGTTCTCCTGCTGGTCGCCAAAGAAGACCGAAAACTGCGTATTGAAGTTGGCTACGGACTCGAGGGAGCCATCCCCGACAGCGTGGCGGACAGGATTATCCGCAATGCCATCACACCGGATTTTCGCGAAGAGGATTACGACGCGGGGGTTCTTAAGGGCTTCAATGCTATAGTGACCCTGGTGGCGGAGGAGTACGGTCTGGAAATCGACGCGGACGGCTATGTGCCGGTGGAGGCGGGTCCGGAAAATGACGGGTCTTCCGCCCTCGAGTACATTGTCTGGGCCATCATGATCCTCTTTTTCCTTGTCTCTTATTTTTCCCGCTTTCTCAGATTCCGCTCCGGCGGCGGCAGTACGGGCCGGTGGACCGGCGGCGGCTGGTCGGGCGGCGGGGGATCCGGCGGGAGATCGTCCGGAGGCGGTTTTGGCGGTGGTTCCTCCGGCGGAGGCGGCGCTTCAGGAGGGTGGTAGTTTATGGCTGAGTTTTCTGATCTGATTGTCCTGACTGTCGATGATTTGGAGCGCAACCTGGGAAGGTCCAAGTTCCGTGAATTTGTCGCGCGGTCAGAACAACAGTTCACCGATCAAGTTGACGTGATCGCGGACCACATCCTGGCCAACCGGGGGATCCGGGCGATCTTTGTGTCAGGGCCAACCTCCTCAGGCAAGACCACCTCTTCCATGTTGATGTCAAAAAGGCTGACCGGGGCGGGCCTACGGACCTTTCATCTCGAACTGGATGACTATTACCTCCCCGAAAAACTCCGTTACGATGAAGAGGGCCGTCCTGACTTTGAAAGCATAGATACCATTGACCTTGACCTTCTCGGCAATGATCTCGAACACCTGTTCCAAAATGAGGAAGTCGCCATCCCCACTTTCGATTTCAAGACTAGAGAGCGGCTTTACCTCCCGGGGAAGAAGATCAGGCTGACAGAAGATGATGTCCTGCTCGTAGAAGGGCTGCACGGACTATCGGACGTGATCATGGATAAGCTCCCAAAAGAGAGGCGTGTCAGCTACTTCATCCTTCCGCATGCCCGCGTCTTGTCGGACCGCCGCATACTTTCAGGAAGCGACATACGCATACTGCGCCGTATCAGCCGCGATGTCCGGCACCGGGGGGCGACGGCTCTGGATACCATCGACTACTGGCCCATGATCGACCGGGCGGAAAGCGATTTCATCCCGCCTTACCTTGAGGCGGCAGACTTCTACATCAATTCCATCCTGCTCTACGAGTTTATGGTCATCGGTCCCATGGCCCGGCTCGAGATCGAGCGCTCGCTGGACCGTTTTTTTAAGGGCGAGCTGCCGCCCTCTTCTTACACCAATAACCCTTCAGGACATTCCGATTTAAAAAGGGCCATCAATGAAGCCGTCCGCCTGTCCGGTGTTTGCGAGCAGCTGCCGGCAGTCGACCCATCCTATGTGCCTGATGATTCCATCCTTCAGGAGTTCCTTTGATTCCTGCCACAGCCTGGCAAAATTCCTGTCCCAACCGGGGTGGTAACGGGTGACACTGCCGTGCCGGCCCGGCCGTCTTATCATGAACGCAAATGATGAACGGTGGCCTGGCCGCAAGGCATGCCAAGTAAAAGGACAGGAGAAACAAATGATGGAGATTCTTAAACAGGATAATTTTGAGGAGAAGGTTCTGAAAAGCGACCTTCCGGTTTTAATTGATTTTTGGGCTGAATGGTGCGGGCCTTGCAGAATGGTAGCGCCAGTCGTCGAGGAGTTGGCGAAAAACTACGCCGGAAAAGCTGTTATCGGCAAGGTCAATGTTGATGAAGAACGCGGTCTCGCGCAGAAATACCGTGTGTTCAGCATTCCGACACTCTTCATTTTCAAGGACGGTGAGGTAGTGGACCAGCTCGTCGGGGCAAGACCCTATGATGACATTGCCAAGGTGCTCGACAAGCACATCGGCTAGATATAAAGATTTGATGCAGGGGCCCGCGCGTGATCCATCAAGGAACGCGTGGGCCTTTTTGATGTGAGGAGACCTCCCATGAACCGGTTATTGACAAAAGAAGAACAGCAGTTGCTCGACAGAGAATTCTGTGAGCTGACCGGGCTTCCCCCCCTCATCCTCATGGAGCAGGCGGCGGCGGGTCTGACAGGCGTGATTGGCAGTCTTCTGGAATCCTGCCAGGAGAAAGAAGGTGCGGTCGATGTCCTCATTTTTGCCGGAGGCGGCAACAATGGCGGCGATGGCTGGGCTTCGGCACGGCAGCTTATGGCCGCAGGCTACGAAGTGCTTGTTTTTGACGCGTCCGATGGCCGGAAGGCGACTGGCGATCATATGATCAACCGCCAAGCCTTCGAGCGGCTGGGTGGTACCGTTATCGACCGGATGGAAACGCTTGCCGGCCGGGAACCGCTCATTGCGGTCGACGCGGTTTATGGAACGGGCTTTAAAAACCAAAGGCAGATGCCGGAAAAGGCGCGTGAAGCGCTTCACGGCCTGGCTCTGCTCAAGGAAGTCGGGAGCCTGATTGTCGCTTGTGACATACCGAGCGGGATCGATGCCAACACAGGGCAGGTTATTCCCGAAACGGTCGCAGCCGATTTAACCTGTACCTTTGGCCGCAAAAAAATAGGCCTGGTGACGCACCCGGGTTTGCTTTACGCAGGGGAAGTATTTGAGTTTCCGCTCAGCATGACCGATGAATTCGTTGAACAGCTGCTTGAGGGGCGACGTCGTGTCGTTGAGCTTGATGAGAATACAGCCGGAGGTCCGATTCCGGAGCGCAAACCCGACGCTCATAAAGGCCAGTTCGGCCGCCTTCTTCTGATCGGTGGCCAGGAGGGAATGACAGGTGCCCTCATCCTGGCCGCGCGTGCCAGCGAAAGGATGGGCGTGGGCTATACCATGATCCGAGCGCCCGAAAAATCTCTGCCCCTGATCGCGGGTGCCGTTCCCTCAGCTCTTCTTTCCGCTGTGCCTGAAGAAGGAAGCGCGACCAAGCACGAGCTGCCACAACCTGATGCAATCGCAGTCGGTCCGGGGGCGGGCAGTGCCCCCTGGGTGGAAAAGGCGGTCCGTCACCTGCTTGGACAGCCAATGCCGATTATTATCGATGCCGACGGACTGAACGCGCTTGCCCGAATGGAAGATGCCAAAGATCTTCTTCAAAAAAGACGCG
>CAZSFQ010000029.1:0-10773 GCA_964606165.1 uncultured Mageeibacillus sp.
TCTTACTCAAAATTAAGGTCCCGTCTTTTTCGCACTGTTCAATTTTCAAGGTCCATCCGCACCTTCCTCCCGAAAGGCGCTTTGCTAGAATAACAGCCATTACATGCCTTGTCAACTGCTGTTTCCTATGAATTTGCATTTCTGAATGTATAACGGTATAAAGACCTTAAGTTCTGGTATCAGGCCGCTTCAACCGGTATATCTTCCCTTTGATCCGGCCATGCGGCAGATTGAGCGGATTAAATCCATATGACATTTCTGTTTCACTATTTGTCCGGGCGTCCGGTTAAGCCGGAAAAGGGGCCATCTCTTTTTGAGACAGCCCCTCACATTTTTATACCCTGCTCTTGAGGTAAATCAGAAGACCGGTCACCTTCTTACAAAACACTGGGAGCCGTGGTTTTGATCCTGCCGTTGACTTCTGAAAACTTGGGAAGCATCGCTCAAGACCATTTTGTACGACTGCCGCGTGAAAGACGGGATGAGTGCTGGAAAGGGTTTGAACAAGGCAAAGTGATTAACATTCGAGTTGTGCTAGCCTGTATTTTGAATTGAATCTTCACCTGGAGGCCAAGCGTGAATTTCCGAAATGGTATCAAGAGTATGCTCAGAACACCTGTACGCACGGGACTGTTCCTTCTGTTGATTGCGGCAACCACGGTCTTCCTCTTCCTTTCCCTCAACACATGGTCCACCAGCAAGGCTGTCTTGCGGGACAGCAACCAAGTATTCACGACCATCGTGACACTCAAGTATCGGGATGTGGGCGGATCAGGCGAAGGCTACCTCTCTTCGGAGACCCTGGCGGATCTGGAGGCCATCGACTTTGATGCCATTGCATCCAATAAGCATGTGAAACTCTGGCAGCCGTCCAGTGTCTCCTTCGGATCCGCCCAAGGCTTCATGTCCAAGGCAAGGAGTTCACGCTACGCTTATACGGGCGTCTTCCTGGTAACCGGTATTCGACAGTATGATGCCGAGGGATCCTACACCGGGAAGATCGTGGAGACCTTATATTCCATCAAACCTTATGAGAGCGGGCGAACCGTCTTCTTCCAAGGCAGCTTCGAAGAGCTGGGCTTTGAGCCGGATCAGGACGCCACTTATATCATTCATACGAAAAACATGAACCTTGACGGGAGCGGCCTGGCCCTACAGATCGTCCCTTTTTACAGTAGCAGAGCAGAAGACCACGGCATTGATACAGGCGCCATCAGCCCCTTCTACGAGGTCAGGCCCGACCAAGACCCTCTGACAACCGAAAGGGCCATCTATTATGAGATTGCCGCTTATTATGACGCCATGAATCGTGCGCTGCCCGTTTACAGCGTCATAGATCTCTCAGGGATCGAAGAATTTCATCAGAACTATCTTCTTCTGGAATCAGGACGCCTTTTTACAAGAGAAGAGGCGGAGGCCGGGAAGAAGCTGGCAGTGATCTCAACCACGGTGGCCAACAGGATGGAGCTGGAGCTTGGCGATGACTTGACCGTCCTTTTGCCTGAAGAGGCCGTCCCCGGCTTCTATGAGTGGGGACTGGAGCTGACCCGTGAGGAGACCTATGAGATCGTCGGTATCGTCGGCTATCATGAGAACTACCATGAGAATATCTACGTCGCCGCAGCCGCGGTCGACGCCCGGCCTGCCGGCTACGACACGGACCTGGGACAGGCAACCATTGAGAATGGAAGCACGGCAAGCTTCCTTTCAGAGATCGGGCCCTTGCTGGCCGATGATATCGTCGTCACCGCCTATGACCAGGGTTACCAGACAATGGCGGACTCCATCTCGGTCGTCCGCAAGGCCTCTATTGCCCTCTCGGTCATCACCTTCTTTCTGACCTTGGCCGTTCTCATCTTCTTCACCTATCAGTACGCCGGTTCCCAGCGCGAGGCCGTCGGCATCATGCGCAGCTTTGGCGCAACAAAAAAGGAGAGCCGGCGCTATCTCCTTGCAGGTTCTGGCCTCATCAGTTTTGCGGCCGTTACAGGCGGGATTCTCATTGGTATGCACTATGCGGAGGACCTGGTTTCCTACGTCCTTGACTTTGTCTCTGACCTTCAGGTGGTGGACATTCGCTACAGTGACGGTTTCCATGGTCTGGTCAAGCCCTTCAGTCCGGTAATTACCCTGTCCTATGGCTTTGCCGTCGCCGTCGGCCTGGCGCTTCTGGCACTGGCGCTGGGGATGTTACTCTTTTTTGCCGAGCGGACCATAAGCGGTCATCTGATCAGTCATCGGGAGAAGGTTCATATACCCCGCCCTGTCAAGGATTCTTCGGTTGCCTTCCGGGGATCCTTCCGGCAGGCTGTCCTGGCCATCCGCAGAAGCAAGGGGCGCTCCTGGCTCACTGTATTCCTGGGGGTGACCACCCTGCTCTTCCTGGCTTCCATCCCGCAAATGCTCAATTCCTATAAGCTTGCGCGGAATGAACTCTATGAGGGAACGGTTCTGATAGGCTATGCCTCCAAGAGAGATGGACACTTCTCCGATCAATTAGTGATTCCCAATACCCAGGCGAAAATCCTGCTGGATGATGTCCAAGGCATAGAGGATGTTTCTTACAGCTACAAGACCCACTATCAATATCTGGGTATCGTCCGGCATGCAGACGGCTCCCTGGGGAATGCCGAAAGTATGCCCAACATCACGAGTTCCTACCAGTTGGAAAATGTACTGGCAGCCTTGCATTATCAGCCCAACATCGTATTCACGGATCAGGTGGGTCAGGCCCCGGAGTTCCTCTTTTCTGAATTTCATGGCAGCTTCATGGAGGGGTGGAGCGAGGAGCGTTTCAGCAAGAGGGACTGGAATATGCTGCCGGTGATCATCCCCCACGCCATGATGAGTGCCTATGCCATTGAGTACGGGGACATCATCAGTTTCTATACCCAGGATCACTTCTACGAGGCGCACTCGCCCTCTCTTCGGTTCATGGAGGCTGAGGTTGTCGGCTCTTTTAAAGGTTTAACGGCCTGGAGTCATATCTACGCCCCGCCTCCCCTGGGGGCGCTGGAGCCCGGGAATTCATCTCTGAATGAGATTCTGAAGGAGATGGGCTTGGCCGATACGCGGCTCGAGACAGGAAGATATCGCGCTCCCTTTGGGTTCTGGAAGGATTTTACAGAGCAGCAGATTCTGGACATCAGTCTGGACAATTACTACATCTCGTCCATGGCCTTCAAGATAAGCGATCCGGCAAAGCTGACCGCAGTCCGGGATTCGCTTGAAAAGAACGGTTTTTCCGGGCCAGGATTCGACGGAAGTATCCGTGTCAGTCTTGTCCTTGAAGATTCCCAGTTTTTGGAAAAAGTCCGCTCGATTGATCAGAGGAGCTTCTATCTGGAACTGCTCTACCCGGTTCTTATTGTCCTGGTCATGCTTCTTGGTCTTCTTACAGGATTCCTGTCGGTCAGGGCCAGGCGCGAGAACATTGCCCTCATGCGAAGTCTGGGTACCAGGAAGAGCGCTATCTTCCGAACCATCTTCGGTGAACAGGCTCTCCTTCTCCTGCTGGGAAGCGGGATGGGGGCCGCCTTGTGGCTGCTTTTACGGGGACCTTCCGAACTCCAGTCAGTCAAGACCTATGCCTTTATGATGGGTTACGCCGCCAGCGCCTTCATCTCCATTATCCTGCAGAACCGCAAGTCAGCCTTAACCGTATTAAGTGAGAAAGAATAAGAGGATCAAAGTATGTGTATCATCCGCCTGGATTCAGTGCAATACAGCTATGTCAACCGCTATCAGACTGTTGAGGCACTCGAAAATGTCAGCTGCAGCTTCGAGCAGGGCAAAATCTATGCCATTATCGGAAAGAGCGGAAGCGGTAAATCCACTATGCTCTCACTCATGGCTGGTCTTGATTTGCCCAGGCAAGGTGATGTCTACTTCCGCGGTCAATCCACCCGTGACCTCGATCTTGATCAGTACCGCCGCGACCAGGTTGCCATCATTTACCAGAGCTTCCGCCTCTTTCCACTGCTCACAGCCCTTGAGAATGTCATGTATCCGATGGAACTTCACGGGATCAAGCCGCGTGTTGCCAAAGAGCGTGCCCAAGACTACATTCGCAGCGTATATCTGGGTGAAGACGAGTTTAACCGCTTCCCCTCCATGCTCTCGGGCGGCGAACAACAGCGCATTGCCATCGCCCGCGCCCTGGCCATGGATACCGACCTGATTCTTGCGGACGAGCCGTCAGGCAACCTGGATTCGGCGACAGCCCGGTCCATTATTGAACTGCTCGCTGACCTTGCCCACCAACAGAACTACTGTGTCGCAATTGTGACCCATGACCGTGAAATCATGGATATGGTGGATGTGACCTACCAGATGCGTGATGGGGTGCTCCTGCAGGATGAGTGACGCGGGGCAAGGTCCTGGATACGCAAAGTTTTTATAGATCAGTTGGTACGGATGGCTTTGCAGAGGGCTTCGGGACACACAGGTCAAATCACCCTGTTTTTCCGGATAATAAAAAAAGGGGCTGCCTCTTAGCACTTAACAGTGTTTTGAGACAGCCTCTTTTGGTTACACCAGTCCACCTGGACCATGCGTTCCCTCTCAGCGGTCCGCCTTTTTCATTTCCTCTTCCAGCTGTTCGGCCAGCTTCATTTCATAAGACCGCTTCTTGTTCCAATAGCGTTCTTTTCGTGCCTGCAGCTTCTGCATGAGGGCGACCAGGCCGATCAGGGCCGCCACGACGACGATCAGTCCAAGAAAATAATAAACTTTATCAATCATTATTTAATCAGGGCCTCCATCTCGTCCAGGGAGCGCTCAAAAGCGTCAAGCGCACCGACAATGGTCTCAGCCCGGGTCATGTCGACGCCTGCCTTTTTCAATACATCAATGGGCCAGTCAGAAGAGCCCGAGGACAGGAAGCCCAGGTAACGGTCGACAGCCGGCTGCCCCTCCTTGAGGATGGTTTGGGCGAAGGCGGTGGCCGCCGCAAAGCCGGTCGCGTATTGGAAGACGTAGAAGTTGTAGTAAAAGTGTGGGATCCTGGCCCATTCGTTGGCGATATCGGGATCGAAGGTCAGGGCCTCGCCGTAGTACTTCTTGTTAAGTTCGCCGTACTGCTCACTCAGAAATTCAGCTGTCAGCGCAGTGCCGGACTCATCCGCCTCATGGATCAGGTGTTCGTACTCAGCGAACTGGGTCTGGCGAAAGACCGTACCCTTGAAGCCGTCCAGATAGTGATTGATAACGGCGGCCCGCATCTTGTCATCATCGGCTGTCTTCAAAAGATAGTCGGTCAGGAGCACCTCATTGCAGGTTGAGGCGATTTCCGCAAGGAAGATAGGATAATCCCCGTATTGGAAGGGTTGGGACTTGCGGGTGAAATAGGAGTGCAGGCTGTGGCCCAGTTCATGCGCAAGGGTATAAAGATTGTCCAGGGTGCCCTGCCAGCTGATCAGGATAAAGGGGTTGGTCTTGTAAGAGCCGCCCGAATAGGCGCCGGAACGCTTGCCGGCGTTGACGGCCCAGTCGATCCAGCGTTCATCAAAGGCCCGTTTCAGGACGGCGGTATATTCCTCGCCCAGGGGGGCCAGCGCCTTGTAAAGGATCTCTTTGGCTTCATCAAAGGAATAGTGGGGGTCGATATCCTCAACCAGCGGTACATACATATCGTAGGAGTGAAGCTCTTCTACGCCCAGTATCTTCTTGCGCAGTTCCACGTAGCGGTGCAAGAGCGGCAGACGCTGGTTGACGGCCTCAAGAAGGCTGTCATAGACCGGCTCAGGGACGGCATTCTTAAACAGCGATGCTTCGCGACCTGTTTTGAAACCGCGGATATTCTTGTTGTAGGTGTTGACGCGGATGGCATTGGACAGGGTGGTGGCACAGGTATTGCGGAACTGGCCGAAAGTTTTGTACATGCTGGCAAATGCCTCGCGGCGCACGCGGGGATCACGGCTTTCCAGATAGAGGCTGTAATGGGCGTGGGACATCTCGACGGTTTCACCCTTTTCGTTGACAATGGGATCAAAGGTCATGTCAGCATTTGAAAGGATGCCGTAAATTTCGTCAGGGCTTTCGAAGATCTGGCTGGCCCGGGCCAGCAGCGCCTCTTCTTGCGGAGACAGCTGGTATTCCTTCTCACGCATGATATCGTCAAAAAAGTGGCGGTAGTCGGAGAGCTCCGGCTTATCTTCAATGAAACGGCCAATGGTCTCTTCGGGGATATTGGCGAGCTCCGGTTCAAACCAGGCGTCCTCCCCCATAAGAGCCGCCATCAGGGCGCCAAATCTGCCCTTCATGGCCATAAAAACGGGATCGGCTGTATCCTCGTCACTTCGATGATAAGCGTAGGTGGCGAGTGTCCACAGCTGGAGAGCCATTGTCTCTCTGTGTTTGATGGCCTCAAAAAGCGTTTCAGCCGACTCGGACAGCCTGCCGGAATATTTGCCTACCTGGTCCATTTTCCCCGAAAGGTCGGCAAAGGAAGCCTCCCAGGCATCAAGGCCTGCGAAAACCGTGGTCATGTCCCAAGTTTGTTCAAGAGGGACCTCTGAGCGTTTCATCTGCTTTGCTGCTTTCTTTTTGTTTGCGTCGTCTTCCTTTATCTTATAAGCCATTTCTGCTCACCTCACTTCATTTCTTCTGTGTCCTGTTCTTCATCGTCTTCACTGACAAGGGGCTCATCGTCCAAATCCTCAGGCAGGGGCGCGCCATTGACTGTTTCGTGTTCCTCATCATCCTCACCGCTCACGATGGACATATCGACGACCAGGCCCTGGCGGCTGCGCATCAGGGTCACACCCGATGTGTTGCGCCCCAGGACAGGGATCTCACTGGCCCTGAACCGGATAATGATTCCCAGATCGTTGATCAGGAGGACATCATCTGTGTCATTGACCTGGGCCACACCAACCAGCTTGCCGGTCCGCTTGGTGGTCCGGTAGGTGATCAGGCCCTTGCCGGCTCTGTTTTGCGGGCGGTACTCTGTCAGCTTGGACCGTTTGCCGAAGCCGTTCTCCGTGATAACCAGAAGTGTGTCTTCGGAGTCCGTAGCGATCATGCCGATGACCTCATCGTCCTTGCCCAGATTGATGCCCCGGACTCCCATGGTATTGCGGCCGGTCGCCCGGACCGAAGATTCGGGAAAGCGGATGGACATGCCCTTCCGGGTTACCAGGATAATATCGTGGTCGTCGTCGGAGAGCCTGACATTGACCAGCCGGTCATCTTCGCGCAGATTGATGGCGATCAGGCCGCGCTTATGGATGTTGGCGTAGTCGGAAAGCGCCGTCTTCTTGACCATGCCCCGGGCTGTCGCTGTAACCAGGTAGCCCCCCTGATCGAATGAATCGATCTGGATCAGGGTGCGCACCTTTTCACCGGGATCAAGATGAAGCAGGTTGACAATGGCCATACCCCGGGCCATGCGGCCCGATTCAGGAATCTGGTAGCCTTTCAGCCGGTAGCATTTGCCGAAGTCGCTGAAGAACAAAAGGGTCTGATGGGTGGACGTGATGATGATGGTATCGACGAAATCGTCTTCACGCGGCTGCATGGCGGTAATACCCCGCCCGCCGCGGTGCTGCGCGCTGTATACATCGACCGGCATCCGCTTGATGTAGCCGGCATGTGTCATGGCAATGACGACCTGCTCTTCCTCGATCAGCTCCTCGTCATCGATTTCATACTCGCCGGCGGGCAGGATCTCGGTCCGGCGGTCGTCGCCGTAACGGGTGGCGATGGCCCGCAATTCCTCTTTCATGACATCGTGGAGGAGCTCGCGGTTGTCAAGAATCCGGCGGAAGCCCTCAATCTTCTCGGACAGGTCACGGTGTTCCGCCATCAGTTTTTCCCGCTCCAGACCTGAAAGGCGGCCAAGCCGCATGTCAACGACATGCTGCGCCTGTTTGTCCGACAAGTCAAAGCGGTCGCAAAGGCGCGTTTTCGCTTCTTCCTCATCTTTTGAGGACCGGATAATGGCAATCACTTCGTCGATATGGTCGATGGCCAGCTGAAGTCCTTCAACCAGATGAAGCCGTGCTTCCGCCTTTTCCAGATCGAACGTAATCCTGCGGGTGATGACCTCGCGCTGGTGACGGATGTAATGTTCCAGCATTTCTTTCAGGCTGAGCTGCTGGGGCACGTATTTCCCCTCTTCGGGGACCAGGGCCAGCATGTTGGCCCCAAAGGTATCCTGCAGCTGCGTATGACGGTAAAGCTGGTTGAGGACAACCATGGGGGTCGCGTCGCGCCGAAGCTCAACCACAATGCGGATAGCGTCGTGGCGGTCCGACTCGTCACGCACATCAGAGATCCCCTCGATGCGCTTATCTTTGACCAGGTCGGCAATACGCTCGATCAAACGCGCCTTGTTGACCATGTAGGGAAGCGACTGGATAATAATCCGGTAACGGTTGGTGGAGGTTTCCTCCACATCGGCATGACCGCGTACAACAATGCGGCCCCGGCCCCGCCTGTATGCCGAGCGGGAACCGGAGATCCCCATGATCTGTCCGCCTGTCGGGAAGTCAGGCGCCGGAATAAACTCCATCAGATCGTCGGTCGTTGCCTCCGGGTCATCAATGAGATGAACGGTCGCGTCGATGACTTCGCGCAGATTGTGGGGGGGGATATTGGTCACCATGCCAACGGCGATGCCGGTTGATCCCGAAACGAGCAGGTTGGGAAAGCCGGCAGGAACCACCGTGGGTTCTTCAAAACGGTCGTCGTAGTTGGGTTGAAAGTCGACGGTGTTCTTGTTGAGATCGGCCATCATCTCCGTACCAAGCCGCGTCAGCCTGGCTTCCGTGTAACGGTAGGCGGCGGGTGGATCGCCATCGCGTGATCCGAAGTTGCCGTGGCCGTCGATCAGGGGGTGACGCATGGAAAAATCCTGGGCCAGGCGGACCAGGGCATCGTAGACACTGGCGTCGCCATGGGGGTGAAAACGGCCCAGGACATCACCGATGGTGGTCGCGCTCTTGCGGTGGGGCTTGTCCCAGGTGAATCCTTGCGTATACATTGAATAAAGGATTCGGCGATGGACAGGCTTGAGTCCGTCGCGCACATCGGGAAGGGCGCGGTCGGAAATCACGCTCATGGCGTAATCGATGAATGATTTTTTCATCTCTTCATCAAGATCAACGGGTATAACCAGATTGTCGGGGTTCTGGAATGCCTCATCCACGGCTGCTTCGCGCATCTTGTAATGATTACTGCTGTTTGGCTCCAACGCCATTTGTTCCTCCCTGCCGGCCGGAAAATACGATCGGAATATAATGAAATCGATGGGGTTATTACTGCCTTAATTCTATCATAAACAGGCATTTTCCGCCTTCTCCGGCGAGGGCGCGGATCGTGTTAAGCTGGTGAGGCATGATCGACAGAAATGCCTCACCGGCAGGTGACAGGGAGCGGGATGAAGGAAAATAGTCAGACAGGCCAGCTGGTTGTCCAAAAGCCTTGGCAAAGCAGCTGTCGAAGGAAGAAAAAGTGTTGTGACGGGGAACCTTTCACTTTGCTTCTTACCCATGCCAAGGATATCCTCTCCTCGGAAGGCATGCAAAGTGAGAAGAACTACCGCCAACACGGAGACGTGAGCTGTTATGATCATTCGCTTGCGGTCGCCTTATTGAGTGTAAGGCTGGCCAGCCTTCTTCGGATCAAACTTGACATGAGAAGCCTGATCCGGGGCGCCCTCTTGCATGACTATTTTCTCTACGACTGGCACGAAGCGGATAAGAACCATCGCTTTCACGGTTTCATTCACGCAAGGCGGGCCTTGAGGAACGCGGAGCGCGATTTTTCCCTCACGGCCATTGAGCGGGATATTATTGTCAAGCACATGTTTCCACTCAACCCCCGGCCGCCCCGTTACAAGGAAAGCCTCATCGTCATTGCGGCTGATCGCATCTGCGCCTTCCGTGAAATACTGTCGCCTGCCGTGACGCGAATAAGAAAGCGGAGAAGATGAGCAAGGATGCAAATTGAAATCTGGTTCTTGTGGTTTGTTACCTACAGCGTGTTGGGATGGATCTACGAAACAACCCTTGCCTCCATCATGCGGAAGCGCTTTGTCAACCGCGGTTTTCTCAACGGCCCCTACTGCCCGATTTATGGCGGCGGCGCTCTGCTGGTCATCGCCCTGCTCAGCGATTTGCGCCACCCCCTCCTGCTCTTTCTTGCAGCTGTCCTTTTGACCGGCAGCCTGGAATACCTGACTTCCTGGGCCATGGAAAAACTCTTTCACGCGCGCTGGTGGGATTACTCGGAGAAGAAATTCAACATCAAGGGCCGTGTCTACCTGAAGGGAGTCATCGTATTCGGGGCTTTCTCCCTCATCCTGATCCGTTTCCTCCATCCGCCCGTGGCCGCCCTGACGGCGGGAATACCGGTCAATGCGCGTATTGCCATGGCTCTGGTTTTTTTCTCCCTGATCCTTGCCGACATGGTTTACACGGTGACCAAATTTGTTGAATTTGAGAGGGTTCTGGGGGGAATGGCGGACTCCTTCGACGAGGCCGTTCAATCAGTCAAGACACTCTATGAGAAGGCCAATTCAGCCTATGTCGTGACCTTTCAGCGGGTCAACTCCCAGGCGCGCCGGATGATTCTCTCCTTCCCCAAATTGACCTCCACCCGCTATAACGAAAACCTGAAGAAACTGAAGGCGCTTATCAGGCATGAGGGAAAATAGCCGGGGAAGCTGTCTCCCTACAGTGGCGCCTTTTTGATGACGGCCATCCGTCTGGGGTAGGAAGAAGGTGTCGGGCCGGTTTTCTTGATCAGGACCAGGGAACGCGGCTTATC
>CAZSFQ010000030.1:0-8870 GCA_964606165.1 uncultured Mageeibacillus sp.
TTCAGAAGCCACCAGGGCATCCAGAACCTGACAGACCAGGAGGCATCGGTAGTGGTAGCGGGTGACCGCGAGAGCCACCAGCGTGATCTTTACAACGCCGTTGAACAGGGCAAGTATCCCAAGTGGACCCTCTTCATCCAGGTCATGACCGAGGAGGAGGCCCGCAAGATGCCCTACAACCCCTTCGATCTGACCAAGATGTGGTTCAAAAAGGATTTCCCCCTGATCGAGGTTGGTGAGCTGGTCCTGAACAAGAACCCTGACAACTACTTTGCTGAGGTCGAGCAGTCGGCCTTCAATCCCGCCAACAACGTGCCGGGAATCGGCTACTCGCCTGACCGCATGCTGCAGACCCGCCTTTTCGCCTACGGCGACGCCCAGCGCTACCGCCTCGGCGTCAACCATCACCAGATTCCGGTCAACGCCCCCCAGGGCGTCCAGCATCCCCACAGCTTCCACCGCGACGGCCAGATGCGGGTGGACGGCAATCTGGGAAGTGAGCTCCATTACGAGCCCAACAGCTACGGCAACTGGAAGGATCACTACAGGGAGGCCGAGCCGGTCCAGGAGGGCGGTGACGTCTACCAGTACGATTTCCGCGAGGACGACCACGACTACTACAGCCAGCCCGGCATGCTCTTCAGGGCAATGAGCCCCGAGCAGAAGCTGGTGCTTTTCGAGAATACGGCCCGCAACATGGGCGACTCGACCCTGCAGATCAAGCACCGCCACATCGTCCACTGCCACATGGCCGACCCCGACTACGGCAAGGGCGTGGCAGAAGCTCTGGGCATCGACATCAATACGGTCGACCTGACCCCCATGAAGTCGGACAGCCGGGAGGCCTGGGAAAAGGACAAGGCCAGAGGCGCTGACCTCAATGTCCCCACCCAGCCGGCCAATCCCAAGTCAGCCATGGATCTGCCGCCCGAGGGCCGCGACACCAATGCCAAGGATCCGGCCGCCCTTTACAGCTGGGAGGACGACCCCCAGGTCCTGTAAGGACAAGCTGACAGGGCTGCACCTGGCGGTTATGACAGGTCAAGAGAGGGGCGGATCCGCCCCTCTCTTGTTTCTTCCCCTTTTCATGCTGCTAAGGCAGGACGGCATCAATCGCCTTTCCCTCCGAGGTCATCCCCGTCACCCTCTTGCCCTGGATGCGGTACCATTCAGGGGCCGACAGGGGGAAATCCGAGGCTTCTTTCCCGGTCAAAGGACCGGGCCGGGCCATGTCTTTCTCAATGCCGATCGCGCCGTCCTGACCTTCAATGGCAATCATGAAACGGGTGGTCTTGCCATCGTCCTCCAGGTGGTAGTACTGGCCGGCGAAGCCGTAGGAGGTGCGGACAAATTCGGACCGGAGCTTTTCCCGGCCTCCGAAGGAGGCTGTGAAGATGTGTCCATCCGCCCCGCTCATGGGTTCACCCACAAAAGACGCGGTGTCCCCGTCCTGGGTATAGGTGAGGATGGACTTACCCTCTTTTCTTTCAAACTTCATGTCCAGGGCTCCGAAGACTCCCGCCATCTGTCTGGCAGTCGCTTCATCCTCCCAGATGATGGCAGCGGGCCACATCAGGAAGTCAATGACGGAAAAGCCAAAGAGGGAGAAGACAGCTTCCATGCCTGCGTCGGGCACCTGATTGAAGGCCCCGGTCATCCGGTCGATCAGGACCGACTTAGCAGCCAGGTAGGCTTCATAGGAATTGCGGAATCCTGAATCCGGATCCACACGGTCGGTTTTCTCGGGGACAATATCTGTTGGTTCGATGGTTTGTGAGGGACTTTCTTTATCTGTCTGGCCGATCAGGCCGCCCAAGCCGCCCGGAACCAGCTGATCAAGGGAAGGTGTCTTCATACAGCCGGCAAGGAGAAGGCTGCTTACCAATACGGCGGATACCATTATCATTATTTTTTTCATGGGATTTACCCTGCCTTTCCATGATTTCCACTTCAGGCGCCTCTCACGCGGCTTACGCCGTTTCTATTATAGGGCTGCTGATCACTCAAAACGGTAACCTGCAGCCAGAACCGTCCAAATAACAAAATAACAGACCATCAGAAATAGGTGCTATGATGAGGCGGTAAAGTGACAGTAAAAGACAGCTCTGCTGCTTCATACGACATGGAGGAAAAGCATGGAAGACTCCTATGACGCCATCTCCATCACCATCAAGTCCCTGCCCGCCCATCGTTTCATGCACATCAAAAACCATGAGAGCGACGGCTATTTCGATTTCTGGGACAAGCAGGACAAGGTTCCCGGCCAGGACTGCGACACCATCACCCAAATCCTCGACACCATCCAGGGCAAGCTGGACGGCGAAGACCATATCCGGGGCCAATTCAGCGGCCAGGTCATGGCCGGGATTTACGAAAATGACGGACAAAGGACAGAGGCTTACGGTGTCCGTCTGCCAGCCGATTACACCGGACCCCTCCCCCAGCCTCTTCTCATGCTGGATGTCCCCCTGGCCGACTATTTGATCTTCGAGCACGGCCCCTTCGATTACCATAGCGAGGGCGACACGGTCTACCAGCTGCTTCAGGCAGTCATGGAGAGATTCTCCTATGATGATCTTGACTTTGAGCCGGATCACAGGCCGGGGCGTCTTTCCTACTATTATTTCGATCCCGGCCGTTATGCCAAATATGTCCTGCCCATCAAGCCGAAGGGGGACGAAAACGGCGGCTCGTTATTGTGAAAAGGCTTGTGTTCCGTGAAGCGGGGATCAAAGATCTTGATCTTGTCACCGAACTTCTGGCCCGGCTTTTCACCTGTCATGGCCAAGGCGAGCTCCGTGAGGAAAACCGCCGGATCCTCCAGTCACAGGATGAGATAATTTGGCTTGCCAGTCTGGGAGATACCCCTGTCGGCGCCGCCCACGTCGCCGTCCGGCATGAATACGTCGAGGGTGCCCCTGAGGGTTGCGTCAGCGGTTACCTGGAAGCCATTTATGTGCTTCCGGCTTACCGGTTCAAGGGGATCGCCCGGCAACTGGTCCTTCAATGTGAGAGCTGGTCAAAAGAGAAGGGATGCAAGGTTTTGGCATCCGACTGTGAGCTGGACAACCTGACAAGCGAGCGCTTCCATAAGAAAACCGGCTTTGTGGAAGTGAGCCGTAACATCCATTTTATCAAGGTTTTGGATTAGCTGAAAACTTCAGCCAGTTTATTCCCGGTGCCCGTCCTTGAGCCTGCGCTGGATGTCGCGCTCAACGGCGCGTTCCCTGACGGTTTCGCGTTTATCGTGGAGTCTTTTCCCCCGCGCGACGCCGATTTCAAGCTTGACTCTTCCATGGGAAAAATAAGCTTTCAAGGGCACCAGGGTCATCCCTTTTTGCTGTACGGCGGCTTCAAGCTGAACAATCTCATGTTTGTGGGCCAGCAGCTTGCGGTCCCGCACGGGATCGGGGTTGAAGCGGTTGCCCTGCTCGTAGGGGCTGATGTGAGCGCCGACAAGCCAGAGTTCACCGCGCCTGACCGTCACGTAGGCCTCGCCGATGCTCAAGTGTCCCTGGCGGATTGATTTGACTTCCGTCCCCGTCAGTACCATGCCCGTTTCAAGCCTGCGGACGATGTGGAATTCGTAGCGCGCGCGCCGGTTCTCGACAATGAGTTTGGTTTTATTATCTTTCTTCATAAAGACTTACCGGCGAACATAAGGTTGACCTCTTCGAGATCTGCCATGGGATGGGCGTTGAGGTTGGCTCCTGCCCGCCTGCCCGAACGCCAGGCATAGAAACCGGCTGAGGCGATCATGGCCGCGTTGTCGGTGCAAAAGGAAAGGGCCGGAATCGTTAAAGGAACCCCCAGTCCGTCAGCCATGGCTGTCATGGCCTTCCGCAGTTCCTTGTTGGCTGAGACGCCCCCCGCAATGACAAGGGAACGGTATTGCCCTTCCAGCAGAGCTTTTCTGGTGTGGCTGACCAGGGTTTGGACCACCGTTTCCTGAAAGGTGGCCGCAAAGTCGCGCAAAGTGCAAGACGCGGGCCAGCTTCTTCCCTCTTTTTCTGCCTCCTGCATCAGTTGATGGTGGCGGTTGATGGCCGCCGTCTTCACTCCGCTGAATGAAAAGTCGAAAGAATCGGGAAAACGGGTCACCGGCAAGGGGAAAGCCTGCCGGTCACCCCCTGCGGCCGCCTGCTCGATCAGGGGGCCCCCGGGGTAACCAAGTCCGATGGTTCGCGCGATCTTATCGAAGGCCTCCCCCGGCGCGTCATCGCGGGTCCTGCCCAGTACATGAAAAACCGTGTAGTCGGCCACGTCAACCAGGGTGGCGTGGCCGCCCGATACGATGAGGCACAAAAATGGCGGTTGGAGATTCAGGTCAGCTAAATAGGCCGAGGCTATATGGCCCTCCAGGTGATGAACCGGCACCAGGGGCAGGCCGGCCGCTGACGCCAGTCCCTTGGCCGCCGCCACACCGACCAGAAGCGCCCCGACAAGGCCTGGCCCATAGGTGACGGCAATGGCGTCCAGGTCTTCCAGGCCTGCGCCTGCGCTCTTGAGCGCCTGATCCACGACAGGCAAAATTGCCTTCACGTGTTCACGTGAAGCGATTTCCGGAACGACGCCTCCATAAGCTTCATGAAGGTCAACTTGTGACGCAACAACGCTTGATTCGATCAGGCGTCCGTCGGTGACGACCGACGCAGCGGTTTCATCGCAGGAAGTTTCGATTCCCAAAATTCGTTTTGCTTTTTCTTTGTCCATGGTAATCCCCTGCTGTCACCAATCAATGTACAATAGAATGGCGGGCCGGTCTACGATTGTACCGCCTGCTAACGACAAGGGCAAGGAGCAACTCTTGATCAGCCGGGGATACATGGCAGAGCGGAGAAAAAAAAGAGCGCGGATCAGGCCGTTTCTGACTGTCCTGGCGCTCCTGCTCGTCTTTGCCACCTTGGTCGTCGCAACCAGTCTGGTCAAGGCTGATCGTCTGATGAAAGAAGTTTCAGAACCCATACCGCCCTACGCCACCAATATGCTGCCTTCCTTTCGTTCCATTTCTTTTTTGTCCGGCGGCGGCCAGATTACCCTCAAGGGATGGCTGGTCAAACCGGAAAGTGAGACAAGACGGGGCACCGTCATCTTCTTCCACAATCAGGGGGACAACCGCCTCCCCTTCGGACTTGACACGATCGCCCTGATCAAGGAGCTGTCCCGGCAAGGCTTCTATACCCTGGCCTTCGATCTTCGCCACAGCGGCGAATCGGAAGGGGGAATGGCTTCCTTCGGTTACGCGGAAAAAGAGGATGTCCTGGCCGCCATGGACTGGACACTTCGCAATCTACCCCAATCACCCCTTATCCTTTTTGGCTTCGGGTCGGGCACTGCCGCCATCATGCGCGCTCTTCAGACCCTCGAAGCGGAGAGCAAACAAACAGAAGACGAGGAGGTTACTGAAGCAGCAGCGGGCCAACTCAATCAGATTGGGGCCATTATTGCCGATTCACCCGCCCGCGACAGTGACGCCTTCATCCGCGCTGCCGTCAGGCAGGACAACAGGAGCCTCCTGTTCTGGTTGCCCGAACTCACCCCCTACGCCATCCGCATGTCTGTTGGAAAGAGTGAAAGACAGGATTACTTCGCTTACTTTTCTTCACTCCCCTACCCGGTTATGATCCTGGGCCACGAAAAGGATGACTTCTTGAAAGAGAGCGACTACCGCCCCATGATTGATGAGCGGCTGAGGCTCCACCCCGAAAGAACGGGCACTCACTTTCTTCCCGGGACAGGCCATCTGAAAGCTTACATCGAAAATCCTGACGCCTACATGGATTCGCTGATCATTTTTCTTGACCGCTGGTTTCCGGCATCCGCCAAATAAAAACTCCCCGCTCATTGAACGGGGAATTTTTACTGCGGGAATGGTTCAGGCGTCAGTCAATCTTTCTTTTTGAAGGCACGCTTTCCGAATACTGCCGCCAGTAACCCCAGCAGAACCAGAAGGACTCCCAAGCAGAGATAGGGCGATACTCCCTGGCCTGTAGCCGGGGTCTTCTCATCTTTGTCACCCCCCACCTTTGAATGGGTGTTGGTGATGGTCAGGGAATCCTCCGAATAGGAAACCTCGTAGTCAGCAGGCACTTGAACTTCTTTAACCGTATAGACCAGCGCCTGTCCCTTTTCATCGGTGCTTGGGACTTCCCAGGTGTGTGTGGTTGTACCCGATTTCAAGGTCACCGGATCCTGGATCGCCTGATCTCCCAGGTAGAGCTGTAATACAATATCCGGGCGCGGATCGGATCCGCCTTGCCAAAGCTTGGTGGCGGTGACTTTGATTTGAGAGATCTGGTAGGTGTTGGTAACTTCAAGCCCATCCAGGCTTTTCTTGTAATTGGCAGGCACCTCAAGCTCGTCCACGGTGAACGTGTACGTGGAAACTGGTGCATTGTCACTATCCCAATTGGTCAGATAAAGGTCGGTCCAGGTGTATTGGCTTTCGCCGCCGGCAAGTTCGACAGGATCACCATAGGGGATGCCGTCACGATAAAGCTGCAACTGGATGGCCGGATGATCTTCAGGCCCGCCAACCCATACCTTGGTCGCCGTCACGTCACCTTTCGGAGCGTATATGTTAAAAATATAGGGGATCCCCTCCCTCGAAAATTCCGGATAATAGACTTCATAATCCTCCGGCACTTCCACTTCACGGACGGTATATTCATAGGGGACTCCATGGCGGTCGGTCTCGTCAAGGTTATACCATTTTACAAGCTGAAAATCCGAATCACTTATTACTTTCACGGGTTTCCCATATGCTTTGCCATTGCGGTACAACTGGAACTTGACAATTGGCCGCGGGGACGGGCCGTCAATCCAAATCTTTCTGACTGGAAACTCATTAATCTTGGGAATCACATAGGTATTGATGACAAGAAGACCCAGCTCCAACTTCTTGTAATTTTCAGGAACACCGTCATTTCCGCATTCATCAACTTCCTGCACCCAGTAGTGATAGAGTTTCCCATCCGGGTCATTCAGTTCAACTCTCCAGCCCATTGATGTATTGGGATGAACCAGTTTCTGAGGACTATCAACTGGTTCGGCTCCACCATGCATCGTCTTACGCCAAAGCTGGAAATAGGCATCCGGCTTGACTTGAGGGCCGTTGATCCAAAGCTTGGCGGCTTTGACCCAGATCATGGGTGAGGAATAGGTGTTGGTGATTTCCAACCCATCTTCTGATTCTGATGCGGTGTAGAAACTGGGAACCTTCACTTCTTTAACAAAATATTTGTAAGCTTGATCATCGTCATCGTAATTGGGCTGATTCGACCAAGTCACCGAAGAACCAATAACCGTCTTCGCTTTGCCAACTTTTTCTTCCGGTCCGTCCCCTGCCTGACGGTAGAGCTGGAACTTGACGGTTGGCCTCGGGGTCGGGCCGCCATCCCATTTTTTGCTGGCTGTCACGTCCCCGAAGAGCGCCTTTTCATAGTTGATGAGGGTGACCTCCGTCACTTCATCTTCTTCAATAGTCAGCTCGTCAATCACGGATCCGTCCGCGGTGACTCCCCCCAGGATGTAGCGAACACCCGGAGAGGGCTGACTCTCCGAAACCTCGTACCTGCCAGGGGGCAATGGAATCGAATTGGAGCCGCCGAATTGAACCGACATGGCCTGCAGCGCCGGGTTTTCATCATCAAGGCTCACGATCTGGAAAATGGCCGCTGAGTCCGCCGGGAAGGACCCGACACTCTGCTTGTTGATCTTCAACGTTCCCTTGGGAACGGGCCTGGGTTCTCCACAATTAAAGTCCCCAACCAGCCCGCAACAGCCTCCGATCCCAAATTCATTTGTGCCGTCATCATTGATTCCGCCGGAAGTGCAAACTCGAAGCAGGTTGGAGACTCCACCTTCTTCCTTCTCGAAGGAAAAGGTGCTGTTGCTGACCGTAACACTCCCACTTGAAGTCTGACCAACCAGATGGTCGGCACATATCGAGGAGCCTGTGACAGTCGTGTTTCCGGATGTGACTTTCTTAACGAGCGCGTTCACCCTGGCTTTCGAATCTGTAACCTTGACATTCCCGCTTGTGCCCGCAAGGACCAAATAATCTGCGCGGATGATCGATTTATCAAGATCCACGGTTCCCGAATCTATACTCCTGACGATGAAGTTGGCCTGCATAGTCGAATTAACAATCTTAACTTCCTCGGAAGTTGTCCGCAGGATCGCTGAATTGCTGGTGGATGAGCACTGCATGATGATGACAGATTTATTGAAGCTCAAGCTGCCGCTCGTTGTTTCGAAAAGCGTTCCAGCCTGGCAGGCGCCAATGTAGATATTATCAAAGCTGATCGAACCAGAGGTTGTTTTCACGAAGGGGCCCTGGCCGGTATATTTAATAACTTTCCCGTTTCCGTCAAAGGTCTTCTTTCCGCTGGTCGCTTCTAACTTGTCCCCCAATTCGATATCGGCCATCAGTTTAAACTTCTGGTCACTGCTGGTACCTTTCCATTCATCCTTCAGCTCCTTACCTGAAGAAATTAAAATCCAATCGTCCGCAGCTGAAGCATCAGCCGAAGACAATATTGGAACCATCCCCACTACCATAAGTACAGCCAAAAGCTGCACAAGCCAAATTAGTGCTCTGTTTTTTCGCGTAGCTTGCTTCATGGCCCTTCTCCTCGCAAACAAGTTTCCGTTGGTTTTGAGACCCTGGCGTTCAAATGAGCACCAGGTTGATGATATTGCGAATATCTATTCGCTGTTATGAATATATATAAATCATAATGCTTTGTATTACTAAACAATCCAATGGTAATACTGTCTTGCTTGATAAATATATAGCATAATGTCGCATCCATGTTGCCAAACCGCAAGGGGTTTGTCAAGAAGAATTTCTCCATTTAGGCTGATAT
>CAZSFQ010000031.1:0-7635 GCA_964606165.1 uncultured Mageeibacillus sp.
CCAAATGCATGGTGGACCGGTCACGCCCTTCTGGTATCCTGAATTAAAGATCCCCCTGCTTTCCAGGTTGGAGGTTAACAATGGCACGAACTATCCCCTCTATTCTCTCACCCCATGTCAGAAGCAATGCTGAAAGGAAAATTTTCCAGCTCTTCGAAGAAGCGGAAGGTACAGAAAATTGGGTTGTCTTGCACTCACTGGGTCTCACAGAGATCCCCTCATCCATTTACGGTGAGATTGACTTCGTCGTCCTGGCCCCCGGACTCGGTCTGTTCGCACTGGAGGTCAAGGGAGGCCAGGTCAGCAGGAAAGAGGGCGCCTGGGTCTACACAAACCGCTACAACCAGGCCGGCGTCAAGTATCGAAGCCCCTTTGATCAGGCAAAAGAGGCCGTTTTCTGTCTTGTCAAGGAAATAAAAAGGAATCTGGACCGCGAATTTTCCCACCTGAACCGACTCTTCTTCGGTTATGGCGTCATGTTCCCTGACATCGAGTACAAGGCAAGCGGAACTGACGAACAAGCCTGGCAAGTCTTCGACATTCGTGACCGGGACAATATCCGGGACTTTATCAGGCGTTTGAGTGAGGGCGCGGCCCGAAAGTATGAAGAAACCTTCGGCTGCCCGGTCGCCTTCGAAAGCCTGCTTGGGAAAAGGGAAGTCGATTACATCGCAAACAAGCTGAGGGGAGATTTTGACCGGCCCGTGGCCCTCCGGGTCCAGATCCAGCAAACTGAGCAAGAGCGCGCCCGCCTGACCGAAGAGCAATATCGCTGCATTGATCACAATGAGGAGAACCCCCGGGTCTTAATCCGGGGCGGGGCAGGTACGGGAAAGACCCTGATCGCCGTCCAGGAAGCGGCTGTCTCAACCGCCCGCGGCCAGCGCACCGCCCTCTTCTGTTTCAATAAAAACCTGGGACAGTGGCTTGAACGGCAGTTCAGCGACCCTGCCCTCATGCCTGCCTACGTCGGGACCTTTCACTCCTTTTTGGTTGAGGTGCTGGAAAAAACCGGGGCCAATTTTGAGATCCCCCCTGACAGCAGGGAACAAAATGTATTTTTCAAGGAAAAACTGCCTGCCCTGGCCATTCCGCTTATCAGGGAAGGATTGGAAAAGTTTGATCTTCTGGTCGTCGACGAAGCCCAGGATCTGATCAATGATGTCTACCTTGATGTATTTGATCAAGTCCTCAATGGCGGGATCAGGGATGGGAACTGGCGGTTTTTCGGTGATTTTTCCAGGCAGGCCATTTATTCGGATCTCATGACAGGTGAAGCCATGCTGGATTTACTTAAAGAGAGGGCCTTCCACTCCAACTACACCTTGAAGATAAACTGCCGCAATCCCAAACCCATCTGTGAAGAGATTCGTACTGTTACAGGCTATGCGAACACCAATGACAAGTGGATGAAAGTCCATGGCCCGGAGGTTGAATACATTACCTATTCTGATGAAAAAGAGGGAGTCCGTTGTCTCGATGAACTCCTGGGTGATCTTCGCCGCCAAGGCATCCGGCCGGAAAAAATCACCATTCTCTCACGGCTGCGCAGGGAAAACTCAATCGTCCGTCAGCTGAAAAACCACACCATCGAAAATTTCAGCGTCGGGGGAAACGAAGCAGTCAGCTTTTCAACCATTCACAGTTTCAAAGGCCTGGAGAACTCGGTCATAATCCTGACCGACATCCACTCATACCGCGACAAGCAACTGATCTACGTTGCCTTCAGCCGGGCGGCTGCAGGCCTCTACGTGATTGAGCACAAAAATGCCCACGACGAATACACGGCCCTGAAGGCCGAAAATCCAGCCGACCCCCCCTCCGGGTAGCCAACTTCCTTACGGCAGCGGATCGCTCTCGATCCCCGCCTTTTCCAGCTGACTCCTAAGTACCGGCAAATGCGTTTCGCCAGGAACTCTTCCCGCAAAAACAAGGGTCACTTGACCTTCCCCCAATCGCTTTTCAAGGTCGTCAACAAAGCCGGGGAAGGCCGGATTGGTTTCCAGCTCCTCCTGATAACTACGCGAAAACTGATCAAAACTCAGCCTGCCATGATGATAGGCCTGGCGGATTGTCTTGCTGGGGGTGATATCCTTGGCCCACTGGTCAATGGCTGCCTTCTCCCGGCTGACACCCCTTGGCCACAGCTGATCGACCAGAATGCGTTCACCGTCGGAAGACTCGGCTTGATCGTAGACACGTTTCCATTTCAAGGTATTCATGTCCATCCCTCCTGCGCAGCGCGCTTCAAATCCCTCTGCTAACTTGATTATCTGCGCCTGAAAGGAAGATTGCTGTAATAAGCGGCACGTGAATCAAAGCGCTTCGGATTCGCTGCTTGCCCTGCCCTCGAAGTATTGGACAAAAAAGACGGAAGCCAGCATGATGAGGCTTCCAAAGATTTCCCGGGTGCTGAACCGCTCACCTAAGACGATGACACCGCCGAGAACGGCGAAGACTGCCTCAAGCCCCATGATCAGGGAAGCAACTGTTGAATGGCTGTCTCTCAGCGCTACAATCTGCAAAGTGTAAGCGATACCACATGAAAAGATGCCGGCGTAGAGAATAGACGGCATGGCAAACCAGATCAGTGAAGCATCCATGGCAGGCTCAAATACCAACGCTGTCACAAGTGACAGGAGGGACGCGATCAGAAACTGGGTGGCGCTGAGCGCCAGGGGATCCATCTCCCCGGCGTATCTTTCCACGCTGATAATATGAAAACTGTATCCGATCGAACCGATGAGCAAAAGCCAGTCGGCCAGGACGAAACCGCCGCTGACAGCGTATGTCATCAGGTACAAGCCGACCAGGGACATGGCCACCGCCAGCCAGTGATGCAATTTGACCCTGCGGCCGAAAAGAAGCGAAATAACAGGTACCAATACAATGTAAAGGCTGGTAATGAAGCCTGCCTTGCCCGCACTCGCCGTTAACAGCGCATACTGCTGCAAGGAGCTGGAAATGAATAGAATCAGCCCGATTAAGAGACTGACCTTGAAGAATTTCCAATCGAGCCTGGGTTTCCTGGCCATTATGAAAGGCAAAAGAACCAGGACCCCAACCCCGTAACGCAGCGCATTGAAGGTGAAGGGCCCGATATGCTCCATACCCGCCGATTGCGCGACGAAGGATGTGCCCCACAAAAAAGCGGTCAAGAGGAGCAATAAATGAGCTTTTCTTCTTTTTGTCACCCTCAGCCTTCTCCCCGAAATGACTTCCAGTCCCCTGGAAGACTCGTTTCATCTTACCTCATTTTGGATAGCAAAAGTCTCTCCAAAATAAGATCTCAGGTAAAGACTGATTCTTATTATGCTTATGACATGATGACGTGCTGTCTGTTCAGCCTTCTCCATGACCCGCAGATCCGGCTCACGGTCTGTGGTAGGATGGTTTGTCACAGGACGGAGTTACAGATGGAAAAAATTGGTCGGAGATTGACACTGAGCCTTGCGTTTGCGATCACGCTTCTTGCGGTAGCGGCTTGCAGAACAGGAAAAAGCGTTGAAGAATCTATTATTTTAGAGGGCTTCACGCTATCCGGCACAACGACCTTGATCACTTGGACCGACGGGAGTGAATTAATCGAATCCCTCGACCTGATCACCCTCTTGATTTCTGAAGATGAAACAGCACCTCCAGCTGGCTCGCAGGTCCGTTATACCATTAGAGGAGAGATCATGGAATCCGATCCACCCCAAGCTCGGGTTCTGTCGATGGAGATCCTGGATGAAAGTACCGGACCGGTCAAGACAAGCATTGATACCGCTCTGCGGGTCAGGAGCCACCAGCCCGAAAAAACAATCTTGCTTGACGTTCGTACCTCCGAGGAATATGACAGCGGTCACCTGCCGGGTGCCATAAGTTTTCCACTTAGCCGGTTAAGAAGCGAACTTCCCCCTTACGACAAAAACGCCACTCTGATCCTTTATTGCAAAAGTGGGGTTCGAACAATTGAGGCAGCCCAACTGCTTGATAAGGCAGGGTTCAAAATCGTTCTCAACGCGGGTGGTATCCTGTCTTATGAGGGAGAAATGGAAGGCTAGACTTGGCTCAGACCAAGGTCCTTTCGATTATCCCTTTGTTTTTCAAGAACTTTTTTAAACTGGGTTTCATAGAGCTCTTTGTAGACTCCTTCACTTTCCAATAATTCCTGGTGCAGGCCTTGCTCAACAATCCGGCCCTCATGGAGGACCAGGATCTGGTCAGCCGCCATGACCGTCGAGAGCCTGTGGGCGATGACCAGGCTGGTTCTGCCTTTCAGCAAGGGTTCGATTGCCTCCTGGATCTGGTTCTCGGTAATGGAGTCCAGCGAGGAGGTAGCCTCATCGAAGATGATGATAGTGGGGTCCTTGAGAATGACTCTGGCAATGGACAGCCTTTGTTTTTCCCCTCCCGACAGCTTGATGCCCCGGTTGCCGACCAGGGTGTCCAGACCCTGGGGCAGGGATTCGATCAGAGGATAGATATTGGCTTCCCTGCAGGCGTGAATCAGCTGGGCCTCCGTCGCATCGGCCCGGGCATAGAGCAGATTGTCCCGGATGCTTCCGTTGAAAAGGTAGGCTTCCTGGGTCACCATACCGATTTGCTGTCTCAGGTACTTGAGATCAAGATCGCGCACATCCACCCCGTCAATGGTGACCGACCCTCCTCTGACGTCATAAAGCCGCATGACCAGATTGGTCACGGTGGTCTTGCCCGAACCGGACGGCCCGACGATGGCGGTCATATTCCTGGCGGGAACGGTAAAAGAGACATCATTCAGGATTGTTTGGCCCGGGTTGTAGCCGAACTCCACCCGGTGAAAAGCCAGTTCCCCGGTCATGGAATCCAGTTTGACCGCGCCTTTCTTGCTCTTAATCTCCACCGGCATGTCCATGTAGTCGAAGATCCGGGTAAAAAGAGCCATGGCGCGCGAGAAATCTACCGGAACACTCAAGAGGGCGCTGACCGGCCGGTACATGCGGGTGAGCAGGGTAACCATAACCGTGACATCGCCCACGCTAAGGCCCGTATTTCCCTTCTTGATGATCAAAAAGCCGCCGATCAGATAGATCAGCATGGGACCCAGGTTGGTAAAGGTTCCAATGGCCATGCGGAACCAGCGGCCTGCCATGGCTTCCTTGACGGTCAGCTTTCGTATCGTCTCGTTGACATGGGCGTACCTTTCGTATTCCTCCTCCTCTTTGGTGAAAATCTTGACCAGCTGCTGGCCGCTGACCGACAGGGTTTCGTTGAGCTGCTGGTTGGCCTCATCGTGCTTCTCCTGGGATTCCATGGTCAAACGCCAACGCCGTTTGCCAACCGATTGGGTTGGAATGATAAAAAGAGGAAGGATGGCCACCCCGACCAGGGCCAGCAGCCAGTTCTTCTGCACCATGGCAAGGATGGAGACGACCAGCACCGCGACATTTGATACCGTCCGGGTCAATGTGCCTGAAATCACACCCTGGACGCCGTCGATGTCCCCTGTCATGCGGGTGATGATATCCCCCTGTTTGTTGACCGTAAAGAAGCGCTGGGACATCTGTTGCAGGTGGGCGTACATGCTGTTTTTCATGTCCCGCACGATATGCTGTGACACGCTGGTATTGAGGTAGTTCTCCAGCAGGCCCAGGAGGCTGGACGTGATCATGACCCCGGCCGCAAGGCTCACCAGCAAAGCCAGGAGCCCGAAGTCACCCTTGATCAGGCCGTCGTCGATCATGCGCCCGGTCAGGATGGACGGAAAAACGTCCAGGACGGCTGCCGCGATGATGGTGGCAAGTGACAGCAAGAGCCTCGGCCAATAGGGCTTGAGGTAGGAAAAGATCCTGGCAAGCAGCTTCTTTGTTACCTTGGGGCGGTTCTGCTTTTCTTCTTCGGTCTCAAAGCGAAAGCCCCTGCCACCCCGCCCCCCGTTCACAAGAGGTACCTCTTCCGGCCCTTGGAATGGCCATGCCCCGGCTTTTTATGGCCGTCCCAGCCATCTTTTTTCGTGGACGGCAACTCCGTTTCAAAAAAAGTGATCAGTTTTTCAGCCAGTTCCGCGAACTGCCGGTGTTCCTCCTCTGTCAAGGCCCCTTGAAGTTTTTTACTCCAGGCCAGCCGATCTTCCCTGCTCCGGTCAAGCTCCCGGCTGCCCTTCTCCGTCAATGCCACCAGAACAGCCCGCATGTCCGCCGGATCCTTTTCCCGGCTGATCAGGCCGTGCTGTTCCATCCTCATTAACTGCTCCGTCAGCGAAGCGGGGCGGATATCCAAGCGCTCCGCCAGATCACTGGCCCGCATGGGGCCTGCTTCGCGCAGGATCACCAGGGCCCGAAAGACGCTCCGCGAAAGCTGATGTCCCTTATTTTTTGCCGGATGACTCCTGCGTGTGACACGGGCTAAGCGCATGATGATATCCAATGTGTCTTTATTTTCCATTTTGTTTCCTTTCCAAATAACAATTAAGGTACCTAAGGGCATTATACTTAGGTACCTTAACTGAGTCAAGGCTTTTTATAGATTAGGGAAAGGATGACGACAATCCTTGTGTTTGCGGGTCGTCTGTTCAATCAATGCCAGAGCACTGCCTTCGGCGCCCTCCCCTGCCGGGTTGAGGACCACCCAATAAGGGGTATTGGTATTCTTGCGCTTGACGAAGACAAAGAGGATGGACCCGATGACCAGGAAGCCCAGAACCACCAGGGGGATGAGGCCTACCCCGACTATGATGCCGGCCGTGATGGTCACAAGCTTCGGGTCAAAGAGACCCTGCACCTGCTGGGTGACCTTGACATCCGGATCGAAGGTTCTACGGAGCTATTGAGCCATATCTCCGAATCCTATTGAGTCATATTTGGCATTTCCGTTGAGTCATATTCCCCTAAATCAAACGATAGCCAACAAATCGAATTCGTTTGCTATTGACAAGAGATGACGAGCAGATGCTTGTCAGACCGTTTTTTCAACCTGAACAATGGATTCATGTTTCAAACATTTGATAATATTGGATTTATCCTATATAATCATGCCGATTATCGGGCTTGACATGAATCATTTTTCTGTGGAATATTTCGAGAAAAATGATGGGAGTCTGCCAGTCGAAATATTAATCTTCGCCAAAGAATCAAAATGAGAGCCAGGATTTTCCGTACACTGGAACTATTGGAGATCAAGGGGAATGAGCTAAGGGAGCCTTTTCCCAAATCACTGGGAGATGGATTGTTTGAGTTAAGGGTCAGCCAAGGGAAGGATACCTGCAGAATCCTCAATTTTTACGCAACTGATAAGAGAGTGATTCTCACAAATGCCTTTACAAAGAAGACAAAAAGGACACCCTTTTCAGTGATCGTCCAAGCTAAGCAATACCGGGCCGAGTATGAAAAGAGGATAAGAAACAATGTCTAAACACTTTCGAGCGAGCCTCGAGCAAGAATTGAAAAACCCGCAATTCAGGGAGGAATGGGAAAGACTGGAACCTGAGCTCCAAATTATCAAGGTTCTGCTGGAAGGACGAAACGAAAAGAAAATTACTCAAAAAGAGCTTTCCCTGAAAACAGGTATTGCTCAGGGCGATATCAGCAAGCTGGAGCAGGGTCGGGCAAATCCATCCATACGTACCCTTCAGCGATTGGCAAAAGGGCTGGGCAAGGAGCTTCGGATTTCTTT
>CAZSFQ010000032.1:0-7593 GCA_964606165.1 uncultured Mageeibacillus sp.
TCCAGGCCGACCGATACGCCTGCCCTGAGGCTGGCCATGGGGGTGAGGCCAAGTTCCTGCGCCTTCTCCTTGCTCATGATGACCATGGCGGCAGCGCCGTCGTTGATGCCGGACGCGTTGCCGGCTGTCACCGTGCCGTCTTTTTTAAAGGCCGGGCGGAGCTTTTGCATGCCCTCAATGGTGGCGCCATGACGGGGGTACTCGTCAATATCGAAATCGTATTCCTTCTTTCTTTCTTTGATGTGAATGGCCACGATTTCGTCTTCAAACTTGTTCTCAGCCTGGGCCTGTTCGGTCCGCAGCTGACTTTCGAGGGCGTAAGCGTCCTGGTCTTCGCGCGTAATCCCGTATTTCTCCGCGACATTCTCCGCCGTAATACCCATGTGGTAGTCACCGAAGATATCCCAAAGACCGTCTTTGACCATACTGTCGACGAGAGCTCCATCCCCCATGCGATAGCCATAGCGCGCCTTGTCGAGCAGATAGGGGGCGGCTGACATATTTTCCGTCCCGCCGGCCACGACGATTTCCGCCTGGCCGCTCTCGATCAGGGCGGCTGCCAGGGTCACTGCCTTGAGGCCTGAGCCGCACACATTGTTGATGGTCGAAGCTGGAACCGTCTCCGGGATTCCCGCGGCCATAGCCGCCTGTCGGGCGACGTTTTGCCCCAGCCCTGCCGACAGTATGCAGCCCATGAGGACTTCATCGACATCCTCCGCCTTGATGCCGGCCCGCTTGACCGCCTCTTCTATCACCGTCGCGCCAAGCTTGACCGCCGGGACGTCGGCCAATGTCCCTCCAAATTTTCCGATTGCCGTACGGCAGGCACCCAGGATTACAATTTCTTTCATAATTTCCTCCACCTTTTAATACTTGTAAAAGCCTTCCCCCGACTTTCGGCCGAGCTTCCCGTCCTTGACCATCCGGTCGAGCAGGGGGCTGGGCTGATATTTGGGGTCCTTTGTTCCCTCTTGAATGATTTCCATGATGCTCAGGACAATATCGATGCCGATGAAGTCAGCCAGCTGGAGCGGCCCCATGGGGTGGTTGGCGCCCAGCCGCATGGCTTGATCTATATCGTCTCGTGACGCCACCTCACGGTCCAGCAGATCAGCTGCCTCATTGATCATGGGAATCAGGAGGCGGTTAACAATAAAGCCGGGGCTCTCCTGGCAGAAAACCGGCTCCTTGCTGATGGCGCGGACCATGTCCGCTATCTGTTTCATGGTGGCTTCCGATGTCTTCGCGCCGCGGATGACCTCCACCAGTTTCATGACGGGGGCCGGATTGAAAAAGTGCATGCCTGCCAAGTTGGACTCATGGTCCAGGCCTTGCGCGATTTCCGAAATGGAAAGTGAGGAGGTATTGGTCGCGAAAAGGCAGGACGGATGGCACAGTTTGTCCAGCTTGGCAAACAGATCGCGCTTGGTTTCCAGATCCTCGAAAATGGCTTCAATTACCAGGCCGGCCTCTGCGGCATCCTGGATAGCGGTTGACCGGGTCAGATTCGCAAGAAGAGCCTCCGCCCCCTCTTGTGACAGACGGCCTTTATCAAGCTGGCGCTTTACCTGCTTCTCGATCATGGCATAACCGCGGCCGACCAGGTCCGCTTCCCGGTCGAACATGACGGTTTCATGGCCGAAGGACGCGAACACCTGCGCGATTCCCGCTCCCATGGTGCCGCATCCGGCAACAAATACTTTCATCTTTAGTCCTCCTGTCCTCTTACATGTGACTTGCTTCCTGCCGCCTGGCCAGCTCCACCGCAATGTAAGCTGCTACATGGTCCGCGTATTTGCCGGGACCAAAGCCGGCGTCGCAACCCAGTTCCTTGGCCAGTTCATGCGAAACCCGGGGCCCGCCAATGATAAGAAGGAATTTCTTTCTCAGCGATTCAGCCTCCAGAAGCTCAACCAGTTCCGAAATATTCTTGATATGGACATCCTTTTGGGTCACGGTCTGGGACACCAGCATGACATCAGCATCGAATCGGACGGCCTCGCGGATTAAATCCTCATTTTCCACCTGGCTGCCCAGATTGAGGGCTTCGATCATGGCGTAGCGCTCCAGGCCAAAACGACCGGCATATCCTTTCATATTCATGATGGCGTCGATGCCCACCGTATGCGCGTCGGTTCCCGTGCTCGCCCCGATCACCCGGATCTTGCGGCCCAGGTGTTCACGGATGAACTGATCGGTTTCCTCCATGGTCATGGCGGGGCTGTCCGGGGTGCTGACCTTGATCCTGGTGTAGTCGACTCCCTGCTCAAAGGTTCCGTAAGCGATGATGCGGGTGAAACCAGCGTCAAGGGCTTCATGCCAGGCGATCAGGGGATCGGACAAACCCATGGCGGCCAGAATGGCTCGCGCCGCTTCGACCGCCCGGTCCCCGTCGGGAACGGGTAACGTAAAGCTTAACTGGATCCGCCCGTCATCCATGGTATCGCCGTAAGGCTTCAGGCGTGTGAGATCAGGCTTCGGGATCATTTTTTTGTTCCTCCACAAACAGGTCTGTAAAGGGGTTGTGGTAGTAGTCACCCTTGGGGATGACACCGTCCAGACCCTTGCCGCCTTCCAGCCTCCTTTTGATTCCCGCAAAGCGGCCGGCCTCGAGCGCGTTGAACAGGCCGTCATGGCGGATCGTTTCGAGCAGGTCGAGCGCCTTGCCGAGTACCAGGTCAGCCCGGCTTTCCATCAGGCCGCCCTCCCTGTATTCGATTTCGGATCCAAGCGTCTTCATGGCGCGCTTGATGTAATCGGCGCCGGCGATGGCATGGGCGCGGTCCGCCATATGTGGCGTGTGAATGGCCTCGGTCATCATGCCAAGAAGGAGAAACTGCTGGCCGGTCAGCACCCCCGCCACATTGAAGAGGGTGTCCTGGACATGGCCCTGAAAGATATTGCCGGTCATGTGCTTGGTCGGAGGCATGTATTTCAGGGGCGCGTCGGGAAAGATCTGGCGCGCCATCTGTGCCTGGGCCAGCTCATAGACGAAGGAGCCGGGAAGGGCCGGATCCATCTCGAAGGCGTGGCCCAGCCCCATCTGCTCTTCACGCATCCCCGCCCGCAGGGCGAACTGCTCATTGATGAATTGGGAAGCCAGCACCGTATGCGCCTCCTCGAATGCGTCCGCTGTCGTCAGGTAATTGTCCTCACCCGTATTGATGATAATCCCCGCCGCCCCGTTGATCATCCGGGAGAAGCTCTGATCGATCAAGGTGCGCTGCATGTTGATATCGCGGAACAAGATGCCGTAAAGGGCGTCGTTCAGCATGACATCCAGCCGCTCGAAGGCTCCCATGACAGCGATTTCCGGCATGCAAAGGCCGGAACAATAATTGCAAAGACGGATGTAGCGGCCCAGTTCTTCGCCCTTTTCGTCCAGGGCCTGCCGCATGAGGCGGAAGTTCTCCTGGGTCGCGGTCGTCCCTCCGAATCCTTCCGTGGTCGCGCCGTAGGGCACGTAATCCAGCAGGCTCTGCCCTGTTGTCCTTATAACCGCGATGACATCGGCGCCCTGCCCCGCTGCCGCCCTTGCCTGGATCATGTCTTCATAGATATTGCCGGTGGCAACAATGGCGTAAAGCCAGGGATCCGGCTGTTCGCCGTACTTGGCGACCAGGGACTGGCGGGCCGCCCGGTTTCTGCGGATCCGGGAGAGGGCTGTGTCCGCCTCCTTTTTGGCCCAGAGCTCGCAAGCAAAGGCATCGTGCTTCTCATGGGCAGTCAGGTCCAGAGATCCTGCCGCGACTGCCTCCGCCAGGGCCGCAGGCGCCAAACCCGTTGAAAGAGCCGCCTGGGCCAGCCAGTAGGAAGCCCCCTGCTCCAAAACTCCCCGTGAGCGCAAGTGGTCAATCAGGAGGTTGGCAAGGGGTACATCAAAGGCATCGACGCCGTCGATACCATAAAGACGGCAGACCGCCCGCTCCACGGCGACCGTCGTGCAGGGCGCAAGATGATCGGTCACCTGGCCGGCAATAGCGGACGCCGCTTCACGCGCCTTTTCTATTTTTTTCCAGTCAAGTCTTAATTCGGCCATCTTTACTCCTGCTCTTCGAGGTATTCGAAGACCCCGCTGTCCAGGCCCAGCCACCTGGCGACACGGATGGCGCCCGTCGGGACCGCTGCCGAGCCGTCCATGGCCTCAATCGAATAATCCATGAGGGCCTCAATGCGCCGTACCGCCTCCTCATCCGGAGGGGGGGCTTTCGTGATCTCCATGATCTCTTCCAGGTCGCCGGTCTGGATGCCGCGCAGGCGCAAGTGCCTGATTCCTTCCCCGGCCGGCACATCATAGTGGGTTGCCAGGACCAGGACCCCCGGCAAGCTTGCGTAAAAGCGGCACAGGGCACCGACAAGGGCTGTCGCCTCTTGCGGATTGGTGCCGCGAAGCGGTTCGTCGAGGACGACGAAGCCCGGCGTCTGCCTGGCCTGGCGGATGTCATCCCTGATTTTCACCACTTCAGAGGCAAAGGTCGATAAACCGCGTTTGGTCGTATCGAAATAATCGGAGCTGTAACTGACAAAACCAAAGAGCGGGGACGCGGCGTAGTCAGCGGGGGGGAAATAGCCCAGATGAATCATAAGAACAGACAGGGTCATGGCCTTGAGCGTGACACTCTTTCCGCCCATATTGGCCCCGGTCAGCACCGTCGCCCCCCGCGCCAGGGTGGCTGTCTGGCGTTCATAGGCCGCCCCCCGCGCGGATAAATGGTCCTCGATGACGGGGTGGTGGAACTGTTCCAGTATGACCGCCTCGCCCCCTTCCAGAAGATCGGGCTTCGAGGCTCCCCACCGCAGGGCCATTTGTGCTTTCGCCAGACGGAAGTCAAGCTGGCCCACCGCCTGGAGATTATCCGACAGACGGTCCGCGAAGGGGGCAAGCTGACCGGAAAGGGCAGCCCGGACCGCTCTTTCTTCTTCCGCTTCCCCGGCAAGCAGCTGACTTCGCTGGCCAAGCAGCTCCGCACGCTCCTCTCCCTGCGCCTTCTCCATCCTTTTTTCAAGATCGGCCCGCGATTGGCGAAACAACGCCAGCTTCGGCGAATAATCGTCGTAAAGATAAAAGCCGCTGGTGCCAAGTCCCCGGGGATCGAGCAGAGATTCCGGCTCCGGCAGCGGGTGGATGGTGATGTCCGCCTTGGCCAGGATGCCGGACATTTTCAACAGCTTGTGCAGCAGGCGGACTGCCTGCTTAATTTCAAAGAGTTCGGTGAGATCAAGTGTGCGGTTTTTGGAAAGGCCCGCCACGGTTCCCCGCAAATCGCGAAAGTGGGCGAGCAGGCTCTGAGAGTTTCGCAGCTCAAGCGGATGGTGTTTCACGTATTCAGCGAGCTGGTCGACGGCTGAAAGTTCGGCCTCGAGGAGGGGGCGCTCGTCCGGTCCGAAATAACGGTACCTGGCTTTCAGGCGTTTCCCCTGGGGAGTCATGCAGCGGCATGCTTCCAAGGCTTGTGGCAGGCCAAGCCGTTCGCGGTCCTGCCGGTTGATCAAGAGCATGTCACCTGCCTCCTTTCCGGATCCGTCAGTCCAGTGCCGGACCCATCTCGAATACGGGCATGTCAACGACGGAACGGATGGCTTTGACCAGCGCTTTTCCATCCGCCAGACTGCCATCCCGTCTGGCAGGATTAACAAAAATCGCCGGCAATTTCAGTTCATGGATGACCGCCAGTTTGATCTTTTGCCGCTCAAGGCGCGCCAGTGTCCTGGCTGTGATGAAAAAGCGTGTTCCATCTTCCGCTGCCAATGTCATGCCCTGGATGCCCCCGGCCGACAACAGCGCGTCGACAAGACGTTCCGTTACGGCACCGCGCAGGAGCAGGACACGGTCATCCGGCAGCAGGCTCTCCGCGACCTGCCTCTCGTGTCCGACCAGAGATGACATCTCAAGGACGCGTACCATCCCCTCCTCACCAGTGATGACGGCCCGTGCCCCCGGAATTCCTTCCATCGCCTCCTGCATGGCCAGCCTGTCAGCTTCCGCCATGGATGGCAGGGTCAATAAGCTGACCTGCGCCGCTGTTTTTTCAGCCAATTCCTCCATGCTTGCCGCGTTGGCCATCCCGGCGACCAGAACGACTGCCTGTGTCAGACCGCCTCCGGCCTGGGACTTGCGGTCAAGCGCCCCGTCGACGAGGAATAGACAGTCCGGCTCCTCCCGTCGCAGAATCTTTTCACACAAAGACAGGTCCTGGGCCATCGAGGGACCCGCCAGCTCAAGGTAGCCTCCGGATCGCGCCCGGGCGATGGCGATTTCACCCGTGGCCGTGTGGATCCCCGTAAGCGCCAGGATCTCAAGCACGGCATCGCACTTTCCGACCGAGCCGCGGGCTGTGGCCGCCAGCCATCCCTTTTTCACAAAGATACGCGGCTTCACGCCGCCCGTCACCAGGTCTTCATCCTCGCCGTCTCGCCCCACCGAGGTCAGGGCAAGGACCCGGGGGAAAGATGCCTGGCCGCATGCCCGAACAATATGGTTGAAAACGGTGGTCTTTCCGGCGTTTTTCCCCAGGCCCATGATGGCAAGCGAAGCAAGCCGGTCAAGGCCCAGCACGTTGACCAAAGAGGGTGTGCCGGTCTGCACCATGGGACTGCCTAAACCTGCCCGGCGTCATGGCCGTTCTTCTGTTTGCGGAGCAGATCCTTTGGTTCCAGTGATTCCCCCTGCCCTTCCAGCAGGCCCGAAACACCGACCACCCTGACCTCCTTTTCGCCGCTGCAGACAGGACAATGGCACTGGCTGCTGTAGTCCTGCGGCTGGGTATAGGTACTGATGACACCTTCGTAATTGCGCAGGACAACCCGCTCGGGGCTTTGTGAGATCAGGTAGTCGGGCATGACCGGTATCTTGCCGCCGCCGCCCAGGGCGTCAACCACAAAGGTCGGCACACAAAAACCTGATACATGACCGCGCAGGCCCTCAATGATTTCAATGCCCTTGGAAACGCAGGTCCGGAAATGTGAGATCCCCCGGGTCAGGTCACACTGGTAGATGTAATAGGGCCGCACCCGGATCCAGGCCAGCCCCGTAACCAGGCGGCGCATGATATGGACGCAGTCATTGATCCCTCGCAAAAGCACCGACTGGTTGCCGAGCGGGATGCCGGCATCGGCCAGCATGGCACAGGCGGCGGCGCTTTCCGGCGTGATCTCACTGGGGTGGTTGAACTGCATGTTGAGCCAGACCGGTTTGTATTTTTTGAACAGGGCGCAAAGCTCGGGAGTGATCCGCTGGGGCATGACGACAGGCGTCCGGGTCCCGATGCGGATGATCTCGACGTGTTCGATCCCGCGCAATTCCTTGAGGATGTATTCGAGGCGGTCGTCACTCATGAGCAGGGCGTCGCCTCCGGAAAGGAGGACATCGCGGATGATCGGATGCCGGCGGATGTAATCGATGCCCGCGTCGATTTCAGCCTTGGTGCGGGCTCCGTCCTTCTGGCCGGCCAGCCGCCGCCTGGTGCAGTGGCGGCAGTACATGGAGCACATATCAGTGATCAGGAAAAGGACGCGGTCGGGATAACGGTGGGTCAAACCGAATACGGGCGAATCGCCGTCCTCGTGCAGGGGATCGTCCTGATCCTCCGGCGC
>CAZSFQ010000033.1:0-6270 GCA_964606165.1 uncultured Mageeibacillus sp.
TCAAGGCCAAGAGATTACCGGTCATAATCAAAGAAGGGAGGTGCTTATGCTGGACTGGCTCTACAATCAAAATGGCGGATCAACCGGGGTCGCCGGCATCCTGATCTCCCTGTCCCTCATGCTGATACTGGGTTTCCTGATGACGCGGCTGACCAAGCTGCTCCGGCTGCCCAATGTGATCGCCTACATTGTGACGGGCATCCTGATGGGCCCCTATGTCCTGGATGTGATCCCCGCCCCCTTCATTCACGGCACGGAATTTCTGACCGATGTGGCCCTGGCCTTTATCGCTTTCAGCGTGGGCGAGCACTTTGAACTGGCAAAGCTGAAAAAAAGCGGCGGCAAGTCGGCTGTCATCACAATCTTTGAGGCCCTGACGGCGTCGCTTCTTGTTTTCATCCTGACCTACCTGATCCTTGATCTCGGTTTTGTCTTCTCCATCGTTCTGGCGGCCCTGGCAGCCGCTACGGCTCCTGCCTCCACCATGATGACCATCCGCCAGACCAGGGCCAGAGGTGACTACGTTGATACCCTTCTGCAGGTGGTCGCCATGGACGATGTAGCAGGGCTGGTCGCCTACAGCATTGCCATCGCGGCGGCTTCCTCCACACTGGCCGGGGCTTCCGGAGGGGGCACCTTCCAGGTGGTTTTCCTCCCCTTGCTGATCAACCTTCTGCTGATCGTTTTGGGCGCGGGCTTTGCCTGGCTTCTCAAGTTGATGACGCCGACCAGCAGGACGGCGGACAACCGCCTGATCATCGCTGTCGCCATCCTGCTCCTTTTTTCCGGGGTCAGTGCCGTCTTTGACGTTTCGCCGCTTCTTGGCTGCATGACCATGGGCATGGTGTTCGCCAATATTGAAGGGCACGAGAAGCTGTTCAAACAGCTCAACTATTTCAATCCCCCCATCCTGCTCTTATTCTTTGTGCGATCGGGCCTGACCTTTGACTTGAAGGCGCTGGTTTCGACAAAGATGGTGGGGACGACCCCGCTCGTCCTGGTCGGTTTCCTTTACTTCTTCGTCCGCCTGGTCGGAAAATACCTTGGAGCCTTCCTGGGCAGCGCGGTGACGGGAAAGCCGAAAGAGGTGAGAAATTACCTGGGCCTGGCCTTGGCCCCGCAGGCAGGTGTGGCCATCGGCCTGGCTGCCTTGTGTGCCCGCCAGCTCGGACCCGAGCTGGGCGGCACACTCCAGACCATCATTCTGGTGTCCAGCGTGCTTTATGAACTGATCGGCCCCTCCAGTGCCAAGCTTGGCCTTTACTTGTCCAAATCCTATGATGCCTCCGGTCAGGAACCCGCCGGGTCCTGATCTGCGGCGATATGTAACACAAATGACTTGAAAATCGCACATAAAACCTTTTATTTTTAATCTGATTACGATACGGTCGTAAGTAGGTTTACAACCAATACTTTTTGAAAGACTGACGCTTTCCCGCGTCTGGTTAATATGAGAAAAATTTTAAGGTTCGCGCTCCTCTTAGTCATTTTGCTTTCCCTTTTAACCGGGTGCAGGGATGTTCTAAGTGACGATCGTCCCTACACCGGTATCCCCGAGGAATCTCAACCAAGGACAACAAGTTCCACAACTGGTGACAGCATGGTCTGTGGTGAATGCGCCGGTGAAGGGCAAAAAGGGCAGTGCGAACACGTGATTCCTGCCTCAGTTCCCGCCGCGTCCCTTCCTTGCGGTGAGCCCGAAGAAGCTCTGACCACACGCCCCAAAAAATCCGGCAGGACCAAGACGACCGATCCCCCCGCGGAAACGACTTCACCAAAAACCACTAAACCCAAAACCACTCAACCCGCCAAAGCCACTCAAGCGGCACCGGCGACAAGCCAGGTGAAGACAACAACGAAAGCGGCTGAAACAACTACGACAGGGTCAACGGTCAAGGAACCGGCAGCCTTTTATAACGAATCCTATGAACATCAAGTTGTGGCTCTGGTGAATGCAGAACGCGCCGCAGCGGGCCTTTCCCCGCTCGAGATGAACAAGTCGCTTTGGGATTCCGCCAGGGTACGGGCGGAAGAGATTACCCGCGTCTGGGGGCATAAGAGGCCTGATGGCAAACGGTTTGTCACGGCGATCAAGATCAACTACTGTGGAGCCGGTGAAAATATTGCCGCAGGGCAATCAAAGCCGGAAAGTGTGGTCAGATCCTGGATGGCCTCGCCCAGCCACCGGGACAACATCCTGAATCCCAATTACAAGTGGATCGGGGTCGCCTGCTACTACGATTATTCGTGTCAGTACAAGACCTACTGGTGCCAGCTGTTCGTTACACCCTGATCCCTTAATCCGTTTTTACCAATTTACCGAACAGAATGTAGCGCGCGTTCTGGAAACTGTAGGTGCAGGTGACAAAGGCCAAAATCCGGTCGGATGGAGAGACTGTTTCCAAACTGGAAAAAGTCGATCGTTCTTCCAGCTCGCGGACATAATCAAGAAAATCATCATCTCCGGAGAAAGAAAGGCGAAGATCTCCGGATGCACCGGAAACGGTGACCCCGGCAAAGAGCCTGACGTCATAGGAAGCCTCCGGCGTATAAAGTGTCATGACCGGATGGGCTTCGTAATAGGCCTGGTCAGCATAACCGGCAATGGAGGTCAACATGGATTTGTCCCGCATGTTGTGGCCGTAGATGGCGGAAACCCGGTCTTCAAAGAGCCGGTTGCGGTAATCCAAAAACAGGGTGCCCAGCCTGTTGGATTCGCCTGTAAAAAGATGGTTGAGGTAATAATCATTGTCATTTCCCTGGACAACCGGGTAATCGACCACAGTTCCCTCCGAATGAAGCCAGGCGACAATATCGCCGTTGATCTCCCCCAGGGACGCGAAATCGATGGGCGAAACAAAAACCCCCTGATCCGGTGGCGGTGGTTTTTCTGCCGGTCTTGCCAGCTGACGCAAGGATTGATAGCGGTCGTTGCCTGTCTCATATTCTTTATATTGACGGACGATGAAGTAGCCTGAGACCAGAACCCCCACCAGGCAACAAGCCATGAGCAGGCGAATGATTGCCAGACTTTTTTTCGTCTTGCCGCCGTCTTTTCTTCGCCTTTCCCTGTCCATGTCCCCTCCTATAAAAGAGCCGGTCCGAACAAGGTGTCCGGACCGGCCTCCTGTGACATGAAGTCATTTTACCTTATCGCGTATTTCTTTTACGGCGCAGGTAAAAATCTGCGGTGACCAGGCTAAGCAACAGGATGATCGAAGTCACAAAGACTGCCAACCAGGTGGTATTGCTTGGATCACCTGTTTTCGGAATGTCCTCGTCACTTTCCAGAGCCCTGTTGTTGGTGTTGGTGAACTGGGCTGATTTTTCAAAGTCGTCCACCTTAAAGGTTCCTGTATCACCGATGACAGTTGTGATGTAATCATCCTCATCCGCCTCAAGCTCTACGACTTTATAAGTCGAATCGAGCGGCAGGCCCCGGATTAAGATGCTCTCTCCGTCCGCAAGCTTGACGGTTCCGCCGCTTGCGATCTCACCGTCCGCGACTCCCGTGCCCTTGTAAGCGAACTTTCCTTCGACCTCCCTGCCCTCGGCGTCGGTCAAAGTCAGCTCGAAGGTGAACTTACGTGTCTTATCACCTGAGATGCCGTTGACAATCTTCTTGATGGTCAGCTCACCCAGGTTCTTGGTATTTACGAAGCGGGCGTATTGACGGAAATCTTCCAGGGTAAAGCCGCCGGTCTCATCTACGCTCTCAGTGATGTAGCCATCCTGATCTGCCTCGACCTCAATCACTTCATAGGTTGAGCCGAGAGGCAATCCCTTGATTACAATCCACTGACCGTGGGCAAGTTCTATCTCATCACCGCTGGAGATGGTTCCGTCGGGTGCGCCGCCAAAACCCACATAGTCATAGACCGCGCCATTGCCTCCATTATTCCCAAAGGGCCTAAAGATGGATGTGATCGTGATCTCAGGCTCAAAAAACAAATTAACAATGAAAGTGAACTTGGCGTCAGGATCTCCGGCATTGCCCTCCACAGTCTTGGCGATGCTGAGTTCGCCCAGCGTTTTTGAGTTGGTGAAGACAACAGTCTGGGGCCCTTCGATTTCGATCACGCCTTCTTCACGTTCAGCGGTGGTGATGTAACCGTCCTAATCGGCCTCAACTTCTTCCACCTCATACCAGGTGTTCTCCGGGACACCCTTGATGGTAATGGACTGGCCATGGGCGAGTTGAATTTCATCACCGCTGGCGATGGTTCCATCGGGAACGCCGTTTCCGACATAATCATAGGTATTCGTGTCTTCAACTTCGTTCCAGTAAAACCAAACCTTGAAGGTAAAGGCCTTGTCCTTGTCACCGGCGTTTCCCGTGACCAGCTTCAAAAGGTTAAGACTGCCGTCATTTCGCGTATTGGTGAAGACTGCCTCGCTGGTTTCTTCATCAGCAATGGTGCCGTTATCCCCGTCGGGGACCGTAACGTAGCCATTGCGGTTAGCCTCCAGCTCGGTAACCCAATAGTCCGTGCCTTCAGGCAGGCCGATGACAGTGATGCTTTGGCCATGTTTCAGTTGAACCTGACCACCGCTTGCAATGGTACCGTCAGGTACACCGGAGCCAATGTAGTAGAAGGATCCGGTAAGATCCTGCCCGGCAGCGTCCCGGAAGGTCAGCTCAAAAGTGAAGAGCTCATCTGGATCGCCAATGGTTCCCGCTACTTCTTTTTCTACGGAGAGCTTACCGATCCTATCATCTTCCAGGTAGTTTTTGATGGTAAATGGTGAATTCGCATTAAAGGGGCCGGCTTGTCCGTTAATGGTAACGGAGAAAGTTGGTGCAGGCCCAACAACGATACGATAATCAAGGGTATTTTCCTTGTAACCCGCCGGCTGTTCTGTTTCCCGCAGAACATAAGTTCCTGTCGGCAGGCCCAAAAACCTCACCATGCCGTCTGAGCCAGTTGTTCTGACCGCGCGGACCGTTGTTGCCAGACCGTCAGAGTCGGTGTTGAACAGGGTAAATACAGCGCCCGGCAGATTCGTCTTGCCATCGCTTTTAGTCTTTCGGATCATGATGAAGCCAGCCAGATCCATAGTGGCCCAACCTGAGCTATCATCAACCGAGACCCCGTTCTTATCTTCTACTCCGCCAACCAGCCCCTCAAGCAGCTGGACCTTGTTATCCAAGTATCCCAAAACACCTGTAATATCGGTCAGGTAGGTCACTCGATACGATTTTTCCGGGTCAGGGAAATAAATCGTGAGCTCCCTGTCATCAGGGGAGTAATCGACCAAATTCCCATACACCAGATCTTGACCCCAAAGGGTTGAATTGGCTACGACCTCATAAGCGCCCGACCCGTCCTCCTTGAGCTGGAGTTCGGAAATCGTGATATTGGGTTCTGCTTCCGTACCCCAGTCGATCTGTCCCGAAGAATCGGTTCGAAGGTCGAGGCCTTCGGGCAGGGTATCCCGGAAGCCAGTGCCAAAGTGAAGCCCGAGCGGAGTGTAATCAACAGTCCAAATCGCCACGCCGCCAGGCTTAGAAGGCATCTCCACTGTTTTCTTCAGCACCGACCCGTCGACATCGAATTGTTGCTTTTCATCGAACCCCTTGAAGGACAGGTTATCGGTGAAGATACTGGCTGTATTGGTCTCAGTAGTTGTAGTATTTTGGCCGAGAAGCTTTTCGAGTTTATTCCCACGGGGCTTCGCCTTGACCAAAATCACGTAAGACCCTTCAAGGCCTCCAAACTTAAAGGTCGCGGTTTCCTGACTCTCGTCAGTATTCACATCAACGGCAACCATAAGTTCGTAAGTTAAACCACCGGGTATCGAAGAAGGCGAAAGCGGAGTTCCCGTTGCCGTGAGGTAACTGGTGCCGGGATTTGCCTCGTAGATCAGGAAGTGGGATCCATCACTAAAAGGAACGAAGACCCAGTCAATCGGCAGCTTGTCCGCTACTGTCACTGTCCCGAATCCGTTTTGAAGCACTAAATCCGGATCGGTGAAATCAATACCCGCCCCATTGATATTGAGCCGGAAAATAATCTCCTTATGGCCGTAATGGAAGGCACCTCCAGTTGATGTGGTTCGGTTGTTTGGTTTAATGGTGCCATTTTCGTCATGATCATTGTCGACTTCCTCGCGTTTCAGCATATCTTTATCGAGGATTCGAATATTAAACTTAGTTGTCGCGCTGGCAGAGGAAGCTTGGCTCTTGCCTTTGTACAGCGACACCCAATTATCCGTTTCTGTGTTAGCCAGATCGTTCCCCCAGAGCTTTTCCGGGTCGACAATCTTGGT
>CAZSFQ010000034.1:0-5917 GCA_964606165.1 uncultured Mageeibacillus sp.
TCATCATGGCGGATACCTTTTCCCATGAAGGGGAGGAATATTGTGTCCTGGTCGACCCGTCCGAAGGCGACGAAGACGAGATGAGCTTGTTCTTCATGAAGTTTGTGGCCGGGGATGACGGGGAGGAAGTCCTCGTAGGTCTCGAGGACGACGAGGACGAAGCTGTCTACCAGGCCTACCAGGCCCTGCTGGAAGAGTGCGAAGATGACGGAGACTTCCCGGAAGCGTAAACAGCCGCGCGAACGCCCGCTTCGGGAAAGTGACCGGAGGAGCGCGGGGGACGGCGTTCTTGCCATCATTGTGGATGAGCGGAGCGGCCGCGAGTATTATGTGTCGCTCCTGGACTCCTTTTCGATCGGGGGGCAGACCTACACCGTTATGTATAATTACGAACCGGATGACGGCAAAAGGGCCAGCCCCGAAGTCGTCATCATGCGTTCGTGGAAGGATGAAAACGGTGAGCACGTCTTTTCTTCCGTCACAAGCAGGAAAGAACTTGATCGCGCCTTTGAGTATTTTTTTGAACGGTATACCGGCTCGATCGCCCGCCCCTAGCTGACCCGCTTCCTATAGCCGGGCTTGTGGATGGAGCCAGCCTGCCATGGTGCAAAACACAGAACAATACGTACACAGCACACAGGAACCTGCGGTTGGTATGTTGCCGCCAGCCGGCGGCAGGCGGGTCACGGCCCGAACCTTTCTCGCGCCCTTACTTTTTATGCTGCTGCATCACGCCGTCCTGAACGGCATTTCCCTTGCCCGCACTTTCTCCTATCTTTATTCCAACCCGTCGCTTCAGGCCGAACTCCGAGAAAGCGCGGCCGACAGCGCGGTTATGCTGCGGATCCTGGTCGAAAGCGGTGCCATGATCTACGCTTCGCTACTCGGCATGGTCGTCCTGATCCCAGCATATATTTTCTACTTGTACCGGCGCAGAAAAAGACTGGACCTGCCCGCTCCCTTTGAGCGTGTGACCTGGGTCCAATCCCTGAGTTCGTTTGCCCTTATCCTGGGCGCCCTGGGTCTGACCCAGCTGTGGATGGCCATCCTGGCCTCTTTCGATCCGGCATCAGCCCTGGGCCGTCTCTTTGCGGACTACATGGAGAAGATGGTCTTGTTTGACGCCGCGTCCTCGGTGTCCGCCCTCGATTTCATCGCGACGGTGCTACTGGTCCCGGTCGGCGAGGAGCTTCTTTTCCGGGGTATCGTCCAGGGCGAATTGCGCAAGGCTTTCCCGGCTTTCGTTTCCGTAGTGGGGACGACCCTTTTATTTGCCCTCTTCCACCTCGATCTGATCCAGGGCTCCTATGTCCTGATTGCCGGCTTCGCCTTGACCATGGCCTATCATCTGACCCGCAATATCGCGATCCCGATCGCCATGCACGCCATCTTCAATTTCATTGGCTCCGGCTGGCTTGTCCGCTTGACGGGAGCAGGGGAGCGGGCGGAAGAAATCATTGTCTACGTACTCTATGCCTTCGTGCTGATCGGCCTTGCCGGCATGCTGGTCCTGCGAAAGACAAGCAGGAAGAGGGATGAGGCGGCGGTTTGAGGTGGCACGTTTCCGATTGATTCCAAGAAGCCTGAGACGGAGGACCGTCCTGACCACTGCGGTCGTCTTGCTGGTCATCGCTGTGGTCGTGCTTTCCATTGTCTGGCAGGCGGCGGGGATTTTGGGGAGCCGGCCGGCGTCTCATGTCCGTGTAAGCGATAAAGCGGCCAGCCAGCTTGTCCTGACCGGCACCGGCATCAATTTGACCGGCCTGCCCTCGACCAATCTCGTCACCGGCGGGTCCTTCTCGCCCCTTACACACCACGCTCACTATTTTGCCAATGACGGCAAGGCGGATGAACTTCGCATCAAGATGACGGAGGCGCGTTCGCAGGTTCCCTTGGCAAAAGACTATTACGCTGGCGCTGCTTTTTCTCTTTTTCGCGAATCGCTGTCCGAGATGACCCTGATCAACTCGGGCAGGATTACCGGTTATGAGGCGGGCATCGTATCGGGCAAGCGGGAACTTTCAATCCCCTTGGAGACCGCGAACCCGCGCTGGAGCGACTTTGCCGAAGCCGGCGGAACCGTTTACGCGTGCGGGACGGGGGGAGCCCTCGTCAAGTTGCCGCGCGACGCGGCGCCCGAACAGATGGCCTTCCGCTTCAGCGTCGATCTGACTGCCATTGCCGCCGGACCAGGTGGCCTGCTCGCAGGTGATTCAGACGGGAAATTGTACGCGTCACCGGACGGGACCAATTGGAACCTGATCACCCAGGCCTCTCCCGGTTACGCGGTCCGGTCCATCGAGTACATGGATCTGCCCGATTACGAGAATGGTTTCTTCCTGGCCTCGGGCGGGCCGGGTGAACTCTTTTTCGGTCATCCGTGGGGCATGGAGCTGCTGTCATTCCCACTCGACGATCAGGTCACGTCCTTGGTTAAAGCTGGTGACGGGATCCTTTACGCCCTGGGGAACCAGGGCAATGTCGCCTCTTCCTCAAATGGAATCGAGTGGCAAATCGAGGAATCCCTGCAATCCAACGGAGCCTGGCTGGCCGCCAAAGCCGGGGGAGGGATTACCCTTTTTGCCGGCGCGGGAGGGAAGATGGCGGTCAGGCCGGACAAGGGAGTAGTGCGTTTCCTTGAACCGGAAGAAAACCTGATTGAGTTGACGGACCTGACGGAGATCATGGTCATGTCATCGGACAAATTTGTCGTTCTGGCGGCTGATGGCCGGCTGCTTTATTCCAAAGACGGCGGTAAGTCCTGGAACCTCGAGAACCCCTTTGATGAAAGCAGGCTTGAGCGGTTCGCCCTTTTCCCCTCCGGCGATATCTTCCTGGCCAAACGCGATGGGACCATGATCCAGGCAGAACTGACCGCTCAGTTTCGTTTTGAGCCGGCCCTGGAAGGCGGCAGCGTCGCCGCGGGTGACTTAATGACCATCCGTCTCTCCGAATCACCGGAGCTCAATACACAGGAAATAAGCTATGTCCTGCGTGAGGAAGCCCTGCCCGCCGGTGAATGGGCCCTGTCAGGCGGCGCTTCATTTGTGACCTCTGACGATGCCCGTGAAGGGAAGGAAGGCTATGATTCCGGAGGCTCCGGTGCCCTTTCTATTGAAAAAACAGGGACGGATCCATCGGCCGGCCAGGAGGATCAAGACGAACCGCCGTCAAAAGAAGTCTTGTTTTCCGTGCGTCAGGGTATTTCCTCCATGACCCCGGTCAACAACCCTGACAGGCCCTATCTGGACGCCAGGCTGACACAAAAACTTGACCTGTCGCGGCTTGTCGTCAGTGATACCCTGCCTTTTTACCGGCTTGAATTTGACGTCCGGGTCACAGGCCAAATTGATGGTCCCATCGAAGTGTGGTTTGCAGGCTCCCTTCCCACGGTGGGTGAATCGGTCAGGATCCAGGGTGAAGCGTGGCAGCACCGGCGCTTTACGCTCTTGTTCCCGCGCGGCCTGAAACTGGATGATGAGCTTTGGATCAATTTTGGATTTGCCGGATCCGGAACCCTTCACCTGGACAATATCTGGTTTGGGAGAAACGATGACACGCCAGGAGCCTTGTCGGATTTCCTGACAGAGGAAAAGTCTGCCCGCGCTGATGTGATCAGGCTCGACAGCGTGCCGATCGGACGCCAGGGATACGGGGAAGAATTCTGGTCCCTGCCCGAGGGGACGGGGAGCGCCGGGGGTAATGACACCCGCGCCCACAATCTGGGGACGGCCTTGCAGTATGTGGAAACACAGGGAGCCTCGCCCTGGCTGGTGGTCGACCTTCACGCGACACCCGCGGAGCTGGCCCACCTGGTCGAGTACCTGGCGGGATCACCCCTGTCCACTTACGGCAAGCTCAGGTCGCGCGACGGCGCCATCGGACGCTGGACCGACACTTTCAGCCTGATTTATATCGAGCTGACCGATGGGGGAGGGATTCTTCCCAACGACGCCTCCCGCGCCAACTACGTTCATTGGCTCATGGATCAGATCAAGGCCGCGCCTGACTTTCAGGGCATCAGAAATCAGGTCTTCTTCATTGACTCCATGCAGTACGATGACGGCCGGAGCCACACGACTGCCGATTACCATGCCGGTGATCTCCGGCTCGGCCAGCCGCTTGATTCGGAAGAGACGCTTGAAGAAATCCTTAATGATTGGATCAACAGCATCCCCAGGCGCGGCATGTCAGGCGGGGTCCTGGTTCCTGAACTGATCCGTTCGGTCGAAATTGACTATGACCATGAGCCGGTCCGTCTGGTCGACGCTGTGGGTGTTGTTCTTGCCGATCTGGGCAATAATACAGTGCTTGCCCTTATGGACATCAATTACGCGGACCGCAGTTCTTTGACGGACAAGCATTTGACAGGACACGCGCTCAATGCCGTCCGGGGCTTATCGGGCCTGCAACTTTTGGAGGAACCTGCCCTGGTCCGGAGCAGCCAGGCTGCCAAGGATCAAACGGAGGATTTGGAACAGGAAGCGGAGCTCGACAGCCAGCGCCGTGTGTTATTTTATGCCTTTGGTTCGCGTGACTCGATCCTTGTTTTCGCCTTGAATCTGGACCGGTCGGCCCATGTCGTATCAATTCAGGGGCTGGATCAGCAAGAAACGAGATTTGCGCTGTACGATCATCGAGGCAACACCATCAGCGAGGGCAGTTGGGAGCGCAAACGCGATGAGTTTACGCTTTTACCGGGTGGCGTCCTGGTCTTAAGGCAAGGAAAATGAGGGGATAAGATAATGGCATGGCTTGATATCTTGAAAAGTGTTTTGTACGGAATTGTTGAGGGAATAACAGAGTGGCTGCCCATCAGCAGTACGGGGCATCTGCTGATTCTGGAACGTTTCGTCCCCTTTACAGCGGGGGGGGACGCCATCAGCAACCGGCTCTTCTTTTCCTTTTTCCTTGTTGTCATCCAATTGGGGGCGGTCATGGCCGTGGTTGTCACTTTCTGGCGGCAGCTGTGGCCTTTCTCCCTGCGAAAAGATACCCCGGATCCTGCAAATGAAGGGCAGCTTCTCAGCCAGGGAGCCTTTCCCCTGGCGGTCGATCACAAGATCCTGAGACTGTGGATGATGATCCTGATCGCCTGCGTACCCGCCGCTGTGATCGGTGTTCTCTTTGGCGATACAATCGAGGCCATCTTTTACAATCCATGGACTGTAGCCGTCATGCTGATCGTGGTCGGCCTGGCATTTCTGGTGATTGAGTTCTATATCCGCTGGAAACGCCGCCAGCCCTCCATCCAGTCCACCAGCCAGATTGATTGGAAAGCGGCCCTCCTCATCGGCCTTTTTCAGCTGATTGCCGCTGTCCTGCCGGGCACATCCCGTTCCGGCGCCACTATCGTTGGAGGGCTACTGATCGGCATGTCAAGGCCTGTCGCCGCTACCTTTACTTTTTTCCTGGCAGTACCTGTCATGCTGGGCGCCAGCCTCCTTAAAGTCCTCAAGATCGGCCTGAATTTCAATCTGATCCAATGGCTTTCCATTCTGGTAGGCATGGGGGTGGCCTACCTGGTCTCCATCCTGATCATCCGTTTCCTGCTCAGCTTTATCCGGCGCCACGACTTTCGGATATTCGCTTTCTACCGGATCCTGCTTGGGATTGCCCTGATCGCGGCGGCCCTGACAGGGCTCCTGAAATAGCCAGGCTGATCCCCGAAACGAGTCCGCTTTTTTTCGCCGCGCATCAGGCAAGCGATCCGGGCGGCGAGCTGGCGCAAAGGGAGCTGGGAATGACGCCTGTCATCGACGACGTGACACCGGGTTCAGACGAGGGGAGCGCCCTTTATCTGGCGCCCCTGCTGGACCTCACCTGCACCCTGTATAATGAGTTCCGGGATAGGGCGTTATAAGAACATTTTTGATTTGACAAAAGCGAAATGACACTGATATCATTCAGTGTGTTG
>CAZSFQ010000035.1:0-5117 GCA_964606165.1 uncultured Mageeibacillus sp.
GGACTGGCTCTTTTCCTTTACGGGATGAACGAGATGAGCGACAGCCTGATGTTGGCGTCAGGATCGCGTCTCAAGGTTGTGATGGAGCGAGTGACCTCGAATCCCATTAGGGCTGTCCTTCTGGGAGCAGGGATCACGGCTGTTATTCAATCGTCGTCCGCTACGACTGTTATGGTAGTGGGTCTGGTCAATGCTGGTTTGTTACCCTTGGCCCAGACAGTCGGTTTGATAATGGGTGCTAACATCGGAACTACAGTAACTGCCTGGATACTGAGCTTGGGGACCATCCACCTTAATAATTCATATCTGAGGATATTCAATCCATCTTTTTTCGTCCCCTTGCTCACGGTTCTGGCTGTCACTACAATCTTGTTCTCTAAGGATAACCGCAAGCGTAACATCAGCCGGATTGCAATTGGATTCGTCATCCTCATGCTGGGAATGCAGACCATGAGCAGTGCGGTTTTGCCGCTTGCAGAGCATGCGTCCTTTCAACGTTTGTTCATTACCTTCTCAAATCCCTGGGTCGGCCTGATTGTTGGCGCTGTTTTGACGGCGGTTATCCAGAGCTCTTCCGCTTCCATCGGGATTTTGCAGGCCTTTTCATTGACCGGAGCCGTCACTTACGGGGCGGCGGTTCCCATTATCATGGGTCAGAACATCGGTACCTGCGTGACCGCCCTCATCAGCAGTATCAACACGACCAAAAACGCCAAACGCGCCGCCTTGATCCACCTCGTCTTCAATGTCATGGGAACGGTGGTCTTCATGTCAGCCTTTTATCTGGTCGATTACCTGCGTCCCTTCCAGTTTCTTTCCCAGAATCCCAATCCTGTCGACATCGCCATCTTGAACACGGCCTACAAAATCGGCGCCACGGCCCTCTTTTTGCCCTTTCGCAATCAACTGGTCAAATTTGTCACCTGGATTACTCCCGCCAAAGCCGGCGAGGCCTTCGATCCATTCGAGCAGGCCAATGTCTTCGCCGCTCTTGACAGCCGCTTTCTTGAAACTCCGGGTTTTGCCGTCAGCCAAAGCCGCCAGCTGGTCAACCAGATGGGGGACCTTGTCCAACGGCAGTACGCCGTGTGCGTCAACCTGATTAACCAGTTTGACGGGCAAAAGTACCGGGACGGCCGCGCCATGGAAGACCTGGTCGACCAGTATGAAGACCGGCTGGGTACCTACATGGTTCAAATCAGGGCCCGGCAGCTGACGGATCGGGAGAAGCGCGAGCTGACCCTTCTCATGCAAAGTTTGAGTGACTTCGAGCGGATGTCGGATCATGCCTTGAGCCTGGCCTATTCAGCCAAGGAGATGAGTGAGAAACAGATCGTCTTTTCGGATGCCGCCATCGACGAACTGGCCGTCTATACCCTGGCTGTCAACCGCCTCATCGATATTACGGTTCAGGCCTTTGTCAATGACGAGATGGAACTGGCCATGCATGTGGAGCCGCTGGAGGAAGTGATCGATAATCTGACGGACGAACTGCAGGCCCGCCATGTCCAAAGACTGCAGGACGGACGCTGCACACTGGAGCTGGGATTTGTCTACATGGATATTCTGACCAGCATGGAGCGGATCGCTGACCACTGTTCCAATATCGCGGTCAGCATGATCGAGCTGTCACGCGACAGCCTGGATCATCACGCCTTCTTGCAGAGCTTTCGCAAGGAGGAGATGTTTGGGTTCATGTTCGAGGACTACAAGTCAAGCTACCAGCTTCCCGGACTGCCGCAGTCGGACTACGCGGAACAGCTTTCACTGGAGGAGACCATCGCGGACCAGGACCCGGGTCCCGGCTAATTCTCGATTTTCTCGCCTTGAAAGGTGCCCGTCTTGGACATGGCGGTCAGGGTGCCGCTGATGGTTTTGCCATCTTCGGCCAAAGTCCCTTCCAGCGCGACGGTGACGGAAAAAACGACGAAGCTCATCGAAGTCTCAAGCGTGAAATGATTGCCGTCGATCCTGCCATTGACGATGTCGTAGTCTTTGCCGGATTTCTCGTCGTGCATGACACCATGGAAGGTGTCACCTTCCACCTGGATCTCATTGACGCTCGGCAGCTCGCCAAAGGACGTGTGTGCCGTAATCTTCCATTTTCCCTGCAGAGGATGCATGATAATATTCCTTTCCTTGCCATGTTGGCCGGCGCGGACCGCCCTTTATCCGAAAAGGGAGAAGGCGGCGAACAGGGCCGCGGCCAGTGAAGAGACCAGGGAGACGACCGTGATCTGCGTGTTGATGGAGGGGCCGGCCGTGTCTTTAAAGGGATCGCCGACGGTGTCGCCAATGATGGTGGCCTTGTGGGCTTCCGATCCCTTTCCGCCGAAATGGCCAGCCTCGACATATTTTTTTGCATTGTCCCACATGCCGCCCGCGTTGCTCATGAGAAGGGCCAGCAGGACACCGCTCATGATATTGCCGGCCAGGTAGCCGGCAATGGCCGTGACTCCGCCGATGAAGCCGACGAGCAGGGTGACCCCGATGGCCATGATGCCGGCGGGCAGGAGCTCTTTCAGGGCGCCAACGGTGGCGATGTCGATGCAGCGGTTGTAATCGGGCTCAACGCCCGGCTCGCCTTCTTTCAGGCCCGGGATTTCATCGAACTGGCGGTGGATCTCATTAACCATGCGGTCGGCGTTGCGGTTGACACCCATCATCAGCATGGCCGAAAAGACTGCCGGCACGCCGACACCTACGATCATGCCGAAAAAGACCAGGGGGTCGAGAATATCGAAACCGGCCAGGACATCGGTGCCCATGATATTGGCCAGGGTCTCGCGGTAGGCGGCGAGAAGGGCGATGACGGTCAGGCCGGCCGCGCCGATCGAAAAACCTTTGGTGATGGCCTTGGCAGTATTGCCTGCGGCGTCCAGTTCGTCGGTGACAGCGAGCACCTTCTCGCCAAGGCCGCTCATTTCACTCAGGCCGCGCGCGTTGTCAACGATGGGCCCGTAAGCGTCATTGGCTGTGACCATGCCGATGATGGAGAGCATGCCGACAGCGGACAGTGCAATGCCGTAGACAGCGTAATCGGCGCCCAGGGGTTGGCATATCATGTAGGCGGCGAGCGCGGCGCCGCCGATCCCGATCAGGGAGGGAAAGCTTGACAGCAAGCCGTTGCTGAAGCCGGACAGGATGGTGAAGGCGGGGCCCTGCTGGGAAATACGGGCGACAGCCTTGACACGCTTGCCTTCATCCGAGGTGAAGAGCTCGGATGAAAAGCCGATGACCGTGCCGGCCAGAAGGCCGACCATGGCGGCTCCCCAGAGGCGGATTTCAAAGTTGAAAAAATAAGTGCCAAGCAGGGTGAGAATGAAGAAGAGCCCTGTCGTGATATAGGTGCCGCGGTTAAGGGCCCGGCCGGGGCTCCCCTTTTCCTTGACATTGGAGAAGAAGACGCCTGCCATGGATGCCAGAAGACCCATGGCGGACGTCATGAAAATAAAGGGAATCTGTTCAAGGTCGAGGGCGAGGACAAGGGCAGCGGCGATGGCCGCTACATTTGAATCAAAAAGATCGGCTCCCATCCCGGCTACGTCACCGACATTGTCGCCGACATTGTCGGCGATAACGGCGGGGTTCCTCGGATCATCTTCCGGAATGCCCAGCTCAACTTTGCCTGTCAGGTCGGCGGCGATGTCAGCCGTCTTGGTGAAAATGCCGCCCCCCGCCTTGGCGAAAAGCGCCAGCGAGCTGGCTCCGAAACTGAAGGCCAGCAGGAAGTTTGGATTATGGGGGAAGATCAAATAGACAATCGATGTGCCCAGAAGGCAGGTTCCGACGATAGCCAGACCCATGACAGCGCCTCCGCGAAAGCCCGAGCGGTAGGCGTGCGTCAGGCCGCGTTCCGCGGCTGAGGCCGTCTTGACATTGGCGATGGTTGCCACCCGCATGCCGACATAGCCGGCCATACCCGAAAAGACCGCGCCGAAGATGTAGCAGATCCCCATGGCAAGATTGCTGACAACCGAACTGGTCTGCCAGATGGGTGGCAGGAAGAGGACAATAATGACGGTCGTCACAAGGATAAAACGGGCCAGCACCCTGTTTTCTGTTTTGAGGAAGGCCATGGCTCCGTCCCGGATCAGTTTTCCGAAGCGGTCGATTTCCTTGTTGGCGCTTGGCAGCTTCTTGATGTAGAGATAGAAGTAGAAGCCGATCGCGAAAGAGCCGAGGGAAACCGCGATGGCAACGATTGGCCAGAAAGCCCAGTCCATAAATAACCTCCGTCCGTTTAAATCGGATGCTTCATCATAACATGAAGATTTGCGCAAAAAAGAGGATGTGGCGCACCCTCTTTCAGATCTTTTGCACCCAAAAGAAGCTAGTCAAAAACGCGTATGAATTCCGGCTGACCAGTGTGCGGCACTTTTTGCGCCGCCCCATGACCGATCGCGATGGCGATGCAGAAGCGTTCGTCTTCTTCCATCTCCAGGAGGGACCGGCAGTTTTCGGGGTCATCCAACTTGAAGGCCAGGCGGGGCATACCGAGGATGACGCTCGAAAGCCCCATGGACTGAGCCGCGATCGCCAGGGTCTGGACGGCGATGCCGGCATCAAGATCAGCCCAGGATGTGTCCTTGGCGCTGATGACAACTACCAGCGGCGCCCCGTAAAAAAAGCTGTCTGACTGCCGCCTGGCCATGGTCTCTTTCATTTCGGCATCACAAAAATGGAAGATCCGTCCGTCCATGGCTTTCATCAGCTCTTTGTCGGTGATGAAAGAATAGCGGAGCTCCTGCCGGTTGCGTGCGGTGGGCGCGGCCAGAACCGCCTGTTTCAGTCCTTCTGTTTGGGGCGGGGACAGGGCCTGGTCTGTATAAGCGCGGATACTGCTGCGCTGCAGGATGTGGTCAAGGGTAAAGTTTGATCCAGTCATAATTCTTTCCTCCTCCAGTGATTATAATACGGAAAACAGAAGAATCAACCGACCGGAAATTTAACGAAAAATACGCGCCGAGGAAGAAATGTATAAATATTCTTGAATGAAAAAATATATTCTATATATCTCTAGAAGTAAACGGAAAGGCCTATTGACATACTTATATTTAATTAGTATTATCAGGATACTAAATTCGCTGACCAAGGCAATCTAAAGAACTACCAAG
>CAZSFQ010000036.1:0-5011 GCA_964606165.1 uncultured Mageeibacillus sp.
AGGGCGTCAAAGAAATCATAGATGATCTCGTTCAGGGGCATGTCATAGTGGAGATTAACCCTGTTCTCATCAACGTATTGGGTGTTGACGTAAACGCCCCGATAATTATGACAGAGTTCCATGACGTTGCCGATGTACTCTTTCGGCAGCATAATCGAGGCGGCCACGACCGGTTCTTCGATGCTGGCAATCTGTTCGGGCTTTGGCATGTTGGTCGGATTTTCCAATGATATTTGACTGCCATCAACCATGTTCAGCCGGTAGGCGACAGAGGGCGCTGTCGAGATCAGGTCAAGATCGAACTCTCTTTCCAGCCGCTCCTGGATGATCTCGTAGTGGAGCAAACCAAGGAAACCGCATCGGAAGCCAAATCCGAGCGCGGTCGACGTTTCCGGTTCGAAAGAAAGGGCCGCGTCGTTGAGCTGCAAACGTTCCAGTGCGTCGCGAAGATCAGGGTAGTCAGCGCCGTCAACCGGGTACATGCCGCAAAAAACCATCTGCCTGACAGGCTGGTAGCCGGGAAGCGGTTCCAGGGCAGGATCATCCGCCCGGGTGATGGTGTCACCCGGCGCCGTATCGCGGACATTTTTGATGCTGGCGGTGATGTAGCCGACATCACCGGCGCGAAGACTTTCCCCGGGCTCCATGGAGGTAGGGCTGAACGTACCAAGTGAAGCTACGATGAACTGCTTTTTTGAGTGCATCATCAGGATCTCGTCACCCCTGGATACCTGGCCTTCCCGGACATTGACATGGGTGATAACTCCCAGGTAGGCATCGTAGAGTGAATCGAAGATGAGAGCGCGAAGCGGCTTGGTCTCATCGCCTGCAGGAGACGGGAGGTAGTCTTTGATGGCTTCCAGCACCTGGTCGATGTTGACGTCATTCTTGGCTGAGATCAGCGGGGCATGGGAAGCGTCAATCCCGATGACATCCTCAATCTCCTGGCGCACCTCTTCGGGCCTGGCGGCGGGCAGGTCGATCTTGTTGATGACCGGCAGCACCTCGAGGCCCGCGTCAATGGCCAGGTAGGCATTGGCCAGGGTTTGCGCTTCAACGCCCTGTGAAGCGTCCACGATCAGGATGGCGCCGTCACAGGCCGCAAGGGACCGGGACACCTCGTAATGGAAATCGACATGGCCCGGCGTATCGATCAGATTGTAGATGTAGCGGCCGCCGTCCCTGGCCTCATATTCCATACGGACGGCCCGGGCCTTGATGGTGATGCCGCGCTCACGCTCAATGTCCATGTTGTCCAGCACCTGGTCAAGCCTTGAGCGCACGGAAACGGCGCTGGTATGTTCAATCAGGCGGTCAGCCAGCGTTGACTTGCCGTGGTCAATATGGGCGATCACGCAAAAATTACGGATATGATCGGAAGGTGGACGTTCCATCGCTTGCTTTATTCCATTTCCATCCCGCGGGCTTACTTGGGCTTCCCGATCCGCTCGAAAGGAAGAAAACGAAAGAAGAGCTTGCCCTCGATTTCCCCCCGCGAAACAGGACCGACATCCCGGCTGTCGCGGCTGTTCATCCGGTTGTCGCCCAGCAAATAATACTCATTGTCACCGAGCAGAATGTCGGCGTATACACCTGAGTGTTCCGATGTCATCATTCCTTCTTCCAGATAAGGCTCATCCAATTGCTGACCGTCGATAAAAACGAAGCCGCCCCGGATGGTAATACGCTCACCGGGAAGACCGATAATCCGTTTGATGATCATGATTTCATGGTTGTTTGTCAGATCGCGAAATGAGTCTGCTGTCACGATATCGCCCCTTCTCAGGCCGGAAGGGAAAAGGCGGGTGATTTTCTCAACAAATACTTCGTCCCTGTCTTCCAGGGTCGGGGACATGGATGAACCGATTACCGTATTGCGTTGCAGGACAAATTGCGTAATGACATAGACAAGAATAAAACAAATGGCCAGGGTAAGGGCGAACCGAAGCAGCCGCCGCCAGAAAGGTTCCTTTTGCGGCGTTGTCGGGACTTCGTAATCTTCCTGCTCGTAATGATCCATCTTCCCTGAGCCTCAATTGAGGGCGCGCTCCCGCTCTTTCATTTGCGCTTCTGTTTCTTTCCTATTTCGGCTTTCCGATACGGTCAAAAGGGAAAAACCGCAAAATGAGGCAACCTACGATGTCCTCTTCGGGGAAAGGCCCCACATCACGGCTGTCGCGGCTGTTGGGCCTGTTGTCCCCCATCAGGAAATATTCATGGTCTCCCAACAAAAGATCTGTATACTCCGCTACCCGGCCGTCGGTCAGGATAAAGTCATCGAGATAGGGTTCGTCCAACCTTTGACCGTCAATCAGAACGGACCCCTCCTTGATGGTCACCTGCTCGCCCGGCAGGCCGATAATGCGTTTAATCACATACTCCTTCTCACCGTTGGCTTTTTTGCTATGGGCATCGGCTGTCACAATGGTACCGCGCTTCAGGCCGTCAGGAAACAGCTTTGATATTTTTTCGACAAATATTTCGTCCTTGTCTTCCAGAGTCGGGATCATGGAGGAGCCGATCACTGTATTGTGCTGCAAAACGTAGTGTCTGATGAGCAGTACAAAGAGGATGGTCAGGACGAAGGTGAAAAGCAGTGAAAGCAGCCTTCGACCCCTTGAGCGCTGACCGGGCGGCTTCTTTTTCCTGGAGGGCCTCACGGCCAGACCTTCGAAATACGCTTCAAGGCTTTCAGTTTCGGCAGACTCCGCCGTCAGGGTCTTGTCCCGACCTGCCATCTTCTCTTTCCCGGCTTCTGCCATCCCGCCCAATCCTCTCACTCCATCGAAAGGTCCGCTTGGTTTGCATCAGCGTCCGGTATCACCGTAATGGCCAGCCCCAGCTCGTCAAGCTGTTTTTTTGCAACATAGTAAGGAGCGCCTGTCATGAGCGAGGACGAATTTTGCACCTTGGGAAAAGCGATCACTTCACGGATACTCTCCTCGCCCGTCAGCAGCATGACAATCCGGTCCAGGCCGTAGGCCAGTCCTCCATGGGGCGGCACGCCATATTTGAAGGCAGAAAGCAAAAAGCCGAACTGGTCTTCCGCCTGCTCATCCGTAAAGCCGAGAATCCCGAATATCCGCTTTTGCAGATCCTGGGCATGGATCCGGATGCTCCCCCCTCCAAGCTCTGTCCCGTTCAAAACGATATCATAGGCGCGCGCCCTGACTATTTCGGGCATGGTATCCAGCAGCGGCAGGTCCTCCTCCATGGGAGAGGTAAAGGGATGGTGTTTGGCAACATAACGGCCAGCTTCCTCCGACCATTCCAGCAAAGGGAATTCCGTCACCCAGCAAAATTCAAATCTTCCCTGTGGAATCAATCCGCGCCGTCCGGCCACTTCCAGACGCAGGGCACCCAGGGCCTCAAGGGCTGTCATCCGGTCAGGATCGGCCACGATCAGAAGCTGACCCGATTCACCGCTTCCCGCAAGGGACAAAGCTTCACGGACAAAATCCGCGTCAAAGAATTTGGCAGCCGATCCGCGGCTCTTTCCGTCCTCACCGATTGACAGCCAAACCAGGCCCTTGGCCCTTGTATCGCGCTTGACAAAGAGTGCCAGATCATCCAAGTCGCGGCGTGACATTGATATGCCGTCCGGAACGGCGATCGCCGCCACAAGACCGCCCTTATCGACAGCCTCGGAAAAGATCTGAAAGTTTGTTTCCCCAACCATTTCCGACAGATCCGCGATTTCCATACCGAATCTGAGATCGGGTTTGTCTGTTCCGAAACGGGCCATGGCGTCGCGCCAGCTAATGCGCCTGAAAGGCCGTTCGATTGTTATACCGAGGAATTCGCGCATCAGGCTTGCAAGATACTGCTCATTGACTTCAATCACATCGTCTTCATTGACAAAAGCCATTTCAATATCGATCTGCGTGAATTCCGGCTGTCTGTCGGCGCGAAGATCCTCGTCCCTGAAGCAGCGGGCGATCTGCATGTACTTGTTGTAGCCAGCCAGCATTAAAAGCTGCTTGTAGAGTTGCGGAGACTGGGGAAGGGCGAAAAAACGCCCCGGGAAAACACGTGAAGGAACCAGGTAGTCACGGGCGCCCTCCGGCGTGCTCTTGATCAGCACGGGCGTCTCAACGTCGATGAACCCCTCCCGATCAAAGAAATCGCGGGTGATCTTGGTAATCCGGTGGCGGGCCAAAAGCTTCCTTTGCATATCGGGGCGGCGGAGATCAAGAAAGCGGTATTTGAGCCGCAGGCTTTCATTGACGTCAAGGTCCTCTTCGATATAAAAAGGAGTCGTCTCCGCCTCCGACAAGACGCGTAACCCCGTCGCGTGAAGCTCAACCGTGCCCGTCTTCATGTCCGGATTGACCGCGCTTCTTTTCCTCAGGACTCCCCTGACAGCCAGAACATACTCGCTACGGACACCGGAAGCTTTCTCCCGGACGGCTGCCGGCGAGTCGTCGTCAACAACAATCTGGACCTCACCCGCGATATCCCGCAGTGTGATGAATAAAAGGCCGCCCAAGTCACGCTGCTTGTGGCACCATCCCATCAAGGTCAGTTCCTGACCTGTCATGTCTTCGGATACTTGGCCGCAAAGGCAGCTTCGTCTCCATGTGCCCATCGACTCACCCATCTTTTTCCTCCTGCGGTTTTCCAGACTGGGAATCCGCCTGCTTTCTGCCTTTCAAAAAGGTCCCGATTTCTGAAAGCGAAACCTTGGTTTCACTTCCATCCGACATCTTCCTAATGCTTCCCTGCCCCCCGGCCAGCTCTTCATCGCCCAGGACAAGGATATACCTGGCCTCCAGGCGGTCGGCCGCTTTCATCTGCGCCTTGAGGCTGCGGCCCATGATATCCGTCTGAAGGGAGAAACCCTGACGGATCAGATCCCGGGTCAGGAGGAGGGCATCGGCCGCTGTCTCGGGGAAAGAGGCAATATAGAGATCTGGACCGTCCGATTTTTGGATCTGGATGGCCTGGGCCTCCATTTCAAGCATCAGGCGTTCAAGGCCCATGGCAAAGCCTACAGCCGGGGTATCCAGGC
>CAZSFQ010000037.1:0-4130 GCA_964606165.1 uncultured Mageeibacillus sp.
TGAAGCGGGGTCTTTCCATGTTCAAGGAAGCGGACGTCGGCCAGCAGGTCTTTTCGCCGGCCTTTACCCTGACCGAGGATCCCTCCCTTAAGGAGACCTTTGCCATGCCGGTTGACTTTTTCGGCAGAAGAAGGGAAAAGCGCGACCTGATCGACCAGGGCCGCCTGACCGGCTTTCTATGGGATCAGCAGTCAGCCGATGAGTTCGGACAGGAGCCGACCGGACACGATACCAACAACGATTCCATTGTGGTCCGGGGCGGCCAGATGGATATCCAATCCATCCAGGAATTTGCCAAGCTCCCGCGTGAGGAGGACATCCTCTATGTCCCCTTCCTGCACTACATGAACATCGTCAACCCCAGTGAGGGTCAACTGACAGCCATCTCCCGCTTCGGCGCTCTCCTTCTTAAAAAGGACGGCAGCATCCAGCTGGCCTACAATGTCCGCTTTACTGAGAAATTGAGGGAGCTCCTGGGAGATAAACTGCAGTGGATGTCCAGGCACAACACGCCCTACGGCAGCTCGACCCACTATTACGGACGCGATCCCTACGCTTTCCTGGTGCCGGCATTGTCCTGCTTTGACGGGGTCAATGTGGAGATCTCCAACGAGAGTTTCGGCTAGGAAAGAATCCAGAAGCCCGCTTCTTCGGTTCAGCGACTGAAGAAGCGGGTTTTTTCGTGAATCAGAGGGTTTCGCAGCGGTAGGCGTTGCGGATTCGATCGATAACCACCAGCTTATTCTGACCCGTAAGACCGCAAGCCCCAAAATTTACGACTTCAGAAGCCATCACATCCAGAAATGAATACAACTCTTCGTAGAGGCTATCGGGGAGACGAATCGTGGTTCCCGTCGTGAGCAGGACGCTTAATCGAAAGACATCATTTTTATGTTTGGAAATGTCCTTGCTTTGAACAGGAAATCCTTCCTGCTTTCGCCGGACGAGATTGGTCCATGCGTTGATTTTTAACGGGATCAGGTAGCCGGCACTCAGAATGGGGAGTCCCTCTATCATGATGACGCCATTTACTATGCAGTGGTATTGATCGTCATCGAGCAGTATGGCCGAAAGACCTGAGATATCATCATCGAAATCGAACGGTGCCTTGATGATGTGGGGCGGAAGGAGGCCGGATTGGCTTCGGGGGCGAACAGTTCAATCATGTCGGGGAATTCCCGGCTGCGTGGCCGATCGAATCGATAATACTGAGATTCGCCGGTGTCTTTTTTCTGGTGTTGGTATCCCCCAGCCTGGATGTATTTCCAAAACCGTTGAGCGAAAGAGAGGTCCAGCTTCTCAGTAAGCAGAACCATGTCGATATCCCTTGTAGCGCGGAACTCCAAACCGGCCTGGTCCATCAAGAGGTCACAGGCCGTGCCGCCGATTATGACGTATTGGTCGGCATAATCGGCAAACCAATCCCGGAAGCTTTCTAAACCAGTCCTTCTCCTTATGCCCATACAGATTCAAGCATCCCCTGGAGACTCGCTTGAATCCGTTCGTCCTTACTGCCTTCAAGGCTCTTTGCCAGCGAAAGAGGGTCAATTTGACCGGTTCCGCTTAACTGGAGGGGATCGTACTTCCAAAGCTCAAGGGCGATCTGCTTTGTTGCGTCAACCAGCTCTTTTGATTCGCCGGCGTAAATTTGTGCGTTCTCAGCGGTTCCCCAAACCGCAGGAAAGGGCGGATTTAAATCAGTTACAGCCGATAAGGCGGATAATCCGGCAGGAAACATCGATTCATGGTAGGCGGATTGATCAATGAAAACGACTCTTCGAACAGGGTTGATCAGGTAGGGTTTGGCCTGTAGAAAGAGTTTCTCAGGCTCTGAAGCAGAGGTGAAAACCTTGTTGACACCGAAAGTTTCCTTGGTCAGGAGGCCTTTTTGAACCAGCTGATCGCCGGCCCGTGAGATGGACATGGCCGAGTAGTTCAACCGCTCAACTACATCGCTTTGCTTGAGAGGTTCATTCTTACCGTAAATGAAATAGAAAAGAAGAACCTGTTCGGCGGGTGTCACATATCCCGCTGTTTTATTTAGTCTTGCAGCACTGAACTTTTCTTGCAGATGAATGCCCAAAAAGGGAAGATAGAGATGCCTGCCTGGTACCACGAAGGCAAGACCATGCCTGATGAGAGCATCGCGCTGTGGTTTTTGGAGCTGCCTCAATTCCAGAACCACAGGTAAGGCAGTGACTTGGCTCAGTATTTTCATCTGCTTTCTCACATCACTGATTCGGCCAAGTTGTTGGAGCGGCCGCACAAAGAGGGAGCGTACGCCGTCCAGCTCAACCGTTTCGAAGCGATAGGCTTCAGATAAATAGTAAGGCAGGCCGTCAATGGGAGAGGGATCACGTTTGATGTCTATTCCCAAAGTTTCCTCTATATAATCCAAGGCAATAAACTCCTTTCTTAACTTTTTATTTGCATTATAACTATTTAATTGGTAAATGACAATATAAGAGTTAATAGAAAAAAGTAATCTCTTGCTGACCAACCACGATCAGGTGCGGTCAAGTGAGATAATATCGAGAGGGAAGTGCCATATGATCTATTTTGACAACGCAGCAACCAGCCTGACCCGGCCGCCTGAGGTGGCAGAAGCGGTCTTTTACGCTATCAATCATTTCGGCAACGCGGGTCGGTCCTTTTACGACGCCACCATGGTATCCAGCCGGGCAGTCTATAAAACCCGGGAGGCCATTGCCAGGCTGGTCGGCCTGGACAACCCCCTTCAGGTGGCCTTTACCTCGTCGGCCACCGAAAGTCTCAACCTGGTTATCCGGAGCCTGATCAAGCCGGAGGACGCGGTCATTACAACGGTGACCGACCACAATTCAACTTTAAGACCCCTCTATCTGAGCGGTTGCCAGCTGGATTTCATCGGCTGTGACGTTCAGGGTAATCTGCTCCTGGAGAACCTGGAAAGTCTGCTCCGGCCTAATACCCGCTTCATGGTGGCCAACCATGGCTCCAATGTGACCGGCAACATCAACGATGTAAAAACACTTTACGAGTGGTGCCGGGCCCACCATCTGACCTTGATCCTGGATGCGGCCCAGACCATGGGTTCCATTGAGGTCAGGGCCGGCATGGCCGATATTATCTGCTTTACCGGCCACAAGAGCCTTATGGGACCGCAAGGGACAGGCGGCATCATCGTTAAAGAAGACCGGACCTTCGAGGTTGTCAAGACAGGCGGCGCCGGCACTGACAGTTTCGAACGCTTCCAAAACCAGCATGTGCCGGACGTTTTTGAGTGCGGCACCCAGAACAGCCACGGCCTTTATGGCCTGCTCAAGGGGGTGGAATACATCCTCCGGCAAGGCATCGATCAGATCAATGAGCGGGAAAGCAGGCTGGTGTCAAGGTTTTACCAGGGTATCCGGGATCTGGATCAGGTCACCTTGTACGGTGACTTCACCAGGCCCCGCCTGCCCGTGGTTTCATTGACGGTGGAGGGGATGGATTCTTCCGACCTGGCTCTCATGCTCTGGGAAGACTACCAGATCGCGACCCGGGCCGGTGCCCACTGCGCTCCTTTGATCCACCAGCATTTCAAGACAAGGGCCCAGGGGATGGTTCGTTTTTCCTTTTCCTCTTTCAATACAGAGGATGAAATTGACCGGGGCATTGAGGCCCTCCGAAGGATAGCCAGTTAAGATGGAGTACATCATTACCTTTTCCAGCACCAGCCAGGCCATCCGCTCCGAACGCCTGCTCCTGGATGCCAAGCTTAAGATCCGGGTCATGCCCCTGCCCGGCCAGATCAATGTGGGCTGCGGGGTCTGCCTGCGGGTCGAACCCCATGACATTGAAGAAGCCATGAAGATTCTCCATGACAACCAGATTGGAGAGATTCAGGTCTTTCAAAAAATAAGAGAGAAAAAACGCATCAACTACCTGCCCTGCCGGGCCACCGCCGAGGAGGATGAATAAGATGGAAAAGAACCCCGACCTGGTCGTTCTGGTCAGTAACGACGCCATGGGCGACGGCTCCAGGGAGCTGGGCCAGATCCTGATCAAGAGCTATCTGGCTACCCTGATTGACCTGCCTCAAACCCCCAGCCACCTGATTTTTGTCAACGGGGGTGTTTATTTGACAGCCAAGGACACGGCGGTTCTGG
>CAZSFQ010000038.1:0-3678 GCA_964606165.1 uncultured Mageeibacillus sp.
AACGCGCAGGTGCTCATCCACGAAGCGGTTGGCCACAATATTGGACAGGTACTGGATGGCATCCAGGGTTTCTCCATGACGGCCGATGGCCACACCGCAGTCACTCCCCGTAATCTCGATGTGCAAACTTTCTTCCTCGCCCAGATAGGATTCAATCCGGCCATGAATACCGACCCCGGACAGAATGGCTTCAATGTAGTCGAGCGCGGCGTTTTCCGCGGAAGCAAAACCGCGCTCCCCGCTTGTCACCTTCCAGTCTTCGTCCTCTTCCTCCTCGGGCCTTGCCGGGGCGACGCTTTCTGTCTTTTTGACAGGCTTTTGCCTTGCAGGCAAGCGGTCCTCATCAACGGTGACCCTGACGCGGGCTGGCCGCCGGCCAAAACCCAGCAATCCGCCCGTCTCACCCTCATCCAAAACTTCGATCAAGGCGAAGTCCTCGCTGACCGCGAGCTCCTCCAAGGCCTGACTAATTGCCTGTTCGACCGTCCTGGCGGTCATTTCTATGGCGCGTTCCATGCCAATAGCCTCCTCACGCATGAACAACGAAATCCATCGGTTCCGCTGTTATCCAAAGCGCGGCGATGCCGCGCGTAATATTCAACTCAGGCATCTTTTTTACTTCTAAGACGCTCGAAAAATGCCTTCAATCCACCTTGCTCCTCAGGACTCTCAATGGATGACTCCCGTGCGCGCGACCGGTCGAAAACAGCCTGTTCCTCCGCATGAGCCAGCCGGATCGGCTTGACATAGTACTCATAACCAATCGCGGACTGGATGATGTACATGACATTTTGAAAAAGCCAGTAAAGACACATGGCCGCCGGCATGCTGAACATGGTGAACAGCATGATGAGCGGCATGAAAAGGTTCATACTCTTCATCATGCCGGCGCCCGGATCCGGGTTCTGGCCGCGCTTGGCGGGATTGGCCTTTTCTCTGCGCTTCTCTTCCTTGGTCTTCTCGGGCCGGGCCGTGCTCTTGCGCATGATCTGCATCTGGAAAAAATAGGTCAGCATGGTAACGATAATGAGCAGGACAAGGGGAAGTTGGACCTGCCATTCGGACCCGAACCACTTGAGCGGATTCACCGCGGGCGTCATGCCCAGATCGATGCCAAGAAATTTCGTATTGATGAATTGGGGCAGCTGAATCCAACCGTTTGAGACCGAATGCTGAAGCGCACTCCCGGAAGCATTGAGTCCGTTCAGTACAGGAATATCCATGGAGGCCACATTCTTGACCTGGGCGGCCGTCATCAATCCCTTGTCCCCAAGCATATTCGCCATCTTATAGATGCTTTGCATATCGACGCCGCTGATAAAGCGCAGGGGCGCTCTGAAGATATAGATGATGGGCCAGATGACGACCAGCTGGAGCAGGGTGGGGAGACAGCCGGACATCATGGAGATGCCGTTGTCCTTGTAGAGCTGTTGCGTCAACTCGTTGACCCGGGCCTGGTCTTTGCCGTATCGCCGTTTGATCTCATTGACTTCCGGCTGCAGGGTCTGCTGGCGCAATGTGCTCCGCTGGCTGCGGAGGCCCAGCGGCATCAGGACCAGCCGGATCAGGATGGTAAAGAGAATAATCACCAGGCCGTAACTGTTCAGCCAGTTATACAGTGTTCCAAGTATCAGTCCGAACAGACTGTAAAGGGGATCCAGCAATCCAAGCTGAACCGTGATCAATGGCACCATTTGTCTTTTTCCTTAACTCAGCGATACAGCCGATTGTCGCCCTCGAGCGATATTTTCCCGGCGGAACCGCGTATTTTCTTTTCGGGGACGGGATCATACCCGCCCTTGCAAAGCGGTTGGCAGCGCAAAATGCGCCACAGGGCGAGCCCTCCACCCTTGACTGCTCCGTGGATTCTGACCGCGTCCAAGGCATAAGCCGAGCAAGTAGGTGTAAACCGGCAGCATGCCGGGTGGGCGGGAGATAAATATCCTTGGTAAAACTTAATAAGAGTAAGCAAACCCGACGCGACAAAAGACGGCTGCCCGTCCCCGTGCCGGTTATTCCCCACTGTGCTGCTCTTTCTTTTATTCACATTCACGTACGCAGCTGCCGTTTTTATCTTCTTTGTCCAATCCATCCCGGCCAGCGCCGGATTCTCTAATGAGCTGACCAATTGTCCGGGTCAGCTCGGACAGTGCCGGCTCCTTTTCCGGAGACCACCTGGCTGTCACGATCAGGTCGTAACCTGTAAATACCTCAACACCGCTCAAGCTGAACGACTCACGCAAGAGTCTTTTTGCCCTGTTACGCGGTACCGCCCCCCTGATGGTGCGGCTGACGGTAAAACCAACCCGGGGCGCCTGCCTCGCATAGCTCCCGCGGTTCCGGTAGGCATGCAAACCAACGGCGTCGCCGCCATGGTAACTTCCAAGACGGTAAACGCGGGAGAAATCTCGATTTCGCTTCAGTCTGTCCGCGCCAGCCACCGTCCCCTGCCCCCGTGTCAGGACGAGAGTTTCCTTCGGCCCTTGAGACGGCGCCGCTTCAACACGGAACGTCCGGATGCCGTGGCCATTCTTTTTCTAAAACCGTGCACGCGGGAACGCTTCCTGCGTTTCGGTTGATAGGTCCGTTTCATTCTATTCCCCCAACAATTCTATATCTCGACGTTTTATATAACGCGGCGGTCTTTTCCTTTTGTCTGCACAAGGGCACAACGAAGGAATTATACTGAATGAACCGCCTGTCCGTCAATCAGATTGTTTGACATTCTCTTTCTTCTGTTATCACAAGGACCGCTCAGCGGCCTCGATGACATGCTGCATCAGGACAGTCGTCGTGACGGATCCAACACCGCGGGGTACAGGCGAGATGTTGGCAACAAGAGGCTCCACCTCATCAAAGGCGACATCTCCTACGAATTTTCCATCTTCGGTTTCGTTAATCCCCACATCGATAACTGTCTGGCCCGGCGCAACCATATCACCCCGCACCATCTCCGCCTTGCCGGCGCAGGCGATGATGAGATCGCTTTCGCGGGTAACCGCGGGCAGATCCAGCGTCCGTGTGTGGCAGATGGTTACCGTCGCGTGCTCTGCCAGAAGCATCATGGCAACCGGCTTGCCGATCACCAGGCTGCGGCCGATGACAGTGGCCCTGGCCCCCTTGATGGGGATCTTGTTGTGCTTGAGCATGGCAAGTGTTGCCTCGGCCGTACAAGGGGCGAATCCTGTTCCCGAACCGGTAAAGACGCCGGCCATGGAAGCTGAACTGATTCCGTCCACGTCCTTTTTGGCGCAGAGCGTGTCACAGATCTCCGTTTCATCCAGATGGGCCGGCAGGGGCCTGAACAAAAGGCAGCCGTGCACCGAGTCGTCTTCATTGATCTTCTCAATCAGGGCTTTGAGCTGGTCCTGGCCCACATCGTGCGGAAGCGCGTGGACCATGGTCCGGACACCAATCTTTTCCGCGCGTTTCAGCGCCCCGCGCTCGTAGTAAATATCGTCACCTTTTTCTCCGACGCGGACAATCGCAAGCGTCGGTTCGACGCCTTTTTCACGTAAATGAACAAGCCGCTCGATCAGTTGCACCGTCATTTGGTCCGCAACATCCTTGCCGAGCAAAATATTCGCCATGCCTTTTCTCCTTAATCCAGACTGTTATCGCGTATTGAATTTATTCTAGCATGAAAAAGCGCCGCCGTTCATTCTCGAACGGCGGCGG
>CAZSFQ010000039.1:0-3007 GCA_964606165.1 uncultured Mageeibacillus sp.
AAGCCAAGGCTGACATGATTCAGCTGTCAAACCAGGTAACCCTGGGCGTCACCACAGACCAAATCCTGGCGGATCTGGACCGGCTGGTCATCGACCTGGCCCAGGAAGAGCGAAAGGCGCGGCGCGCGCTGCACGCCCGCGATCCCGCGGCCTTGGAGGATGAAATCAGCCGGGCCACGGGACTTTTAACCAAGGCCCGCCTGATGAGTTCAGACGAAGCCATGCGGCTCCTGTCCCTTGTCCGGCTTGGAAGAGAGCTGGGCCTGGAGGGGATGCCGGATTACGGGCTGATCCAGTTGCTGCTGACAGAAACAGGAGAAGGCGCGATCCAGCAGGGAGCGGGCATGCCCATGGATGAAAGGGAGCGCGACCGGGCGCGGGCCGCCTATATCCGGCAAACGCTAAAAGAGTATTAGACCTTAAGCTTAAAAATACAGTTCAGGGGGAATATGGATATGATGATACGATTTTCAAGAAGATCAGGGGAGGCGCTGGGATCGGCCTGGGTGACAGCGCGCTCTTTTGAGACCGGTTACATCGGGACAGAACACCTGCTTGCCGGTATTGTTGCCGAGCGCGCCGGCATCGCCAGCGAGCTGCTGGCCCAGGCCGGTCTTGACGCGCAGACAATCAGCCGTCATCTGACGGTTTTGAACCACAAGCAGCCAGTCGATGTCCCGCCGGAAGACGCAGAACAAATCGATGGAAATCAGATAATCGGAATGATGACACCCAGGACCCGCCTGGTTGTCAATCTCGCTGCCAAGGAAGCGGAGGGCCGGACCCAAAGCGGGGTCATCGAGCCCGAGCATCTCCTGATGGGGATTTTGCGGGAAGGTGACAGTGTGGCCGTCCGGATCCTGGAGGAAGTGGGTATTGCTCCAAGACAGTTCTACAGCAGATTATCAGACGCAAGCCAGGAAGGTCAGCTGCAGTCAGGACCGGTCAGGGGCCCGGAATCGGCCCGTGCGGATAAGGAGTCAAAAGACTCGGACACGCCCAACCTGGATAAATTCAGCCGCGACTTGACTCAAATGGCAGCGGAGGACCGCTTCGATCCCATCATAGGCCGCGAGGAGGAGATCCGCCGCATCGAACAGATTCTATGCCGCAGGACAAAAAACAATCCGGTCCTGATCGGCGAGCCAGGTGTAGGCAAGACCGCCATCACGGAAGGCCTGGCCCAGAAGATCGTGGTGGACGAAGTGCCCGACCTGCTCCGGGGCAAGCGCCTTGTTTCGCTTGACCTCGGCGGCATGCTGGCCGGGTCAAAGTACAGGGGCGAATTTGAGGAGCGCCTGAAGAAGGGGATCGACGAGGCGGTCGAGGCCGGCAATATCATCCTCTTTATTGATGAACTCCATACCATCATTGGCGCGGGGGCGTCCGAGGGGGCCATGGATGCTTCCAACATCCTCAAGCCCATGCTGGCCCGGGGTGAGGTGCAGGTGATCGGGGCAACCACCCTGGATGAATACCGCAAGCACATCGAAAAAGACGCCGCCCTGGAACGCAGATTCCAGCCGGTCATGGTCAGCGAACCGGGCGAGGAAGACACCGTCGAAATTCTTTATGGCCTGCGGCCCCACTATGAGTGCCATCACAGGGTGCGGATTTCGGATGAGGCCGTTGAGGCGGCCGTCCAGTTGTCGACCCGTTACATCACGGATCGTTTTTTGCCTGACAAGGCCATTGACCTGATTGACGAAGCATCATCGCGGCTGAGAATCAACCTGGAGGGAGGTTCGGACGAGGTTCGCGAGCTGCGCGAAAAGCTGGATCAGGTGATAGCCGACAAAGAAAAGGCAGTCAAGGATGAAGAGTTTGAGAAAGCCGCCGACTTGAAGGTTCAAGAGGATGAACTGACGGAAAACCTCAAAACGCTGGCTGACTGCAGCCTGGACTCAAACCGGGAAGACTGGCCGGTCTTAACAGCCGATATGATTGCCGATATCGTGTCCAGCTGGACCAGTATCCCGGTCAGGAGCTTGACTGAGGATGACAGTGAACGCCTGCGCCGCCTTGAGGAAGAGTTGAAAAAGCGTGTCCTGGGGCAGGATGAGGCGGTCACCGCTGTTGCCAAGGCAATACGCCGCGGCCGGCTCGGTTTGAAAGACCCCTTCCGGCCGACGGGCTCCTTTATCTTCCTGGGGACAACCGGCGTCGGGAAGACAGAGCTGGCCAAGGCCCTGGCGGAGACCATGTTCGGCAACGAGAATGCCCTGGTGCGTATTGACATGTCGGAGTTCATGGAAAAATTCGACGTCTCGAAGCTGATCGGCGCGCCGCCCGGCTATGTCGGCTATGACGAGGGGGGCCAGCTGACCGAAAAAGTGCGGCGGCGTCCCTATTCCGTCGTTCTTTTCGATGAAATTGAAAAAGCCCATCCCGATGTCTTGAACGCCATGCTCCAGATCCTGGAGGACGGCCGGCTGACGGACGGCCAGGGCCGGACCGTTGATTTCAAAAATACCATTATCATCATGACATCCAACATCGGTGCCCGGCTGCTGGTGGGTAACGAGGGAAGGCGGATCGGCTTTGCCTTTGAGCACGAAGCCCAGGACGTGGAGGACAGGCAGGAGGAAGAGATCTACGGCGGTAAAACTTACCAGGAAGCACGCGATCTTGTCATGGAGGAGCTCCACCGTGCCTTTTCGCCTGAATTCATCAACCGGGTCGATGAGATCATCTTCTTCCGGATGCTGGACCGGCCGACCATGCGGCTGATCGTCGATATTATGATTAACCGCCTGTCCGCCCGGATTGCCGACATCGGGCTGATGACCGATGTGACCGGCCAGGCCAAAGACTGGCTGGCGGACAAGGGCTATGAACCGCAGTACGGCGCGAGACCACTCCGCCGCCTGATCCAGACCGAAGTCGAGGACCGGTTTTCGGAGGCGCTTTTGGACAATACCGTTTCAAGGGGCGACACAGCCGAAATCGATCTTGATTCCGATCAGGGGCACCTGGTAGTCCGAAGAAAAACGCCGGAAGTCCAGGA
>CAZSFQ010000040.1:0-2899 GCA_964606165.1 uncultured Mageeibacillus sp.
GCCGGGTCATGGGGATCGTCCGGGTCGATCAGGGTCAGGTAGTAGGGGGTGATGGCCATGCGGAACTGCTGGAGCGCTTCTTTAACCCCATCGATTTCATCTTCGGTCAGGGCCAGGAGATCCGTCAAAGCTTCCAGGGTCGTGATCCTGTTTTTCACCTGCCACTGCCAGCTGTTCCAGTCCTGGTCCGGGACACCGGGGAAAAGCATCTCCCGCCTTGCCTTCCCTGTATTGTTGATGTATTTGTCTTCCGCTTTCATTGCCCTGTCCTTTACAGATAAAGAGTCTCAAAGATTTTGCGCAGTGCCTCACTCTCTCTGACAACCTGGAGCGAGAACTCGGCGTGGTTTTTCGTATAGCCGTTGCCGACCATCATGGTGACGTCCTTGCCGACACCTTCCGCACCCAGCGCCGCACGTGTGAAACTTGTCGCCATACTGAAGAAATAAACGATGCCGCCCTCCCTGGCCGGCAGGATGGATGACATTTCCGTCCCGTCAATGTTGACCACATTGATCACGACATCGTATTCGCGACCACCGTTCAAGGCCAGGGATTTTTCCAGCACTTCGACCGGATTTTGTGCGTTGGCTACAAAAAAGGAATGAACCAGCTTGTTCTCCAGCAGTGTCTTCTCCGGCCGGTCATTGCGGCTCATACCGACCACATTGCCGCAGGGGCCAACCCGTTTCATGGCTTCATAGCCGCAAAGCATGCCGCTTTTGCCGCCGGCACCCAGGATCAGCACGCTGTCTCCCGGCTGGACGATCCGAGCCGTCTGGGCGGGCGCGCCCGCTACGTCAAGCACAGCCAGGACCAGATTCTCACTCATGTCGCCGGGAAGTTTGGCGTAGACACCGCTTTCAAATAAGATGGCCTGGCCTTTGATCTCAACCCGTTCGACTTCGGGGTGGACGGCTGTGATCTCATCGATATACAGCGGCGTCAGGGACAAGGAAACCAGGGTCGCGATCCGGTCCCCCGCTTTCAGGCCGCGGTCATTGAGGGCCGGACCGACCTGGGCGACGGTTCCCATCAGCATGCCGCCCGACCCGGTCACAGGGTTTTGCATCTTGCCCCGCTCATTGACGATTTCAATGATCCTGGCCTTCAGCCGTCCTTCATCACCTTCCGCTTCTTCCCACAGCTGCCGGAAGCTTGCCGCGTCGATGTTGAGCGCCGACACATCGATCAGGATTTCGTTGTCGAAGATCTCCATTTTGTTATCGATTTTCTGCGCCGCCTGCGGCAGCAGTCCTTTCGGCTCGATCACGCGGTGCGCGCCGTATCTGTCTCCCATGGTCATGCTGTTTTCCCTTTCCATCTTCTAACTATTTCATTTTTAAAATCTCGCGCGCTTCATCAGGCGCCGCGATTTCAAGATTCATTTCGTGCGCGATACGGACCAGCCTGGCGACCAGCTGGCCGTTGCTGATCGCGTTGACACGGCGGCCATACTGCAGATTATCCTCAAAACCCGTCCGCGGATGCCCGCCCATGGCCATGGCCATGACATTCAAGGGCAGTTGGTGGCGGCCCATGGCGGTGACGGTGAAGGTCGCGTCTTCGGGCAATGAATGGCGAAGGAATATGAGGTCGCGCGGGGTGGCCGCGGCGCCGCCATTGACACCCAGAACGATGTTAAAGTGAAGCGGCCGGTCGATGTATCCTTTATTGACCAGGCGCATGGCCATGTCAATATGGCTTTTGTCAAAACATTCCAGTTCCGGCTTGATCCCTCTCTCGCGCATCCTGGCCGCAAACTCGATGATCATGTTCTCAGTGTTGACGAAGATCTCGTCGCCCCCGAAGTTCATGGTGCCGCAGTCCAGGCTGGCCATCTCGGGGTCGAGCTCGGTTGGCTGCAGCCGCTCTTCGGCCGTCATGCCAGTCGCGCCGCCCGTCGAAGGCTGAATAATGACCTCAGGACAGGCATTCCGGATGGCGTCGATAAGGAGGCGGAAACGTTCACGGTCCTGGGTGGGTGAGCCGTCGTCGTGACGGGCGTGCAGATGAATGATAGCGGCACCTGCGTCAGCAGCTGATTTTGCTTCGCGGACGAAGTCGTCCACCGTGTAGGGAACAGCGGGATTCATCTCCTGAGTGACCTCCGCCCCGCTGATGGCGGCCGTGATAATTACTTTTGACATGGGTTCTCCTCTCTTTACTTGCGTTGTTTCGCTTTCGGGGTAATGCAGGTACCGGACGCCCGGCAGACCAGGACAGGTTCATCCAGCAGATCGGCGGCGGAATCAGACAGATCGGGACGTGGCGCGATCACCCGCCAGGCTTCAAAGCGCATCTTGCGCGAGGAACTGCCTTCCTCCTCGATCCAGCCTCTGGCCTCGATGAAGTCACCGGCTCTGACAGGCGCCAGAAAATCGATGCTGTCATAGGCGCGGAACAGCCCCTCATCGCCGTCACGACGGATGAGCAGCTCAGTCGCTACATCACCGAACAATTTCAACATATGGGCTCCGTCAACCAGCCCCCCCCCGTAGTGTGCATCTTCTGCGCCGACGCGGACGCGGATCATGGCTTCGATCATGGTTCATCTCCTTCAACACTTTTCGGCTGGAAAAAAATAAGCGCCGCCTATTTTTCTCAAAATACGCATAGCGCTTCATGCTCCTGCATGACAGTAAACCGTCCTTGGTACGGCCTACCAGGGTCAGCCGGCCGGGATCTTCCGGATGCCCTTCGGCAACGAACACTTCAACAGGGCCCCGATCCCGGGTTGGCCGCCCTGTCTACCCATCCGCTGCGCCTCTATTGTCGTTTGATTTTCAATTTCCGAATTGCTTTATGTGGGCCGGCTGCAGCATAGAGGTGCCGTTCCGGCAGTGTGCCCGTTTATTATACCCGAGCTTTCCGGAACTTGACAAGAAGGTCACCGGCT
>CAZSFQ010000041.1:0-2456 GCA_964606165.1 uncultured Mageeibacillus sp.
CTCTCGACCTCTGCGATGCGAACGCAGCGCTCTCCCAACTGAGCTAATCGCCCGGTTACATCCGGCCTGTCGCCGGACGCCAAGTCATTTTATCATAAGTAAACAGTTTGTCCAGCACATATTGATGGCGGCTCAGCCATAGATCCTCCCTACAATCCAGTTGGCAAGGCGCACAGGCAGCAACTTGAAAAGGATGAGGACCAAACGGTAGAAGAAACCAAGGCCGTATAGCGGCTTAGGCTGTTTTTTCCTGGCGATCCGGACGATCTTTCCGGCGATGACTGCGGGATCCGCCCCCCCTCGTTCGTCAGCTTCCATGCGGGCAATCGACTGTTCGCAGCGTTCCCCGTATTCCGTCACAGGGCAGTAGTCCTTGACCCGTTTATCGGGGAAAGCCGTCGCCACGTCACCGGGCATGACAGCGACCGCCTTGATCCCAAAGGACTTCAACTCCGTATTGAGAGCGAGCGCCAGCATGTTGAGGCTGGCTTTCGTGGCGGAATAGAAGCTTTGATAGGGAAGCGCGACCACGGCGGCGACCGAACTGGTCAGGATGATGCGGCCATTTCTCCTGCTTAAAAAGGGAATGCTGCGGCGGACCACTTCGATGGAAGAGAATAAATTGAGATCAAACTGGCGCATCACTTCTGATTTTGACGTGTCTGCGATGGCTCCGGCGATGCCGAAGCCAGCGTTGGAAAATACCGCATCCAGCGAATCCGTCTTTTGGGAAAGGGCCTCGAAGGCCCGGTTCAGTGATGCTTCATCCGTGATGTCGCAGGCCAGCTGGTGGAGCCTTCCTTTTTCACAAAACTCTTCTCTTGGAAGAAGGGTCCTGGACAAGCTGAACACCTCGCTTCCCCCGCCAAGCAAACGGTCAACCAGGGCCTTGCCTATACCGGAACTTCCCCCGGTTACCAGAACTTTTTCCAGCTTTGACATCATTTTCCTCCTCTCCTGCCGTAGGGGAACCGGCCCAGTGGCGTGTACACCAGCCTTCCCCTGTCAAAACGCGACCAAAACAGGACGAGCTCAGATGCCGCAAAGTCAAGGGGCCGGTCAAATACAGTAATGAACGCGGCTGTGTTGAGAAAAGCACCTTCAGCGTCCCGGACCAAAGTAAGATGCGGGGCATAGGGGCGCCGGTCCATTTGAATTCCAATGGCTGATAATGCTTCCATTTCCGCTTTGCGGTAGGCCTTGAGGGCTTCATCAGGACGAAGATGCCACACGATCAAATCCCCGCCCCGCCTGCGGCGAAAGAGCCCGCCCTCCCCCGCCCGGATGAGGGGGGGAACGGACCGGTCCAGCGTCTTCAGCAAGTCAGCGATCTGAACTTCTTTTTTGCTTTCCCCCAGGAAATTGAGTGTCAGATGCAGCCTTTCGGGCGGAACGAAACGCCCCCGTACACCTTGTCTTTTTAATTCCATGCATGTTGATTCGATGGCACCCAGCCAGGTCCCCGGTAATTCGATGGCGGTAAAAAGTCTTTTCTCAATCGTCCCCATGCGCTTATTCTGACATAAGACGCCCAAAAGAAAAACGGGCCTTCCGGATAACCGGAAAGACCCGCCTTTTCAAGAGACAGATCAATCAGCTCAAGAGGGATTGAATCCAGCCGAGCAGGTTGAAGCGGGCGAAAACCGCTCCCATGACCAGTGATACAACCGACATGATCTTGATGAGGATATCAAGGGATGGTCCAACCGTGTCTTTCAGCGGATCACCAACCGTGTCGCCCACGATGGCGTGCTTGTGCTCCTCCGATTCACGGCTCAGGCCTTCGACCCCGCCCACTTCAATGAACTTCTTGGCGTTGTCCCAGGCGCCTCCCGCGTTGCCGGTAAAGAGCGCCAGCATGATGGCCGAAAGGGTCGAGCCGATCAGGAGCCCCGCGACAAAGAGAGGCCCGAAGATAAATCCCGAGATGACCGGGAAGAGGACGGCGAAAAGCGCGGAAACCCTCATTTCCTTCAGGGCGCCTTTTGAGGAGATGGCAATACAGGTTTCATAGTCTGGCAGGACTTCACCTTCCAGCAGTCCCTTGATCTCACGGAACTGCCGCCGGACCTCGACGACCATGATACGCGCTGTTTTTGTTACGGAGTCAATCAGCATGCCCGAGAACATGAAGGGAAGGGCGCCGCCGATGACAAGGCCTACCAGGGTCAGGGGCTGGATGGCATCCAGGATGATGCGCTCCGTCGGGGGCGTGAAGGTGAAAAGATAGGAGGATATCATGGACAGGGCGGCCAGGGCAGCGGAGCCGATGGCGAATCCTTTGCCGATGGCAGCTGTTGTATTGCCGACGGCATCCAGGGTATCAGTGATCTGTCTGACCTCATCGTCCAGAAAGCTCATCTCCGCGATCCCGCCGGCATTGTCGGCGATGGGACCGTAGGTATCGACCGACACGGTCGCCGTGACAAAGGACAGCATGCCCGTCGCGGCCATGG